>CALALV010000136.1 GCA_937925605.1 uncultured Woeseia sp.
GCGGCGGTCCTGCTCTTGCGCCTCGGGCGTCCCGCGTTACTGTCGGTCAGGCCCAGCCGCTGTCGCTGCATGTCGGCGACTTCGTAGAGATCCCGCTCGAAGGTCTGCTCGGCGCTCATCGTTTTCTCGCTGCGCGCGCTGACGACCGGACGCTCGTCGATGCCGGCGGCGCGTTCGCGGGTGCGTTCGGCGTAGCGGCCGAACAGGGAACGCAGCCTGCCGTCGTCGGCCGTACGCAGGTCGCGCAACGTGCGGATGCCGGCCGCATCGAGTCGAGCGAGCGTGCGCCGGCCGATGCCCGGGATGACCGCGGCCGGCAGCGGGTCGAGCACCTCGCGCAGGTTCGAAGGCGTTACAACGACGAGGCCGTCCGGCTTGTCGAGGTCCGACGCGATCTTGGCGACGAGCTTGTTCGGCGCCACGCCGACCGAGGCCGTCAGCTCGAGTTCGTCGCGGATGCGGGTTTTCACGGCCTGCGCGATACCCGGCGCCGGGCCGAACAACGCCGTGCTGCCGGTCACGTCGAGAAACGCCTCGTCGAGCGACAGGCCTTCCACGTCGGGCGTGAAGTCGCGAAAGATGGCGAACACGCGTTTCGAAATCTCGCGGTAGTGCGCCATGCGCGGCCGCACCTGCAGCAGGGTGGGGCAGCGGCGCCGCGCCTCGCGCATCGGCATCGCCGAGCGGATGCCGTAGCGGCGCGCCTCGTAGCTGGCCGCCGCGACGACACCGCGATTGCCGTCCCCGCCGACCACCAGCGGCTTGCCGGAGAGCGCCGGGTCGTCGCGTTGCTCGACCGACGCGTAGAACGCATCCATGTCGACGTGCAGGATGCTGCGTTCGCGCGCGCCGCTCACGCCGAGCGCTCGACGATGTAGCGAGCCAGCCAGCGCAACGGCTCCGCGCGTTCGCCCAGCGGGTCCAGCGCGTCGAGGCCGCGCCCGAGCAGTTCGTCGCAGCGCGCGCGCGCCGCGTCGATGCCGAACATCGCCGGCCAGGTCGCCTTGTCGCTGCGCAGGTCCGAGCCGGCCGGCTTGCCGATCACGACGGTCTCGCCCTCGACGTCCAGCAGGTCGTCGCGGATCTGGAACGCGAGCCCGGTGCAGTCCGCGTAGTCCTCCAGCGCCCGCCGCTGACCGTCGCTGGCGTCGTCGCTGACACAGGCGGCGCACAATACGGCGGCCCGGATCAGCGCGCCGGTCTTCAACCGGTACATGAGTTCGAGCGTGTCGGCGTCGAGGCGCTTGCCCTCGGACGACAGGTCGATCGACTGGCCGCCGGTCATGCCGCGCGAGCCGCAGGCGTCGGCGACCAACCGCACCAGCTCGCGCGCCTGGGCCGGCGTCGTGTGCGGCGATCCGGCGATCGCCGCGAAGGCGAGCGGCTGCAGCGCGTCCGCCGCGAGGATCGCAGTCGCTTCGTCGTAGCGGCGATGCACGGTCGGCTTGCCGCGGCGCAGGTCGTCGTCGTCCATCGCCGGCAGGTCGTCGTGCACGAGCGAAAACGCGTGAATCAACTCGATCGCGGTCGCGGCGCCATCGACCCGCGCGGGATCCGTGCCCAGCGATTCGCAGCTCGCGTAGGCCAGCAGCGGCCGGATGCGCTTGCCGCCGTTCAGGACGGCATAGCGCATCGCTTCGTGCAGGCGCCGCGGTGTCTCGTCGGCGGGCGGCAGCGCGCGCTCGAGGCAGTCGCCGATGCGGTCCACGTACTCGGGCAGGCGATCGGCGAACGGCAAGGCACGGGCTCCGGCGGCAGCAGGGGGTGCCCAGCGTACACCGATTCCGCGCGGCGCGCCGCAGCGCGGGCGGGCTATAATCGCGCGCCGCAGTTCGCCACTATCATCGGCAGGGACGGCGTGATGCGCGCATCGAGCCAGGCACAGCCCAACATCGCCCTAGTCAAGTACTGGGGCAAGCGCGACGACGCGCGCAACCTGCCGGCGACGGGCTCGCTGTCGCTGACGCTCGACAGCCTCTGGACACGGACGACCGTCGAGTTCGACCCGGCGCTCGCCGGCGACCGGCTGGAGGTCAACGGCTCGGAGGCGCCGGCGATGCTCGGTCGCGTCAGCCGCTGCCTCGACGACGTCGCGGGTCCCGGCCGCGCCGCCGCCCGCGTGTCGAGCCGCGGCAACTTCCCGATCGCCGCCGGCCTCGCCTCTTCCGCCTCCGCGTTCGCCGCTCTCGTCGTGGCCGCGAACGGCGCGCTCGGTCGCGAGCGGCCGACGCTCGAGCTGGCGCGTGCCGCCGGGCGCGCCTCCGGCTCGGCCGCGCGCTCGCTGTACGGCGGCATCGTCGAGCTCGACGCCGGCGGCGACGACATCGACGTCGTTTCGCTGGCGGCACCCGCAGACTGGCCGCTGACCGTCACGGTCGCGGTCACCGCGGCGACGGCCAAGAGCGTGTCCTCGGGCGATGCGATGAATCGCAGCCGGCGGACGTCGCCGTTCTACGGCGCATGGCTCGCGCGCCAGGAGGCGGACCTCGCTGCCGCCCGTGCCGCCGTCGCGGCGCGCGATATCGAGGCGCTCGGCGCGGTCGCCGAGCAGAACTGCCTGAAGATGCACTCGGTCATGTGGACCAGCCGGCCGTCGATCGTCTACTGGAACAGCGCGACGCTCGCCTGCCTCGAGACGGTGCGGGACCTGCGCCGGCAGGGGCAACCGGTCTTTTTCACGATGGACGCCGGCCCGCAGGTCAAGGTCGTGTCGCTGCCGGAGGCGGCCGGTACGGTCGCGGACGCGCTCGCGGCCACGCCGGGCGTCATCGAGACGCTGCAGAGCGGGCTCGGCGACGGCGCGCGCCTGGCGGATACCTCGTGACGGCGGGCGCCTGGTCCGCGCCCGGCAAGCTGGTACTCGGCGGCGAGTACGCGGTGTTGCACGGTTACCCGGCGATCGCTGCGGCCGTGTCGCGGCGCGCGCGCGTGATCTTCGCGGAGACCGGTGGCGATGTCATCGAGGTCGAGACGCGTGGCTTTCGCCCCGGTCGCTGGCGGCTGCGCGCTGGCCGACGCGGCCTCGCGGTCCCCGCGGATGCGCCGCTCGGCCTGCTCGCACAGGCCTGGGCGGCCTGTGCGCCGGACGCGCGCGGCCTGCGCCTCGTGCTCGACACGGGCGCATTCTCGGCCGCCGACGGCCGCAAGCTCGGCAACGGTACCAGCGCGGCGCTCGCCGTCGCGCTCACGGCCGCGCTGTCCGACGAGACGGAGGCGGACGCGCTGGCCGCGCGGGCGGGCCGCGTGCATTCGCGCTTCCAGGGCGGTGTCGGCAGCGGGATCGACGTCGCCTGCGCCGCGCACGGCGGCATCGTCCTGTTTCGCGACGGCGCCGTCGAGCGGCAGGACGCCGCGCTGCCGTCCGGACTGCACTGCGCCGTGCTGTGGAGCGGCCGGCCGTCCAGCACGCCTGTGCGAATCGCCCAGCTCGACCGCGACTTGCAGCAGGCTGGCGCGCGTGCAAGTCTGGCCGCGCTCGGCCGCGCGGCCGAAACGCTGGCCGAGACCTGGCGGGGCGACGATGCGGACACGATCGTAGGCGGGCTGGCAGACTGGACCGCGGCGCTCGAGCGCTTCGACCGTGACCTCGGCCTCGGCATCTTCGCGGGCGGGCACGCGGAGCTCGCCGCGGCCGCGCGCCACGCCGGGATCGTGTTCAAGCCCTGCGGCGCGGGAGGGGGTGACGTCGGTGCGGCTTTCTCCTGTGACCCGCACGCACTGGAGGCCTTCGCCGAGCGCGCCGGCGAGTCGGGATTCGAGACCCTCGGGCTCTCGCTCGGCGCGGCCGGGGCCAAACGGGACGGACAGGCGAGTTGCTGACGACATCCGACATCGCGGGCCTGTACAAGCTCGACATCGGCGCGCGCCTCGAGCGGCTCGTGGCCCACGGTGCGCTGTCAGCCGGGGATGCGGCGCGCCTGGCACGCGGCGATTTCGTGCTGCGGCCGGCCATGGCCGACAAGATGATCGAGAACGTCATCGGCGTGTTCGGCCTGCCGCTCGCCGTGGCGCCCAACTTCCAGGTGAACGGTATCGACTGGCTGGTGCCGATGGTGGTCGAGGAGCCGTCGATCGTCGCCGGCCTGAGCGGGGCGGCGAAGATCGCGCGAGCCGGCGGCGGCTTCGAGGTGCAGCTGGCGGAATCGCTGCTGATCGGACAACTGCAGCTCGTCGACGTGGACGATCCCGACGACGTCGTCCGGGTGCTCGTCGAGCACGAGGCGGAGCTCACGCAGCTTGCGAACGCGATCCACCCGAAGCTCGTTGCGCGCGGCGGCGGCGTGCGCGAGATCGAGTACTACAAGTACCGCTTGCCCGACCGGCGCTGGACCGTCGTGCTGCACCTGCTGGTCGATACCTGCGACGCGATGGGCGCGAACCTGGTCAACACGATTTGCGAAGGGGTCGCGCCGCGCATCGTCGCTCTGTGCGGCGCCCGCGTCGCACTGCGCATCCTGTCGAACCTGGCGGACCGCTCGCTGGTCACGGCGCGGGTACGTATGCCGCTCGAGCGGCTGGGCGAGCGCGCCTACGCGGCCGACTTCATCCGCGACGAGATCGTGCTCGCGACCCGGTTCGCCGACGTCGATCCGTACCGCGCCGCGACGCACAACAAGGGCATCATGAACGGCATCGATGCGGTCGCGATCGCGACCGGCAACGACTGGCGCGCCATCGAGGCCGGTGCCCATGCCTGGGCCGCGCACCGCGGCGCCTATCGCTCGCTCAGCCAGTGGCGCGTCGACGGCGACGGCGCGCTGCGCGGCGAACTGACGCTGCCGCTCAAGGTCGGCACCGTCGGCGGTTCCATCTCTGCGAACCCCGCCGTGGCGCTGTGCCTCGCGCTCGCGGGCGTGCGCACGGCCGCCGACCTCGCCATGCTGATGGCCGCGGTGGGGCTCGCGCAGAATTTCGCCGCGTTGCGCGCGCTCGTGACGCACGGCATCCAGAAGGGGCACATGAGCCTGCACGCGCGCAGTGTCGCTGCCGGTGCGGGCGCGCCGCCGGAACTGTTCGAGCGCGTCGTCAAGGGCCTGATCGCGAGCGGCGAGATCAAGCCGTCCAAGGCCGGCGAGCTGATCGCGGAGCTTCAGGGCGGTGCCGCGGAGTCGTCAGCAGACGCCCCGGCGGACGTCGAAGCGCGGGGTAGCGCCTGCGGCAAGGTCATCCTGCTCGGCGAGCACGCGGCCGTCTACGACAAGCACGTGCTCGCGGTGCCGCTGCCCGACGCGGTGGCGGCGCGCGTGCGGCCCGCGGCCGGGGGCGCGCGGCTGCGCGTCCCCGCCTGGGGTCTCGACCTGCCGCTCGACGATACGGACGACGAGGGCGCCGCGGCCGTCATCGCGCTGATTCGCAGGGAACTGGGCGTCGACGAGCCGCTCGACGTCGACGTGGAAGCCCGCATCCCGGCGGGCATGGGCCTGGGCGCGTCGGCGTCGCTCGCGGTGGCCGTAATCCGGGCACTCGCGGTGTTCAGCGGGCGATCGCTCGACAACCGCGAGGTCGATGCACTCGCGCTCGAGTGCGAGCGCATCGCGCACGGCACCCCGTCCGGCATCGACAACAACCTGGCAACCTACGGCGAGACGGTGCTGTACACGCGCTCCGCCGCCGAGCGCACGCGACCAATCCGGCTGGCCGAAACGCCGCCGCTGGTCATCGCAGCGAGCGGCCAGCGCGGCATGACGAAGCAGATGGTCGCCGGCGTGCGTCAGCGCTACGAGGCCAGCCCGGCGCTGTACGAGACGATCTTCGCCGAGATCGACGACCTGAGCGTTGCCGGCGCGGTCGCGCTGCGCGACCGCGACTACGCAACGCTGGGGGCAATGATGAACGTCTGCCAGGGATTCCTGAATGCGATCGAGGTGTCGACGCCCGAGCTCGAGCGCATGATCGACATCGCGCGCCGGGCCGGCGCCGCGGGCGCGAAGCTCACCGGCTCCGGTGGCGGCGGTTCGATCGTCGCGCTCTGCCCGGGCCACGAGGTTGACGTGGCGCGCGCGCTCAAGCGCGCCGGCTATGCGATCATCCGCATGCAGCAGGACTGAGGAACACCGGATCTTGAATCACCAGACCGATATGCCGGCGGGCCGCATCGTCTCGTCGGACAGCGAGGAGCTGATCCTCGTCGACGCCGACGACCGCGAGACCGGACATCTCGACAAGGGTCGCTGCCACGACGGCGAGGGCGTTTTGCACCGCGCATTTTCGGTGTTCCTGTTCAATGCGCGCGGCGAATTGCTGCTGCAGCAGCGTGCCGCGGGCAAGCGACTCTGGCCGCTCTACTGGTCGAACAGCTGTTGCAGCCATCCGCGTCGCGGCGAGGACATGGACGAGGCCACCACGCGACGGCTGGAGCAGGAACTCGGCCTGCGCGCCTCGGTGGAGTTCGTCTACAAGTTCACCTACCAGGCGCAGTTCGGCGAG
>CALALV010000137.1 GCA_937925605.1 uncultured Woeseia sp.
CGAGCGAGTGCGTGAGCCGCGTGCGGTACAGGTCGCCCTCGTGGTTGACGAAGACCTGGGTCTTGTACATGAGCCGGCGGAACGCGGTCGAATGCACGATGCGGTCGCGGTCGCGCTGGAACTCGCCGCGGTACGCGGGCGGCGACTCCGGGTGGCGCCGGCCGCGGCTCGCGTCCTCGTGCGCGGCGAACGGCGCGAGCCCGCCCGCGCTGGCGTCGCGCCCGGTCACGCCCCGGCCCGCGCCAGCACGGCGGCGAGCGCTTTCTCGTCCACGCCGGACTCGATACGGGCGGCGCCGAGGCGGTCGAGCAGCACGAAGCGCAGGGAGCCGGCTGCGACTTTCTTGTCCATGCTCATCGCCTCGCGCAGCCGTGCCGCGCCAACGCCCGGTGGTGCAACCGGCAGGCCGGCCGCCTCGATGAGACGCGCGAGCCGCGTCCGCTCGGCAGCAGCAATCGCGCTCAGCTCCGCGGCCATGACCATGCCGGCCGCCACCGCCTCGCCGTGCAGCCACTCGCCGTAGCCGGCGGTGCGCTCGATCGCGTGGCCGAAGGTGTGGCCGAAATTCAGGATCGCGCGGCGGCCCTGCTCGCGCTCGTCCTCGGCGACGACGGCCGCCTTGATCTCGCAGCAGCGCCGGATCGCGTGCGCGAGCGCCTGCGGATCGCGCGCCAGCAGCCGCGGCATGTGCTCTTCGAGCCACGCGAAGAACGCCTCGTCCGCGATCGCGCCGTGCTTGATCACCTCGGCCAGTCCCGCGCGCAGTTCGCGGTCCGGCAGCGTGTCGAGCGTGTCCGTGTCGACCACGACGAGCCGCGGCTGGTGGAACGCGCCGATCAGGTTCTTGCCGCGCTCGTGGTTGACGCCGGTCTTGCCGCCGACCGAGGAATCGACCTGGGCCAGCAGCGTCGTCGGTACCTGCACGAACGGCAGCCCGCGCATGTAGCAGGCCGCGGCGAAGCCGGCGACGTCGCCGACCACCCCGCCACCGAGCGCTATCACGCTCGTGTCGCGCGCCGCGCCGCCCGCGGCCAGCGCATCGAGGATGCGGCCGACCGAGCCGAGCGTCTTGTGCGCCTCGCCGTCCGGCAGTTCGACGGTAAGCAGCTTGCGGTCGCCGAGCCGGGCCCGCAGCCGCTCCAGGTAAAGCGGCGCCACGGTCTCGTTGCTGACGATCATCGCCTTGGGCCCGGGCAGCGCGGCGGCGAGGTCCGCCGTGTCGAGCAGACCCGGTCCGATCAGGATCGGGTAGCTGCGGGAGCCGAGCTCGACGGTGACGGTGGTGAGGTTGGCGCTCAAGGACGGACCGCGCGGGTATCGAGGGGCGCCCAGTGTACTGTGCCGGCCGCGCGTTTCGAAACCGCCGGCGAATCCGGGCGTGGCCCGCGTCCGGAACTCCGGCGTGCGACGAGGCCCGGAGCCCGGGCCGGCGTCGGCGGGTCAGAGCGCGCCGTGGATGTCCTTCGCGACGGTCTGCACGCGACGGCCGTCGGTCTCGATGACGAGGTCGGCGATCTCGCGGTACAGCGGGTCGCGGATGGCCATCAGCTCCTCCAGCGCCTCGCGCGGGTCGCGGTTTTCGAGCAGCGGCCGCTCGCGGCCGCGTTGCGTGCGCCGGTGCTGCTGCTCGACCGTCGTGTGCAGGTAGACGACGAAGCCACGCGCGCCCAGGTGGCTGCGACTCTGCGGGTCGAGTATCGCGCCGCCGCCGGTCGCGAGCACGATGCCGTCGCGCTGGGTCAGCTCGTCAATGACCTTCGCCTCGCGCGCGCGGAAGCCCGCCTCGCCTTCCTTCTCGAAGATGAACGGGATGTCGACGCCGGTGCGCGCCTCTATCTCGTCGTCGGAATCGACGAAGTCGAGATGCAGGAGACGCGCGAGCTGCCGGCCGACGGCCGACTTGCCGGCGCCCATCGGCCCGACCAGGAAGACGTTTCTCGGTGTCACTTCGTCGTGTCCGCTTGCGAAGAAGCCAGCCTCGCGGCTGGCTTCTCCGTCGTACCATGCCTTGTGCGACTAGAGCGTGTCGGCGCAGCTGTTGCTCGTGCCGAACGGGCTCGGGTTGCCCGGCGGGCTCTCCGCCTGGCTGTCGATGTCGTCTGCCGCTACGACCAGCCGGAAGTTGCTGGACTCCGCGAACTCGGTGCCCTGCACCGAGGTCGTCGCGGTCAGGCTGACGTTGACCCAGTTCGCGAACTCCTGCGGGTAGAACACGTCGACGACGCCGAAGCCGCCGGAGTCGGTCTGGAAGCTGCCGCCGCTGCCGCTCTGCGCGACCACCGAGGCAATATTGCCGGCCTCGATGCGGCCGCTGCTGTTGAAGTCCTCGCCCGGGTCGAGCACGCCGTTGCGGTTGACGTCCTCGTCCGCGCAGGGACCCGCGGTCAGGTTGACGACCCAGATACCGGCGACCTGGTCGAAGGTGTAGAAGCCCTTGAAGTAGGCCGTCGACAGGATACCGACCTGGACGTTGACGTCCGGCACGCCGTTGCCCTGCGAATCGCTGACCTGAACGATGTACTCCTTGCGGTACTGCGCACTGTTCGGCTCGAACACTTCGTTACCGGTGCCGACCGAGATGAACAGCTCGCGCTGCGCGACGGTCAGGTCGACGAAGTCCGTGATTGCCGGGTTCGACTGCACCGAGGCCGTGACGCGGACGCCGTTGTTCGCCGAGGTCGTGCTGCTCGACGTGTAGAAGGTCGTCGCGCGGCCCTGGTTGTTGGTCTGCGCCGAGCCGACCGACAGCTGGCCGCCGGTGACGTCGGTCAGGTCGAACACGACCGTCGCGCCGGTCACGAGGTTGTTCGAGGCGTCGCGCACGATCGCGGTGATCGTGGACTGCTCGTTCGGGCCGATCGTAAACGGCGCGGCCTGCACCTCGATGTTGTCCGGCACCGTCGCGATGAACTGCACCGTCACCTGGGTGCTGGTGCCGACACTGTTGGTCGCCTCGATCGTGGCGCCGCCCGCGTTGGTCGACTGGATAGTCACCGACGCATCGCCGTTGGCGTCGGTCGTCGCGGTCGGGCTGCTGAGCGTGCCGCGCGTCGAACTGAAGTTGATGACCTCGCCGACCTGCGGCGCGCCGCCGACCGACCAGTTCAGGGTCACGGTCGTTGGCGTGTTCAGCGCAATCTGCGTGCCGCCGGCGGGCGCCGTGATCGAGAAAGAATCGTTCGAAACGCTGACCGTGCGTTGAGCCTGCAGGCCCAGCGCGCTCGCGGTCACCGGGTCGTCGCCGGCGTTGACAGCGGTCAGCTGGAACTGTGCCTGGCCGCTGTTATCCGTGGTCAGCGACGCGGCCGACAGCGTGTTGCCGTTGCCGGAGGTGATGTCGACGGTGCGGCCGGGAATGCCGGCGCCGGCAGCGTCGGTCAGCACCACCGTGTAGGTGGCCTGGTCGTTCTGCGCCAGCGCGGCCGGGCCGGTCAGCGACAGGTTCGTGCCGACGACGTTGATCGTCACGCTGCCGACGATGCTGTTGGCCGTCGCCGTGACCGTGATCGGCCGGTTCGTCGGGTCGCCGCCGTTGTTCAGCGTCGCCGTGGCGATGCCGCTGGCGTCGGTGACGGCGTTCTGCACGGTGAGGAAGCCGGAGTCGGTCGACATCACGACCGTGACACCCTCGACCGCCACGTTGTTGGCGTCCTGGACGATCGCGCTGATCGTCACGGACTGGCTGTTGTCCGACGGCATCGTCGGGCTGCTGGCCAGCACCGTGACCGCGGACACCTCGACCGGCGGCGGAACCGTCGGGTCGGGCGGCTGCTGCGACGGGTCGGTCGAGAAGCCGGAGCCGCCCCCGCCGCAGGCCGTGAGTACCAGCGTCAATGCCAGCGTCGTGAGACTGTTCAGTTTGCTCATCGTTCCGATTCCTTAAAAACTCTTGGCCCTTGCGAAGTCGTTCCGGCGACTAGTAGAGACTCGCCCCTTCCGTGAGGATGCGCGGGGTTACGAAAATCAGCAGCTCCGACTTGTTCTGCGTGTTTTGCGTAGAGCGGAACAGGTAGCCGACACCCGGGATATCGCCCAGCAGCGGCACCTTGTTGATCGTCTCGCGACGCTCCGTCTCGTAGATGCCGCCGAGCACGACCGTCTGGCCGTCGCGGACCAGCACCTGCGTCTCGACCGAGCGCGTGTCGATGCTGGGTACGAAGCCGCCGGTAGCGCTGGCGACCAGCTCGCCGACCGTGTCGTTGCTGACGAGGAGGTCCATGATGATGTTGTCATCCGGCGTGATCTGCGGCGTGACGGTCAGGCTCAGCACGGCCTCCTTGAACTGCGTCGCGGTCGCGCCCGAGGAGGCAGACTCCTGGTACGGGATCTCGACGCCCTGCTTGATCACGGCTTCTTTCTGGTTGGCCGTGATCACCCGCGGCGTCGAGATGATCTCGCCGCGGCCCTCTGCTTCCAGCGCGGTGAGCTCGAGATCGACGATGTAGTCGGAGTCGAGCACGGCCAGCGCGAGGCGGCCTGCCGCGTTGTCGATCGGCACGTTGACCGCATAGCGGTTGTTGATGTCCGGCGCCAGGACCGGGAATGGCTGGCCGGTGTTCGCCAGGTTATCCAGCGCGGAGCCGACGACGACGTCGCTGCCCTCGCCGCTGCCCGTTACCGAGATGATGCCGTCGCTCGAGTTCGACTGAACACCCGTGAAGCCCATGCGCACACCGAGATCGCGGCTGAAGTCGTCATTGACGATGACGATGCGCGACTCGATCAGTACCTGGCGGATCGGGATGTCCAGCGTGCGCACGAGGCGGCGGATGTCCTGCAGGCGCTCCGCGGTGTCGTAGATCAGCAGCGTGTTGGTGCGCTCGTCGATCGCGACCGAGCCGCGGCTCGACAGCAGCGTGTTGTCGCCGGTGCCGGAGCCGATCAGGTCGGCGAGATCCGAGGCCTTCGCGTAGTTGACCTGCAGGAATTCGGAGTACAAAGGCTCCAGTTCGTTGATCGCCTGGCGTGCCTCGAGGTCGGCCGTTTCGCGCGCGGCGATTTCCTCGGCCGGCGCGACGATGATGACGTTGCCGTTCTCGCGCATGTCGAGACCCTTGGTGGTCATGACAATGTCGAGCGCCTGGTCCCACGGCACGTTGCGCAGGCGCAGCGTGACGTTGCCCTGCACGGTGTCGGAGACGACGATGTTGCGGCCGGAGGTCTCGGCCAGCAGCTGCAGCACGGCGCGCGTCTCGATGTCCTGGAAGTTCAGGGTCAGGCGCTCGCCGGTGTATTCCTTGGACTCGGAAAACAGCGACGTCGCCTGGTCGTCCTCGGCCGCCGGGTTGATCTCGATCGCGAACTCGTTGTCGGACTGGTAGGCCAGCTGCTCGTAGTTGCCCTCGGCCGAGATGATCACGCGCGTGTCGTTGTTCGCGCGCAGCGTGTCGACGGTCGTGACGGGTGTGGCGAAGTCCATGACGTCCAGGCGGCGCAACAGCTCGTCCGGCAACGCGGTGTCCTTGAAGATCGCGACGACGCGACCACCTTCCTGGCGGATGTCGACCGGGGTCGACGGGTCGCTCAGGTTGATCATGACCCGGCCGCCGCCGGCTGCCGTGCGGCGGAAGTCGACGTCGTTGATTCGGCGGTCACCGGCCGCGGCGTAGCTGCGCGAGCCGGACGCGGGCTCCTGGCTGCCCGCGAAGCTGGTGGTCATCGACGAGTCGCCGGCATCCGAGCCGAGCGTGACGTAAATGGTGTTGCCGCTGCGGCGGGTCTGGTACGGGACCATCTGGTCGAGGTTCAGGACGACGCGGGTGCGGCCGCCGGCCTCGGCGGTCAGCACGGTGTCGAGCGGCCCCAGGTTGACGTCGCGGCGTCGCGAGGACAGCCCCAGCGCCGTTTCCGGCAGGTCCAGCGCGATGCGCGCCGGGTCCTCGATCGTGAAGGCCAGCGGTTCGGGCGCGCTGTCCGACAGGATCAGCCTCAGCTCGATACGCTGCCCGGGCAGGCTCTGCACCTGGATGTCCTGCAGGCGGTTGCCGGCGTCCTGTGCCTGGGCCGTCGCACCGGCGACGAGCAGCAATGCAGCCTGAACGGTGACGACGAATACACTCGCCGCGCGCCGGAAGATGTTGCCGTTCGCCGGCTTGTTTTTGAACGTCATTCCCAATACTCCCAGTTTCATTCAGGCTCAGTCCGAGAGACTGATCGCTGCTTCCCGCTCCAGGTAGCCGCCGATCCCGTCTGAAATGATTTCTACAAGTTCTATTTCGGATTCCGTGACGCGGATGATGCGTCCGTCGTTCTGCCCCACGTAGTTGCCCGGGACCACGCGGTGGATCAGGCCGTCGGAGGTTTGCACGAGCCCGTAGTTCGTGCCGGCCAGTTCCAGCGTGCCGACCATGCGCAGCGAATCGAGCGGGAAACTCTCCAGGTACTCGCGGCTGCGATCCGGGTCCGGCCGCGTGTCGTTGATCGAGCCGCCGGCCGCGGCCTGCGGCGCATCCGGCACGAACGGCGAGCGAAAGCCCTCGGCGTCGGCGGTGTAGGTGAACACCTCGTACGGCGTGATCTCGGGCAGCGGCTCGATGCGTCCGCCGGGGCGCGCCTTGATCTCGTTGATGTAGCGGTCGAGATCGTCCATGTCACCGCCGCACGCGCCCAGCATGCCGGCGGCGAGCAACAGCAGCAGGGCGCGACTGTAGGTAGAGGCCTGCATTGTTATTCTGCCTCCGCTTCGAGGTATCGGTAGGTCTTGGCCGTGACTTCCATGGTCAGGGCATCGAATTCGCTCGCGTTGTCGCGGGCGATCACTATGTCGTGCAGCGTCACGATACGCGGCAGCGCGGCGACGCCGCTGACGAAGTTGGCGATCTCGTGGTAGCCGCCCGAGAGGCTGATCTTGATCGGCTTCTCGGCGTAGAAGTCGCGCGGGACCTCGGGCTGCGGCTGGAACAGCTTTTCCTGCAGGCCGGCGGCCAGGCCGGTCTGCGAGATATCGACGATCAGGCTCGGAATCTCGGTCTCGCCGGGCAGCTGGCGCAGCATCGTGCCGAAGGACTGTTCCATCTGCGCGAGCTGGGCCTTGTAGGCGTCGTAGTTGGCGGCCTTGCGCTGCTTGTTTTCGAACGACTGGCGCAGCGTGACCTCCTCGGCCTCGGCGCGCTGCAGCGCGGGCATCTTGTCCTTGACGATGGTCATGTAGACGCCGACGCCGACCACCAGCACGAACACGATGCCGATGACGCCCAGACGGAACGGCAGCGGCCAGCGGCCGATGTCGTTGACGTCCAGCGATTTGAGTTCCTCGAGCCAGTTCATCCCGCGTCCTCCGTCGTGTCGTCGCTCGTCTGCACCTGTTTCAGCGTCACGACGAACTCTGCCTGGCGTCCGGGACCCTGCTCGGTCGTCTCGACGCGCAGCACGCTGGGGTCGGTCAGCCACTCCGACGCATCAATGCGTCGCATCAGCGCGGAAACGCGGGTCGACGACTGCGCGATACCGGTGATCTCGACCTCGGCGCCGGTCTGCTTGAGGCCGGTCAGGTAGACGCCTTCCGGCAGCTGCCGGGTCAGCTCGTCGAACAGGTGGACGATTTCCGGCCGGCTGCCCTGCAGCCGCTCGATGATCTCCATGCGCGCCAGCAGGCGTTCTTTCTGGCGCTCGAGCCCGTCGATCTCGGTGATGCTCTGCTCGAGTACGACGATCTCGCTCTCGAGGCGCTGGTTGCGCTCTTTCTGGTGATCGATGCGCTGGTTGAAGACGAACACGGTCAGCATGACGACGACGACGCCGGCTACGAACGCGCCGCCGACCGCGATCAGGAATTCGCGCTGTCGACGCTTGCGCTCCGCTTCGCGCCAGGGGAGGAGGTTAATGCGTGGCATGTCAGTCGAAACTCCTCAGTGCCAGGCCGCAGGCCGTCAGCAGAGCGGTCGCATCCTTGTGCACCCCCTGGGACTTTGCCTTCGAGCTTATTTTCATTTGGCCGAGCGGATCGCCGATCTCCGTCGGGATTCCGACCCGGCTCGATATCACGTCGGCGATGCCGGGGATGTTCGCGCAGCCGCCGCAGACCAGGATCATGTCGGGCTGCTCGCGGCCACCGCCGGAGGCCAAGTAGAACTGCAGCGAGCGGCTGACCTGCTGGGTCATGTCGTCGACGAAGGGCTCGAGCACTTCGGGCTGGTAGTTCGACGGCAGGCCGCCCTGCTTCTTGGCGCGGCCGGCGTCTTCCATCGACAGGCCGTAGGTCCGCATGATTTCCTCGGTCAGCTGCTGGCCGCCGAAGGCGAAGTCGCGGGTGTAAACGACCTTCAGGTCCTGCAGGACCGAGAAGGTCGTGCTGCTCGCGCCGATGTCTACGATCGCAACCGACTGGCCGATGCCGTTGTCCGGCATCTGGTGGGCGAGCAGGGCGCAGGCATTCTCGAGCGCGAAGGCCTCGACGTCGACGATCTGCGCGCTCAGCCCGGCGGCCTGCACGGCGTTCTGGCGCTGCTCGACGTTCTCGGTGCGGGTCGCGACCAGCAGGACGTCCATCAGCTCCGGGTCGTTCTCGTTCGCGCCGACGACCTCGAAGTCGAAGCTGACTTCGTCCATCGGGAACGGGATGTACTGGTCCGCCTGGATCTCGACCTGCCCCTCGAGGTCGCGCTCGGACAGGCTGGCCGGCATCTGGATGATCTTCGTGATCGCCGCGTCACCCGATATGGCGATCGCGGCGTCGGTCGCGCGCGCGCCGGCGCGCTTGACCGCGCGGCGGATCGCCTCGCCGACGGCCTTGGCGTCGACGATGGCCTTTTCGTTGACCGAGGATGGCGGTGTCGGCTCCGCCGCGTAGGACTCCACCCGGAAGCGCTTGCCGCTCTGGGAAAGCTCGATCAGCTTCACCGACGAAGTCGTGATGTCCAGGCCCAGCAGAGGCGGGTTTTTTTTGCGGAAAAGCACCTGAATTTTTCCTTTAAAGTCGGCGAGTTGCAGCCAAAAAGTAGGTGGAGCCTGAGAAAATCGATTTAACTATATATCAACAAAATGTTAAATAAAACGTGACTTTGATCACGATCCGGCGATCGGCAATCGTACTGCCGCGGGGAGTGTCAATTCCGTGAACCAGTCGGCGCATCGGGGCCTTTGCCGCGAGCGTCGCCGACAGCCGAAAACGGCCGCGTCACAGGCAATTGCGCATCGATCGGATGCCGGCTGTTGACCCCCTCCCCGGGCCCGCCGCGTGCGCGGCCGGGCCGTTGCAGCCCTCCGTGAATGCTGGCTATCATTCCCGCCCGGTCGCCCCGGTTTGTTCCTTGGTCGATACTGACCGGCAGCGGGTCTGGCGATTATACCCGCAGCGCGCCGGTTCCCCCCCTTCATTTGACGATCTTCCCGCAGTTTACGCGCCGAACTTATGGAAAAGGACGAATTGCAGCCTGACGAGCACGGGCGCTCGCGTCGCGGCCGTCGCCTGCGTATCGCGGGTTTCGTCGCGGGCCTCGCCGCGAGCGGCGCGCTGGCGCTGGCCGCGGCCGTCGTCGGCGCCTGGTATTACGTAGCCCCCGGCCTGCCGGCGGCCGAGACGATTCGCGAGATCCCGCTGCAGATCCCGCTGCGCGTGTACAGCCGCGACGGCCGCCTGATCGAGGAAGTGGGCGAGCGTCGCCGCATCCTGGTCCGCTACGACGAGCTCGAGCCCTTCGTCGTCGATGCCTTCGTCGCCGCCGAGGACAGCCGTTTCTTCAGCCACCCCGGCGTCGACGCGATCGGCATCCTGCGCGCCGCCGTCAACTACCTGCGCTCGGGCTCGCGCGGCCAGGGCGGCAGCACGATCACCCAGCAGCTCGCGCGCGACTACTTCCTGACCCGCGAACGCCTGTTCACGCGCAAGCTGCGCGAGGCCTTCCTCGCCTGGAAGATAGAACAGGAGTTCTCGAAAGAAGAGATCATGGCGCTGTTCCTGAACAAGATGTTCTTCGGACAGCGCGCCTACGGCGTCGCGGCGGCAGCGCAGGTCTACTTCGGCAAGCCGCTCGAGAACATCAACGTCGCGGAGGCCGCGACGCTGGCCGGCGTGCTGCCGGCGCCGTCCAACTACAACCCGGTGCGCAGCCCGGCGAACGCCCGCGTGCGCCGCAACTACGTGCTCGGCCGCATGCTCGACCTCGACTTCATCACGCCGGCCGAGTACGAGGCCGCGATGGCCGAGCCCGTGCTGTCGAAGCTGCACGGCACCGCGACCGAGCTGTCGGCGCCGTGGGTTGCCGAGATGGTCCGTCGCGAGATGCTGAAGCGCTACGGCGAGGACACCTACTCGGCCGGCTACCGGGTGGTCACGACGCTCGACTCGAACATGCAGCGCGGCGCCAACTACGCGCTGCGCAACGGGCTGCTCGAGTTCAGCCGGCGACGCGGCTACCGCGGGCCGCTGGCACGGATCGACGTGCCTGCGGAGGTGCTGGCGCAGCCGTACGAGGAGTGGCCGGAAGAAGCGCGGCTCGCGCTCGACGACTACGGCGGTCCGGCAGGCCTGCAGGTCGCACTGGTTACGCAGCTGAACGCCGACGCGAACAGCGCCGCCGTCGTGCTGCAGGACGGCAGCCGGCAGGTCCTGCCGTGGTACGGCATTTCCTGGGCGCGCCCGTTCGTCGACGAGGAGACCCGTGGCCCGGCGCCGGAATCGGTCGGCGACGTGCTCGCGCCCGGCGACATTATTTATGTGATGCCGATCCAGGCCGGCGGCTACGCGCTGGCGCAGGCGCCGCAGGCGCAGGCGGCGGTCGTTTCGCTGGATCCGCACGACGGCGCGATCACCAGCCTGGCCGGCGGCTACGATTTCTCGATCAGCAAGTTCAATCGCGTCACGCAGGCGAACCGGCAGCCGGGTTCGTCGTTCAAGCCGTTCATCTACTCGGCGGCGCTGGAACAGGGCAACACGCCGGCGACCGTGCTGCTCGACGCGCCGGTCGTGATCAACTCCTCGGAGCTCGAGGCTGTCTGGCGGCCGGTCAACTACACGGGCCGCTTCTACGGCGAACAGCGCATGCGCGAGGCGCTGGTGCGCTCGATGAACCTGGCCTCGGTGCGACTGCTGCTGAACAACACCGGCATCGGCAACGCCGTGCGCCACCTGGAGCCGTTCGGCTTCGGGCCCACGACGCTGATCAGGAATGGTTCGCTGGCGCTCGGCGGCGGCGACGCGACGCCGCTCGACATGGCGCAGGGCTACGCGGTGTTCGCGAACGGCGGCTACGCCGTCAGCCCCTACGTGATCGACGCGATCTACGGCCCGGAGAGCGACGAGCCACTGTACCGGGCCGACCCGGCCATCGTCTGCCGCCGCTGCGAGCCGGGCGAACCGCCCGCCGACGAACCGGTCGCGATGGCGGTCGGTGACGACGCTCTGCCGCCCGGCCTCGGCGGCGATGCCGGCATCGATCTCGAGCGCATGGCCGCGGTCGCGGAGACCTGGCAGCCCGACGCGGAAGAGCTGCCGGAACTTTACGCCGACCTGAAGCTGGCACCGCGCATCATCCCGGAGCAGAACGCTTACCTGATCCAGGACATGATGCGTGACGTGATCCGGCGCGGCACCGGTCGCCGGGCGCGCGCGCTCGGTCGCAACGACCTGTCCGGCAAGACGGGCACTTCCAACGACCGTCGCGACGCCTGGTTCGCGGGCTTCAACTCGGACTTCGTCGGCATCGTCTGGGTCGGTTACGACGACTACCGGCCGCTCGGGCCGGGCGAGGAAGGCTCGCGCACGGCGCTGCCGGTCTGGATAGAGTTTGCCCGCATCGCGCTGGCCGGCGCGCCGCAGGCACAGATGCCGATGCCGGACGGCATGGTCAGCGTGCGCATTTCGAAGTCGACCGGCTGCCCGGCGGACGCACGCGTACCGCCCGAGGACGTCATGTTCGAGACCTTCCGCCTTGGGAACGTGCCCGAATGCGAGCAGGCGGATGGGCAGGACGACATCTTCAACCGCGACGACGACTTCCTGTTCGACGAGACCGCGGAGCCGGAGCCGGAGCCCGACGTCATATTCTGAGCGCCGGCGATGCTGGCGCGCGGCAGCGCAATGGGTCTACACTGCGTCCCGTACCCGACGTGGCCTTGTCCAAAGGATCATGAGCAGACGCAGCGACAGCGGTAACGACCGCGCTCGCCAGGTACTAGCGCAGGAAGCGGCCCGCATCATTTGCGAGCAGGGCATCCAGGACTATCGCGTCGCCAAGATGAAGGCCGCCGAGCGCCTCGGCATGAGCACGCACGGCTCCCTGCCCGGCAATCCCGAGATCGAACAGGCGGTCAGCGAGCACCTGTCGCTGTTCGGCCGCGAATCCCACGTCGACCTGCTGCACGCGTTGAGGCGCGCCGCGATCACGGCCATGGAAATGCTCGACGCATTCATGCCGCGGCTGGTCGGGCCGGTGCTGAACGGCACCGCCGGGGAAACCTCGGCCGTCAACCTGCACGTGTTCGCCGACAGCCCGGAACAGGTTGCCTGGACACTGGAGGAAAGCCGCATCAGCTACCGGCCGTTCGAGCGCCGGGTCAAGAGCCGCCGCAACGAGACCCGCAATCACGCCGCCTTCCGCTTCGCGCTCGGCGACGCCTCGATCGAGGCAACCGTGTTCCCCTACGACGGTATCCGCCAGGCACCGATCAGCCCGATCGACGGCAAGCCGATGCGGCGTGCCGATACGCGGGCGGTGCGGGAGTTGCTGGGCGAGTAGCGGCGCCGCCGGCCGGGTTTCGTCGAACGCGTTGGGCACAGACGATGCACTGGCCCAGCGAGGTGGAACGCGATAAACGGAGCCGGGCCCGTGCACGGGGCCTTACCCGGCACGCGAAGCCGCAAGCCATCTATCGCGCCACCCGGTAGCCGAACGACGGCCACCGCGACAGTCAGCCGTCAGCTCGAGGAGCGCTTCTCGATCGGCACGTAGTCGCGGGTCTCCGGGCCGGTGTAGAGCTGGCGGGGCCGGGAGATGCGGGCGTGCGGGTCGGAGATCATCTCGCGCCAGTGCGCGACCCAGCCGACCGTGCGGCCGATCGCGAACATGACCGTGAACATCGAGGTCGGGATGCCGAGCGCGCGGTAGATGATGCCGGAGTAGAAGTCGACGTTCGGGTACAGGTTCTTCTCGATGAAGTACTCGTCCTTGAG
>CALALV010000138.1 GCA_937925605.1 uncultured Woeseia sp.
AGGCGCTCGCCGTCGAGCCGGAAGAACAGCTCCGGCGAGCCCGAGACGATCTCGCAGCCGTCGAGTTCGACGCGCGCGCCGTACGGCGCGTCGCGCGCGATCCGCCGGAACAGCGCGTCGGCATCGACGCCGTCCGCCTGCGCGCGGATCGTGTAGTTCACCTGGTAGGTCTGGCCCTCGCCGATACGTTCGCGGATCCTCGCGACCTGCCGGGCGTAGTCGGGCAGGGCCGTGTCGAAGCGCCAGTCGGCGCCGGCGTCTTCGTCGGCGGGTGGCGGTGCATCGATCCGCTCGGCTTCGGCGAACAGGCCGAAGGCCACGAGCGGCAGCGGTCCGCGGCTGCGCGTGCCGAGCGCCGGGTCGAAGCCCGGCGCCGCTTCGTAGCAGACGAAGCCGGCGGCGAACAGGCCCTCGTTCTCGACCGCGCGCTCTGCCGCGCGCAGTACGGGCAGCACCTCGTCGTGACGCCGCGCGAGCAGCACGGCGCGCGGCCGGGCGAAGTCCAGCCAGCGGTCGTTGTCGGGGTCCTTGAGCAGCAGGCGCTTTAGCATGCGTCGGGCGGAATGGCGTGCGGGGACGGCCGGCAATGTTGCCACAGGCGCCGGGCAGCCGGCCAAGCGGGCCTGCCGAAGCGCGGAACTGCGGGCCAGTTCCTCGTGGCCGGGGCTCCCGCGGGCTAGCCTGCGTTCATCGCAGAGCCGAGCCCTCACGATGCCCCGACGATCCCTGTTGCTGTTGCCTTTCCTCGCCGCCGCGCTCGGCGGCTGCGCCGCGCAGCCGTTCGGGGGCGAGGGCACCAGCTGGGCGGCGGCGCTCGTGGACTCGATCACCGGCGTGCCGGTACTGACCGTCGCCGAGGACGCGGCGCGCACCGCGGCCACCGAGGACGAGGCCAGCGTCGCGGAGCTGAACGAGGCCTGGGACGAGTTCCTGCGTGACCGCTACGAGCCGGCCGCGTACGCACCCGATACCCCGATCGTCCAGCGGCGCCGCTAGGACCAACCGGCCCGCGCAGCCACTGCCGCGCCGGCCGGCGCGCGCCTGCTCAGAAATCCTGGATCGTGGTTTCGCCGACCGCGATGCTGACGCCGACGCCCTCTGCGGGCTCGAAGGTCTCGCCGTCGCAGGTGAACGCCGCTTCGTAGTCGCCGGCCAGCAGGAAGCCGATCGAGTAGTGGTACTCGAGGCTGCCGTCATCCGCCTCCCGCTCGTTCACCAGTGCCGTTGCCACCGGGTCTTCCGGATCCGCGACGTCGCCGTCGTCGATCGGGTTCGGCGTCACGCCGTCGTCGAACAGGAATACGGCCGGCGCGCAGTCCTCGGCCGTGGCCAGCGCCGGGTCGACCCTGCCGGTCAGCGCGCCGACCTCGACGTTGTTCACGAGCCGCAGCGCGGGCTTCAGGATCACGTCGGGCGCGAGCCCCGGCGGCGCGGTGATCGACTTCATCAGGTCGAACTCGATCGTGAACGCGGCGCTCGCGTTGGCCGGCACCGTGTAGCCGCTCACGAGCTTGAGCCCGGTCTGGTCGCCGCTAGGGACGAACAGGTTGTAGACGCTGCCGTCGTTCATGACGATGTAGGACGCCTCGCCGTCGCAGTCGACGCCGCCCGTATCGCCGGCGCCGCCGTTCGAGCCGCGGCTCGCGTCGACGGCGAGCCGGATCCACTCGTAGTCGCCGGCGGCCAGTTCCTCGTCGACCAGGAGCGGCGCGGCGTTCATGCCCTGGAAGTCGAGCAGGTTGATCTTTGCCGCGGGATCGAGCGTGATCGTCGTCGACGGCTCGTCTTCGCCCGCGCCCTTGAACTCGACCGCGTCGAAGGTGATGCAGACTTTCTCCGCGTCGTGCACCGGGCCATCGCTCAGGGCCAGCGACAGGAAGCCGGTGGCGTCCGCTGCCGGAAGTGCCGGCGAGTCCGTGGTAGAGCCGGAGCCGCCGCAGGCGCCAAGCAGAACGGCGAGCAGGCCTGCGACGAGAACCTGTCGGAAACTGCAGGTGTTCATGATCGTCTTTGCTCCTTGGTCGCTCGGGATGCGGTTCAGCATGCAACAGTAGTTCGTCCCCGGAAAGCCCGGATTCGTGTTTTGACATAACGACCGGCCATCGCTCATCCCAGCCTGCCGTGCAACCTCGCGTCCTGTGTACGGAAATGCACCGAGAACCATTCGTCCAGCTCCCTGGCCAGTACCACCTCGTCGTAACTGCCCTCGCCGTCGACCCGGTCCATGATGTCGAGCAGTGCGTCAAGCAAGCGCTCGTGCTCGGCTTTGTGCTCGGCGAACCCG
This sequence comes from uncultured Woeseia sp., assembly GCA_937925605.1. GTDB lineage: Bacteria > Pseudomonadota > Gammaproteobacteria > Steroidobacterales > Woeseiaceae > Woeseia. The sequence goes on from CALALV010000138.1 coordinate 2,285, forward strand.
TCGTAACTCGCCTCGCGCATGATCCGTTCTTCGAGGGCGAAGTGCGCGGAGATCTGCGCATATATGTCGCCGAGCACGGCAATGACCCGCTCGGGGTCGCCGCCGGCGACCGCGATGTCGTTCAGGCGGTTGATCGTCTCGATCAGCTCGCGGTGCTCGTGATCGACGGCCGGCACGCCGACGCTGAACTCGTTGCGCCACTCGATCAGGCTCATCGCAGCACGAACTCCCCGGTCTCCGACCGAAACGTCACCGTGAGATACCGCCCGGCAGCCAGTTCGACGTCTTGCGCGTGTTCGTAGTCCCAGCCCTCGGCGCGGGCACTGTCGCGCATGCGCAGTGCCAGCCGGTGCCGTCCAGGTGGCAGCTCGAAGCGACGGTAAACGCTGGCCGGGCCGTCGCTCCAAAGGCCGGACGGCGGCTCCCGCAGATCGAGCATGCCGACGCCGTCGACCGCGAGCTCGAGGGTGAGCGATGCGCGCTCGCGCGCACACTGCAGGTCGCGCCGCATGTTCGGTGCCAGTTTCGCGATCTCCTCGGGAGACAGGGCTTCGCAAGGTTCCAGTCGCTCGGTGGCGTGACTGACCGAGATCTTCACGACGGCCATGCGCTCGTTGCCGTAGCGATAGTCAGGCGAACTCGACAGGTAGCCGATCGACGCCGCGAACGCCGCATAGGCGACGATCTGCAGCGCAATGCCCGCGACCCTAGGCATGATCCGTGCTCCCGTCGGCGAGCGTCGCCCGGAATGCAGCGAGCTCCGTCACCCGCAGGTCTCTCCGGTGCGGACGTTGCCAGTTCTGCGCGACGCGTTGTCGTGGCACCCGTTCGCGCAGGAACGGGTCCCGGGTGCGCGCGACGCGCTGCCGCGTCCAGTCGTCGCCAAGGCGATAGTGGCAGGCGTGCTCCGGACAGCCCGCGAGCATGACGCCCTCGGCGAGCCGCCGCGACAGCACGAAGTCGATGAACGGGGGCGGCAGCATGCCGACACAGGGCATCGTCAGCACGCCGGTGTCGTCGCGAGCGAGCGTATCCGCGCCCGCTTGGTCGCAGGCAAAGACCACGATGCGCCGGTCGCCGGACAGGTCGGCGGAGAGCTGGATGACCTGCTCGCGCAGTGCCGCGATGCGTTGCTGCGGCAGCTCGATGCCGGGTACCAGCGGCCCGGCTCGCCGGAACGGCGTCGCAGTCGGGCAGGCGCCGGCGCAGATGCCGCAGCTCAGGCACAGGTCCGCGTCGACGACGGCTTCCCGGTCGTAGGCCTTGTCGTCACTGCGCGGCGCCATCTCGATTGCGCCGTAGGGGCAGTCGTCGGCGCAACGTCCGCAGCCGTTGCAGTTGTCGAGATCGACGACGGCCACCGGCGGCGATTTCGCCGGCGGAGCCCACGGCAGGATCGCGAGCAGCAGCGAGCCGCCGCCCACTGCCAGCCACATGATGCCCCCGGGGACCACGTCGAGCAGCGGGAAGCCGGCCAGGTAGAACCAGTCGAGGCCGACGCTCGCCGGCACGACATCGAGGTCTGCCGGCGGCTGGCTGACTGCGGGGTAGGCCAGCGACAGCGCGAGCAATGCCGCCAGGGTCCCGGTGGCCAGCGCTCGCGGCGGGTTCACCCGCGCGCGCGCGTGCCGCTGGATGTGCACCCACATCATCAGCAGCAGGAACAGCGGGCCGAAAATGTGGATGAAGACCATCAGCGTGAAGAAGCGGCCCCCGAGCGTCTCGCTGTTCAGGAAGTTGTTGGCAATCGGCTCGCCGAAGATCGGAAGCACGTCCAGCCATTCGGCCGAGGCGATCGCGATGTACTGCGCGAGCTCGTCCCAGACCAGCCAGTAGCCGCTGATGCCACAGACGTAGATCAGCCACAGTAGCGGCACGCCGGTCAGCCAGGCGAAGAAGCGCTTGCCGCGCAGCCGGTCCAGCGCGAACTCGCGCAGAAGGTGCAGTACCACGACGACCACGAGCGCGTCCGAGCTGTAGCGATGCAGGCTGCGCATCACGCCGCCGGCGTACCACTGCTCGTGGGTGATCGCCTCCACCGATTCCCACGCGTTGACCACGCCGGTATCGAAAAAGATGTACAGGTAAATGCCGCTGACCGCGGCAATCCAGAAGAAGAACCAGCCCAGCGCGCCGAGGTTCGCAAACGGCTGGTTGCGCGGCCCGAACGCGGCGGCCAGCGGCGCCTCGATGCGGGCGAACAGCGCCGCGAGCACGCGTTTCATGCCGGCCCTTCCGTCACGCCAGGGGGTATCATTCGTGCCGCCGCCACTCGCGCACGATGAAGACGGCGACGGCGCCCAGGCACAGCAGGCCCGTAATGACAGTCATCAGGATCGAGTAGTCAAACTCGTAGCGGCCCAGGCGCGGGTCGAACACGGTACAGAACAGCCGGAACGTATCGACCCAGTGCGCGACCAGGCCCGCGTCGGCCGGCGTGTCATACACGAGTTCCTTCAATGGCTCGACCAGCGCGGGCGCATCGAGGGCCGCGCCGTAGACCTGGCGGTAGACGACGCCGTCGCGATCGACGACGGTCGTCTGCGACAGGTGATCGAAGCCCTTGCTGCTCGGCACGAACAGGAAGCCCGTGGCCTCCGTCAGCGCCCGGATCGACGCCTCGTCGCCGCTCAGGAAATACCAGTCCGGCTCGTTGATTCCCTGGGTCGCCGCGAACATGCGCATCCGGTCGGGCGTGTCGGCGGCCCAGTCGAAGCCCAGCGTGACGACCGTGAAGGCATCCTCGCCCAGCGCGTCGCGGCCGATCTCGACCGCCGAGGCGAGGTTGCGCGTGATCAACGGGCAGACGTGGTGACAGCTCGTGTAGACGAGGCTCAGGACCAGCGGCCGGCCGCCGAGGCTGGCAAGCGTCACGGGGCGGCCGTCGCTCGCTATGAATTCGAGCGCCGGCAGCGTGTTGCCGATCGCCGCCTGACTGGTCTCGAGTGCACTCCTTGCGGCCTGTTCGTCCGCGCGCGCGGCGGTGCCCGCGAGCAGCGCGGCCGCCAGCAGCGAAACTAGGAGGCTCGCGTGCATCGTCCTTCGCAACCTAGCTGAGCGGCCAGACCTCCGACAGGTACTTCCAGTTGACGAAGTAATAGAGCACGAAGGCGATGAAGAACACGCCGACCAGCAGCGTCGTGCCCGGGATGCGCATCTCCGGCTCGCTGCCGTACTGCGCGACCGTCGCGGTCGGCGGCGCCGGCGGGTATGCCGGTTTCTCGTCGTCGGCGAGCTTGCGGCCGAAGAACACCGAGCCGACGACCACGACGATGAACATCACGCCGCCCACGGCCGCGAGCACGGCGAACAGGCCGTTAAGCCCCATCATCATGAACGCCGCCGCGGGATAATCGAACGGCAGCTGCGCGTCCGCGAAGGTCATGTCCCAGTGGCGCCGGGACACGCCGAGCGTGCCGGCGCCCATCATGAACAGCGAGATGCCGGCCACGCCGATGCCGAAGACGTAGGGCTGCCACTGCGCGAGTTTTTTCATTCGCAGTTCGCGCCTGAATATGAGCGGCACCAGCAGGTAGGTGATGGCCATGAACGCGAGCGTCGTCCCGGCGACGACAGTGCCGTGGAAATGCCCCGGCACGTACAGCGTGTTGTGCATGATCAGGTTGATCTGCTCCGTGCCCATGACGACGCCGGAGATCCCGCCGATGAAGCCGAAGAACACGAGCGACATGAACATGCCGGAGAACGCCGGGTTGCCCCACGGCGCCTTGCGCAGCCACTCGAAGAAACCCTTCGTGTAGCCGCGCCGCCGCTGCGCCGCCTCGATGGAGCCGGGGACCGTCATGCCGTGCACCATGCTGCCGAGCACGGCGAGGTACATCGCGTAGCTGGTGTTGAATATCTTCCATTCGGCGCTGAAGCCGGGTTCGACCAACATGTGGTGCGCGCTCGCGAGCTGCAGGAACAGGATGTACATCAGGAAGGCCATGCGACTGACCTTCTCCGAAATCGGCTTGGCGCCGAATACCATCGCGGCGATGGCGTACCAGACGGCCACATGCGCGGAAACGTTGATCTGCTGGGACGAGTGGCCCATGCCCCACCAGATGGTCTTGTAGACGATCGGGTCGATGTGGTTGACGATGCCGAGCGACCAGAGCCAGGTCGGCACCAGGATAATCGCGCCGGACGCGATCGTGAAGACCGCGATGATGGCTGCCGTCAGCGCGCCGAAGGTCACGAGAGGGATCGATCCCTGGTAGGTACGTTCGCGGCGCGCGACCACCAGCGTGCCGAAGAACACCACGCAGCCGCACAGGGCTCCGACCGCGAACAGGATGATGCCGAGGTAGAACGACTGCGAAGCCATCATCGGCACGTAGGACGTGAACATCACCGTCGACTGGCCCTGCAGCACTGCGACGTTGACCGTGATCGCGCCGACCAGCATCAGTCCGAAGCCGGTCCACGCGAGCCAGGGCAATGCGATCCGCGAGTTCAGCAGCACGGCCGAGGCGAAGTACAGCACTGCCATCTCGAAGAAGATGATCCAGACCAGCAGCACGTCGATGCCGTGAGCGGTCAGCGCCAGGTAGAACCAGTCCGCCGGCAGGAAGTGCACGGCCGGCCAGCGAGTCAGCGCGACCAGCAGGCCGAACAGGCCGCCGATCGCGAGGAATACGACCGCGATCACCGCGTTGGCCTTGATCAGACGCTCGGCGGATCGCTCGACGCGCAGGCCGGTCGTCGGGCAGGTGCGAAACGACATGATCGTGGCCATCTCAGTCTCCCTGCGATCGTTCGACGACGTAGAGCTTGCCGACCATCGTGTGGTGGCCTATGCCGCAGAACTCGTTGCAGACGACGCCGAATTCGCCGGCCTGGTCGGGCTTGATCGTGATAACCATCTCGTAGTCCGGGTGTACCTGGACATTGATATTGACGGGCTGCAGCGAGAATCCGTGCTGCCAGTCCATCGACGACAGGTGCAGGCGGTAGCTCTGGTCCTTTTCGAGTTCCAGGATCGGCCACCACTGCCAGAGCCGGGCGATGAGATACACATCGCTTCCGGGCGGGGGATGCACGACTGGGTACATGCCCTCCTGGCGCACCGTGTACGCGTCGATCATTTCCTGGGTTTTCTGGGAGAACTGCTGCGGCTTGATCCGGTAGGCCTCGCTGGAGAGGTTTTGTTCGCCGGCGCCGTGCCAGTAGATCATCATGAAGAACATCGTCAGCCCCCAGAGGAACGCGATGACGATCCAGTACAGCTCGACGCGCGCGATGCGCTCCTTCCACCAGATGCGTTGCTCGGGCGGCGTGATGGCCATGGCGGATTCCCCTATTCCGCGATCGGGATCTGCGTGATCTCGATGATTCCCCAGACGATGTAGAAAATGGTCGGCACGGCGATGCCGAGCGCCAGCAGCAGGAACGGGTTGTCCAGCAGCTGCTGCATGATCGGGATCGGCTCGTCGCCTTGCGGGTCGGCGGCGTTGCCGTCGCCTTCGTTGTTCTTGCTCGCAGCCATGCGCTTTCCCCCGCGTGAACGGCCGTTGCCGGGCGGACGGCCGGAGTCAGCACGAACGCTACCGGCGGCCGGGGGAACCGGCTATCAGGAATTACCCGTATAAAAGCGGATCAGCGCGAAGGTCGGCAGGGCGAGCGCGAGCAGGAGCCCGAAGAAGATCAGCGTGCGGTACTCGAAGCGCCGGCCGGCGGCGACCTCGATCCGGTCGAGAATCCGGTCGGCAACGAGATAAAGCACGATGCCGACGGCGGTGAAGTACAGCGCGGACATGAGTCAGGTATGCGCCTCTACCCAGCGCACGATGTCCGGCTTGCGCATGGCGCCGGACTGGCGCGCGATCTCCCTGCCATTACGGAACACTATCATCGTCGGGATGCCGCGGATATTGAAGCGACCCGCGATCGCCGGCGCAGCGTCCGTGTCCAGCTTCGCGAAGCGCACGCTCGGCGCCATTTTGGCAGCGGCTTCCGCGAACGCCGGCGCCATCATGCGGCAGGGCCCGCACCACTCGGCCCAGAAGTCGACGACGACCGGCAGGTCGCTATTGCCCGTGTGGCGGTCGAAGGTCGCGCCGTCGAGCTCGACCGGCTCGCCCGTGAACAGTGGCTCGTGACACTTGCCACAGTTCGGCCGCTCGTCCAGCCGCGCGGCCGGTATGCGGTTCGTGGCCGCGCAGTGCGGGCAAACGACGTGCAGGGATTCACTCATCGCTGATCTCCGTTTCGAAGCGGCGCAGCCGCGCGCGCAGGCGCTCGATCTCCTCGAGCATCTCGATCGCGAGCGCGACCCCCGGCGTGTTCAGGCCGAGGTCGCGCTGCAGGCGCAGCGCGGTGCGCGCGCGCGGCAGCGCGTGCCCGGGGAAACGCCAGTCGTCCGCCGCGCGATCGCGCGGCTCGAGCACGCCTTCCTCGACGAGCTCGACGAGCCACTCCGTCGTGCCGCCGCAGGCGCGGCAGATTTCCGTGATGGTGAACTCGTAGCGCTCGTCGATGACGGTGCCGTGGAGTGCCGCATCGCTCATCGCCTAGACCCCCAGCCGGCTGCGCGGGTTGTACGGCAGCTCTCGCTGCATCTTCTCGTACAGCGCCTTCGCGGCCGCGCTATCGGCCGGCGGCACCGTGATCTGCGGCAGCACGTACAGGTCGCCGGGCGGCTTGCCGGGGATGCCGCGGCCCTTCAGCCGCAGGCGCCGTCCGGGCGGCGTGCCCTTCGGCAGCGTCAGGTCGACGTTGCCGTCCGGCGTCGGCACCTCGATCTTCGCGCCGAGCGCGGCTTCCCACGGCGTGACCGGCAGTTCGAGGTATACGTCGCGGCCCTCGACCCGGTAATGCCGGTGTGGATGGAATTCGACCTCGAGGTACAGGTCGCCCGCCGGGCCGTCGCCGGGACCCGGCGCACCCTGGCCGGCGAGCCGGATGCGCTGGCCCTGGCGCACGCCCTTCGGGATCCTGACGTTCAGGCTGCGCTCGGCCTGCTGCACGCGGCCGTCGGCGTCGACGGCCGGGGACGAGAGCGTGATGCTGCGGGTCGCGCCGCGGTAGGCGTCCTCGAGGTCGATGCGCACCCGCGCGTGCTGGTCCTCGCCGCGCACGCGGAAGCCTTGCCGACCGCCGCCGCCGAAGCCTCCGGCGCGGGCGCCGAAGCCGCCGCCGCGGCCGAACAGCGACTCGAAGAACTCGCTGAAGTCGCCGAAGCCCTGCGCGTCGCCGGACTGGAAGCCGCCGGAAAAATCGAAGCCGCGATCCCAGCCGGGCGGCGGGCGGAACTCCTGGCCCTGTTTCCAGTTGCGGCCGAGCTGGTCGTAGGCCGCGCGTTTCTCGGGATCGCGCAGCACCGCGTAGGCCTCGCCGATCTCCTTGAAACGCTTCTCGGCCTCCGGCTCCTTGCTGACGTCCGGGTGATACTTGCGCGCAAGCTTGCGGTAGGCGCGCTTGATGTCGTCGTCAGAGGCGTCGCGCGCGACGCCCATGATCTTGTAGTAGTCCTTGTATTCCATGCGTTGCCCCGGTGAACAACGGATTGGGCTGAGATGGGAGCAGCGCGCGGTAAATCAAGCGCCACGGCAACCCGCCGCGGCGCCGGTGGTCGCCTCAGCGGGCGGGCACGCTCAGGTCTTCGACCGGGCGGTAGGCCGGGTTGTCGCGCGCCCACTTGCGGATACGGGACTGCGGCAGGCCGATGCCGAGACCGAACGAGGCCATGCCGGTCGACTCCAGCACGGCCGAGTCGTTGACGTAGTACTCCTTGCCGAGCGCCACGTACAGCGAGCCGATGCTGAAGCCCCAGTCGAGCCGGAGCCCCCAGGACAGGTTCCAGTCGTCGTCGTTGCCGAAGTGGTACTTCAAGTGCTTGACGTACGGACTCAGCTGCAGGCTGACGCTCGGGAAGGCCTTGATCAGCCGCAGGCCCACGCCGCGGGCCGTGAAGTCGCCGTCGTGCAGGTAGTCGATGCCGTAGGCGAAGCCCGTGTTGCAGGGTGAGAACGGCAGGCAGTGGGCGGGCGGCTTGTGGATGGCGCTGTTGCGGAAGCGCGCCGAGTTGGCCATCAGGCCGAGCGGGATGTGCTCGAGCGCGAGCTGGTAGCGCGCGGAGCCGACGTTACGGAACGGTGACTGGCCGCCCATCGCGAACAGGAAGACCCCGCGCACCGAGTCCTCGAATACGGCGTCCGCGATGTCACCGGCCCGGTCGAAGTCCCCGTCGTCCGAGAAATCCAGCGGTTCGCAGGACAGCGGATGAAACAGGTAGTGCCCGAACTCGTGTTGCGGGCAAGGCACGATGACGATTTCATAGCCCGGCGAGAACGAGCGCATCTCCGGTACGGGCGCCATCGCCCGGAAATCCTGCGATGGGTCGTGGGCCCGCAACAGCTGCAGGATGCGCTCGGCCTCGACGAGCAGCATCAGCGCCTGCTGCCCGGGCGAACGCGACAGCAGGCCATCGCCGTAGTGGAGCACGATGCCGTCGCCGTCGGCATGCTTGCGCAGGCAGGCGACGCCCTCCCGCGGGTTGCCGGCCAGCGTGCCGTCGCCGGTGTCGTCGCCGCAGGTGACCGCGGCGTCCGCCCGGCGCTGCAGCCAGTACGCGTCGAGCAGCTGGTAGCTGCGCGACTCCCCGGGCAGGGCGTCGAGAAAGTCGGCGATCGGCTTGAGCTCGTATTTCCAGAAATCGACGTCGAGCCTGAAACGCGCCCCGCGCTGGTTGGTGCCGTCGTGCAGCGAGACGGCTACGCTGTCGTGCGACTGGCTACGCGGCCACAGCAGGTGGCCGGGCGCGAAGAAGTCCTGCAGGAAATGATCGCTCAGCGCATTCGAGACCAGTGCGCTGTACAGCGACTCCTGCGCCGCGAGCAGTGCGTCGCGGCGCATGCGCTGCATCTGCTGCGCGAGTTCGTTCTGGAAGTGCACCTCGTTGTAGGAGAGCGCGCGAACACCGTCCAGCGCGCGGCCGAATCGGCCGTCGTCGCCGCGGTTGTCGTGCCGAACGCGGAAATGCTCGTTCAGGTCCTCCCAGGAGCCGGGCAATACCGCGATCGCGTCCTCCGGGCGGTCGCTCAGGGTGCCTTCGCGCACGAACAGCTGCGAGGGGTAGTTGAGCTCGTCGACGAGTCGCGAGATGCCGCCGTACGTGATCGCCTCGGGCACCGGCGAGCAGTGTCGGAACAGGGTCAGTATGGCCTGCGGGTAGCCGGCGGCGAGTATTCGCCGGCAGATGTCGTCGTCGGCCGCCATCGAGCCATGCCCCGCCTGTTCGAGCCGGTACGCGAACGCGAGCAGCAGCGCGCTGTCGGCCATGCGTTCGTGCTCGCCCGAGTCGAAGGCGGCGGCAGGCTGCGTGGCGCAGACGAGGCAGGACACGCACAGCGCGGCCACCCGGCGCCACGGCTTGCGCGCCCAGCCGGCGGAAAAGTGTGTCACGTACCGAACTCCGGATCGACGAACTCGAGCCCCGGCCGGCCCACGTCGGCGTACTCGCGCAAGCCCGGCGGCGCCTGCAGGTACACGTCCTCGGCGACGACCCGGAAGCGCCGCCACACGTCCTGGCAGGTGAACGGCGGACCGGGTGGCGCGTCATACAGCTTGCGCAGGTAGGCCTCGCATGGCTCCTTGCGGTGCGACTCCGGGCGCCACGCGTTCGGCAGCGCGGGGCCCGCGAAGTGCGCGAGTATCCGCTGCTGTGCGACGCGGTTGGCTCGCCGCCCTTCGTTCTCACTGATGCCGCGCAGCTCGTCGAACAGCGCCGCGACCTGCGGGTCCACGGGCCCCGCACCGTTGACGACTTCCGTCAGCGCCAGGGCGTAGTCGCGCCAGTAGTGCAGGTTGTATTCCGGCGGGTCGGTGTGACGCCGCAACACGGCATCCGGCAGCGTCGCGTCCGCGAAGTGGCCGAGCCCGGTGCGGTACATGCGGTCCCGGGCCCGGTCGCTGAGCTTGCGGTGCGCGAAGGAGTCGCCGAGCAGGTGCAGGCCGAACCCGAGCGCGCAGAGGCTGGCGGTGCGCGGACGGATGCCGCCGCGTGGCGGACCGGCAGCCGCCGCCGCCTCCTGCCAGAGTCGCCTGGCGATGCGCACGGCTGCATCCGTCGTGGCCGTTGCCTCGCCGCCGGTCAGCGCGTGCAGCAACTGGTGGTTGGTAATCATCCGCCGGGTTGAAGCCGACGCGCGCCGGCTGAACAGCCCCCAGCCGAGGTGATCGCGCAGGCGCAGGCCGCGTCGGTTGTTCAACGCGGCGAGTTCGACGGACTCGTCGGGCAGGTGCGTGCACAGCGCGAGCAGTTGCCATTCCTGCGACTGCGGCGCTAGGTTCAGCGTCCGCGCGACATACGCGGTCGAGTAGAAGTGCACGGGATAGTCGTAGGCGGCGGCCGGCACCGCGCCAAGCAGCAGCATTGCCGGGATCAGCCGCAATTGAACACCCACAGGCACAGCAGCGACTGGGCGTCGCTCAGTACGTAGTACAGCGCGATGCCGGCAGCGAGCGCCGCGAGCAACAGCGTCCACCAGCCGGGGCCGTCGCGCTGCAGCGCGAGCGCCGAGTAGTGGATCGAGCGGGCCGCTTTCAGCCCGGGCACGCGGGTTGGGCGCTCGGCCGCGAGCCGCCGCTCGTAGGGCAGCTCGTGCCGGTAGAGCAGGTAGAGCATTGCGCCCAACAGCAGCAGCGAGACCGGCAGCAGGAATACGACCAGCAGGTCGGCCTGGCAGACGAGGCAGGCCGGGCTCAGCAGGCTCTCGGTCGGTCGGCAGAAATAGTCGTCCCAGCAGAAGAAGGCGCGGAAGAAAGCCCAGGTGACGATCAGCAGGAAATTGATGATCGCCAGTACGTTCAGAAGGTTACGCGCACGTGCGATGCGCCGGGCGCGCCGGTCCGTCTCCGGGGGGTGCGTCCTGTAGCCGCCCTCGGCGATGGCCATGGCATCCTCCGCTGCCGCCCGCGTGCGGGCTTCCCTGCGATGAGTATAGTCAGAATTTCACAGATCGACGCCGGGGGTGGGCCGTGCCTTGCCCGGCGCGAGGCTCCGTGCAAGTCGTCCGCCAAATGTGGTTGCCTGGTGCCACGGCGTCTACACTCGATAGAAGCCCGGTTTCCCGCGAGCGCGACTCGCCGGAACACGGCGCCGCAAGCGACAGGCAACAACAACGACCAGCCGCAGGGTCGCGGCGAGCGGGAGAGCCGACCAATGCAGAAACTACCGAGCCTGATTGCCCTGGCGTGCCTGCTCGCCAGTCTCGTCCTCCAGCCTGTTGCCAGGGCCCAGGGGGCGGCTGACTGCGAGCCCACACTGGAGCCGACGGACCTGCAGGGCTTCGTACAACCGCGCAATCGGGCCGGCCTCGTCAATTACCTGCGTGCACAGGTAAAGGCGAGTGACGCCTTCAGGGAAGCGGTCGGGACCGGCGGACTGCACGCTGCGATCGACACGCTGGCGAACGAGGTCATGAACCGCGATCCGGCGGACGTCGACTTCGCGGCGCTGGCCGAGCGGCTGCGGCTCGGCATGCTCGAGGCCTGCGTCCAGCTGGCGCAAGGTGCGTCCGACGACGAAGCGGCAAAGAAAGCCGTTCGCGCGGCGCGGCTCAGCGGTGGCGATTCGCAGTACTTCGCGCTGCTCGGTACCGCCAACTCGCTCGAGGGAGACGGCAACTTTTCGTCCGGGCTCGAGGCCTCCCTGATGTCCGTCACGCACTACCCGATCGCGAAACTGCCGATTCTCCGAAACTGGACGAACGATTCGGAAAAGCTCCTGACCGGCACCTTCGAAATCACCTTCTCCGAAATCGGCAACATCGACGACGAGGCCGGCGACATGCCGGACCCCACGAATCCGTTCGCAGCGGGCGGCGGGTTTTTTCGTCTGAACACGAGCGGCGACATCTATTTCTCCGGCGGCAACCAGGTTTCCGGGCTCGGCGCCCGCGTCGGCGGCGGGTTCAGCACGCTGCCGTCCGAGGCCGAGGGCGACGTCGACACCCGCGGCCGCGGCTATGCCGGGCTCGTGTTCCGCGCCAACTACGGTAAGGACCCGCTGGGCCGCCAGGGCAAGGGCGAAGTCTTCCTCGGCTGGGCCAAGGACAAGTTCTGGCGCTACGACCGCGTCGTCGACGACACGACCATGCCGCCGACGCTGGAAACGGTCGACGAAACGGATCGCCTGATCGTCGACGCGCGCATGGACGTGCCGCAGGTGTTCGAGTCGGAGGACGTACGCATCCACGCGCGCGTGTTCGCGGACATCCCGGCCAGCGGCAACGGACCGAGCGACATCCGCATCAGCCTGCTGCTGACCGTCAACCTCGGCGCGTTCTTCCCGGTCAACTGATGCCGGTGCCCTCAGCGGCTGGCGGAGCCGCCGGCCGACGGCCAGTACCAGCCGTAGCCCCAGCGCCACCAGGTCGGCAGGATCGCCCAGCCGCCGAGCCGCGTGCCGATGTGCATCGCTCCGCCCATGATCGGGTTGCCGCTCGCGGCGACGCACTCACCGAGGCGCCGGTCGGCCGCGGCGCGTTGCGCCGCGGTGCCGCCGCACCAGTACTCGACGTCGTGGTCGACGCAGCACTGTCCCCAGTCGCCGTTCGGCCACAGCGTGCAGGAATCCGTCGTGAAGCGCTTGGGCGGCAGGCCGGCGTCGGCGCCGCGGCGCTCCGCGCAGAACGCTTCCGCGGCGAGCTGCGCCTCCGTCTTCGGCGGTTCCGTGTCGGTGGTGAGGCCTGGCGATGCGCAGCCGGTGACGAGGCCAAGCAACATCAGCGGCAGGGCGTGTGGCATACCGTTCACGACCGCAATGCTCCCGCGACAAACCTCGATTGAACGACATGCAGCATAGCGCAAGTTCGTCCCTGGTCCGTATCGCAGGCGTGCTGGTTGCCGCTTTATTGCCATTCGAGAGCGCTTCCGCCTGGTCGTACGAGGAGCACCGGCGACTCGCTGCGGAGTCGTTTCGCGTCGCGTGCGACGAGGCCAGGCCGTACACGGGCGACGTCAAGGCCCTGTGCGAGACTGACAGGATCATCGAATGCTACGGCCACATGGTTGCGCTGGCGGCGGATCGCGCAGACGCACCGGAGGAATTCGTCGGGGCAGAGCTGGAGGGGCAGCTACTACTTCGTGCGAAGCAGGGAGTGAACTGTCGTTCGCTTGCGCCGGGAACGGATGCAGTCGCTGACGATTACGCCAACGCCGGCATGCTGCACCAGGGTGGCATACGCGGTTTCTGGACCTACGCGCGCCTGCTGACGCAGAACGCGAGCCATTTCCAGCCGGACGCCATATCGAAGTGGAAGCGGCACCTGCACAAGGCGAAGTCTATCGATACCGATGATCTGCAACTCCTTCTCGCGACGCATGCGTTCTCCAGCCACTTTCTGCAAGACGCGTTCTCAGCCGGACACAACGGTATCAACCGCGACAAGATCCGGCAGGACTACGATCACGGCTATCACGACGATGTTAATGCAACCGGCCTGTTTCTCAGGAACCGCGCCGGCGATGCCTGGCACAGCTACGGCGATCGCCACCTCGACGACAGCAGCCGTTACCTGCTTACGGACTATTGCCGCGATGGCGCCGCCGACCTCGACGACGATCTCGCCGCGCTGAGCGGCGTGCGGCCGTACCCGCTGGCCCCGTCGGCCAGGACAAAGCTGTGCGAACTAGAAGGGCCTGCCGCGCTCAGTATTGCCGACCGGGACGACAGCCTGTTTTCCCTCTGCTTCTACTGGGACAACTGCCCGAAACCAGAACTCATCGTGGCGAGCAACGGGAGCGCAGACGAGTTCATGGACGCCTGCCCGCCTCAGCACGGGCAGGCGCTGCTCGAATGCCCGTCCACGGGGCGCTACGTGCGCGACGCGATGACGCTGCAGATCGGTCTCCTGCTGTCGCTATTCGAAAAGGACCGACCGAGCGACCGCTCCCTCGACGCCAGAATTCACGAGATCCGTCGCAAGATTCCGCACGAGTACCGTGCGCTTGCCGGTCGGTCCGGTGGGGAGGTTTTTCTGAACAAGGAATCATTCCTGCTCGACTACTCCGACTGGAAGCCGCTCAAAGATCGCGAAAACTACGAGCAGGCTGCGTTCCGGAACTGGACCTTCAGCCTCTACCAGTCGCAATCCGACTACCCGACGCTGCGCGAAACGACCCTGAGCTGGGCCCTGATGGTCAAGGGCTCCGACGGGCTCGGCGACGCGATTCCCGAATGGTTGCGCAATCGATCACGCATGGAACTGCGTTTCGACCTGGCGAGCGACGACGGGGCCCTGCTCGACGGCGCGGAAATGAATGTCGGTGTCGAGCTATATCGCCCGTTCCGGCGGGTGTTCGGCATAGCGCTGAACGGCGCGATCGGCGTCGACGACGCCTGGGGCGGGCACCCGGATCGCAACTGGTTCCACGGCGGCGGCGTGGAGGTCAACTTCCACTTCGGCCGCAACGTCGTGTTTCTCGCCTACCAGGCGCTCGAGCACAGCAACCGGCGTTTCGAGCCGGACCACAGCAAGCGCTTTTTCGTCGGCTGGCGCGTTGCCACGCTGTCGCTGTCGCACTGACGAATCAGCCGCTGGCGGTTTCCGGTTTCCCGCCGGCCAGATACCCCGCCCCCGCACAGGCCGCCGTCAGCACCGCCCCCCAGGCCGCGTCGGACACGACCAGCGCGAACGACCACGCCTCGAAGATGGCGTAGTTCGTGACCGTGTAGGTGCCGTAGGCGAGCAGGCCGAGCACGGCGCCGCGCGCGAGCGCAGCGCGCAGCGTGCCGACGCGCCACGCGGGCTCGACGGCCAGGAAAACGATGCCGCCGACGTAGGCCAGGTAGAACACCGCCGATGCGGCGACGTCCGGCGTTTCCCGCATCAGCGAACCGACCTGCTCTTCGTAGAACGGTTTCAGAACGAACGCGATCCAGGCGAGGTCGATGACGAGAAACGCGACGAGCGCGCCGGCATAGGCCTTGATCCAGTGCATGCCGTGCTCCGGCGTGAAGAGACCGGCAGCATAGCAGAGACCGGCGGCGTCAGCGGCTACGGCCCCAGAGGCTCCGGTACACCGGCTGCGGCCGCTTCTCGACTTCGTAGGTGACGGCCACCATCCATTCCTGGTAGTCGGGGTCCTGCGCTTTCAGCGCCGCCAGCAGTTCCTTGACGTAGCTCGACTCCAGCGGCTGCCCGCGGTTCGGCCAGATGCGGAACTTGAGCCTCAGGATCTCCTTGCCGGAGCTGAAGCGGTGCCGGCCCTCGCTGGACGGCTCGGTCATCAGGATGCCGGGGAACTGCTCTTCGGCGGCACGCATCAGCGTCAGCGCCGTCGTCTCCATCGCTTCCTTGGCGTCGTCGTCGCCGCGCAGCGTTACGTCGACGATGCAGCGCACGTAGCCGCGCGGGTAGTTGATGACGTTGTTGATCGTCCGGTTCGGGATGAACACGCTGGCGCCCAGTGCGTTCTGCAGCTCGACGAAGCGCATCGAGATGCCGCGGACGATGCCGGTCTGGCCGGAGATCTCGACCAGGTCGCCGACGTCGACGAGGTCGGAGAAGATGAAAGTCAGCCCTGTGACGACGTCCTGCACGACGCCCTGCGAGCCGAAACCGATCGCGAGGCCCAGCACCGAGGCGCTGGCGAGGTACGCGGTCAGCGACACGCCGAACTCGCGCAGGATCAGGCCGACCGCAAGGAAGTACAGCACGAACACGACCGTGCTTGTCGCCAGCGTCGCAATCGAACGCAGCTTGCGGTAGCGGCGATTCGAGCCGCTGTGCAGCAGCTGCTTGCTGAGCCGGCGCAGCAGCACGACCACGAGGTGCACGACGACCGCGAGGCCGGCGAGCGCCGCGATGCGCAGCGCGACCGGGAGGTCGCCGAGCAGCGTCTGCAGTGTCGAGGTTTCCGTCTCCATCGTCACGATGCTCCGGAGTGTGTCACGCCTGCAGCGGCCTGACGCTCAGCAGCGACACGAACAGCGAGATCACCAGCGTGCCGAACAGGAAGCAATAGGCGCTTTGCAGCGTCGACAGCGCGGCGACCGTCAGCGTCGCCGGCTCGAAGCTGCTCGCGAGGCTGAAGTGGATCTGTGCCGCGTGCAGCAGGCCGGCGACGCGCTCGCTCGCCGCCGCGTAGTCCGGCAGGCCGTCCAGCCCGCCGAGCATCGCGTAGCTGGCCGCGAACAGGAACAGCGCGGTCAGGTAGTTGACCAGTGCGAGCACGATGACGCGCCCGGTCGCCGACACGGCCGTGCCCTCGGTGATCTTGCAGATGCCGAACAGCACGACGCCGAGTTCCTTGTTCAGGATGCCGACCGCGCGCAGCAAGAGCAGTACCGCAACCCAGGCGGGCAACAATTCGCTCGCCAGGAAAAAACCGATCGCGGCGAACAGCCAGTAGCCGATGTAGCGCTCCGACAGCTCGAGCCGCGTGTCGCGCAGCGCCTGCTGTTCCCGCGAGCCGGTCGCGTGCCGCCCCTCCCGGGATTTCAGGTAGCTGTCGACCCAGCAATACGGCGACAGCAGGTAGATGCCCTGGATGATGCTGCGTGCGGTCTCGGCGATTTTCACGGGCAGGTCCTCGACGATTCTTCAGGCGAGCCGCAGTCGATCGCCCGCGTGCAGCAGGGCAAGCCCGTCTGCTGCGGCACCGGGTGGCAGGCCGTGACTGACGACGTAATCGCGCTCGCCGAGGCGCCCGGCGAGCTCTTCGAAGCTCGCGTGCCAGCGCGACGGCCCCGGCCTGGCATCGTACAGCCGCGTGTTCGCCGTGGCGATGCGCGCATACAGCGCCTCGTCGACGACGCTGTCACCGGTGTAGCCGAACAGCGTGCGCTCGCCGGCGTGCAGCAACAGGCCGCAGCAATGCTCGGAGTGACGTGCCGTCACGAACTCGATCTCGAGGCCACGCGCGAGCGGCAGGCGCACGCCCGCATCGGCGCTGTGCCAGTCGGCGAGATCGTCGGGGCCCATGACCTCGGCGTGCTCGGCAAGCCGGTGCAGCTTCAGCCGCCTCGCGACCTCGCTCTCGGCGTACACGGCAAGCCTGCGGCCGCGGGCCTGCTCGACGCGCAGGATAACCGGCAGCTCCGCGGCATGGTCGCTGTGATTGTGGGTGACGGCGATGCGCCCGGGCACGGAGCCGCAGTGCTCGAGACAGGCGCGCGTGACGCCGAAGCCCGCGTCGATCAGCAGCAGCGGCGAACCGGCGTCCGTCAGCAGCATGCCCGTGCTGCAGCCGCCGTCGTACACGTGCGCGGCTCCCTGGCCTGCGCCGAGCACCAGCAGTTCGAGTTTCTTGTCTTGCATCGGGCGGCCGTCGCTCCCGGACCGGGCGGCCGCCATCCTACCCGAATTGACTGAAGCGCGCGGGCGTCCCTGCCCGCGCGTCTTGCAGACGTCCGAGTACTCGCGGCTCGCGTCCTCGCCGCAGGCAGAACAGGAGAAAAGGCGTCAGGTTTACTGTCGAGCGAGGCGGCTGCGGCAGCCGGCTGCTTGCCGGCTGCCGCCCGCTTCCCTAGCTGCGGGGGTCACGGATCTCGAGCTTCGACGGCCTGAGCGCGCCGCGCGTCGCGCACACGGCCGAGTACTCGCGCGCGGCGCCCGCCGCGTAGACGGTCGTATCGATTTTGAGTTCGTAGCCCGTCAGCGTGCCTTCCGTGTCGAGCACGACGTGGCGGACGCGCTCCGCGCCGCCGAGATCGATACGCTGCTTGATGGCGCTCAGGCAGGTATCGAGCTCGGTGCGGAAGGGCAGGTCGCGGTCGGCCTGTGCGTCCGCGGCGGCGGCGAACAGGGCGAGACTGAGCAGCAGGCTCTGGGTGGTCTTGGTCATGGCTGGGTACTCCCCGGGAAAGAGCCGCCGGATCGGCGGCGGGTCAGGAAGCAGAACGCTCGTTCTGCTTCGGGCAAAAAAACACGTTCATCAAACACTTGCAGGCGAGAAAACAGAATGCTCATTCTGGATCTACCAAATTTTTTTCGTCAGGCGGCGACGGCGGCCATCGTGCCGTCGACGAATGCGTTCAGCGACGCCCGCGGGAAACCGGCCCGCTGCATCATGATCAGCCCGAACAGCGCGCCGGTCAGGTAGTCACCGCCCGCCTTCGGGTCCAGGCCTGCGCGGGTCTCGCCCCTGGCCTGCGCGTTCTCGAGTCCGACCGCGAAGGTTTTCGCCATGCGCTTCAGGAAGCGCAGCAGCACCTCCTGCAGCCCGTCGTCGTGCGGCGCGACCTCGATCGCGGTCTGGCACAGCAGGCAACCGCGCGGGCCGTGGCCTTCGCAGGCGTCCAGCACGCGCTCCTCGAAGATGCGGCGGATGTCCGCGAGCCCCGCGTCGGGCTCCAGCAGTCGCAGGAAGGCCTGCCGGCCCATGTCGTCCGCGTAACGTTCCAGCGCCTGCGCGAACAGCTCGCGCTTGTTGCCGAAGGTGCCGTACAGCCCGTAACGACTGACGCCGGTCGCCTGCACGATGTCCTCCATGGACGTGCGGCGGTAGCCGCGCTCCGTGAACAGCTGCACGACCTGGCCGAGCGCGGCCTGCGGATCGAATTCGCGGTTCCTGACCATGCGCGGCAGAATAGTCGTTCTGGAATGGGCCGTCAAGCGATTCTTGCCGGGCAGGCCGACGGCGGGCGGGTTATCGTCTGGCGCTCGCTGTCACGGGAGCGTCGCC
This sequence comes from uncultured Woeseia sp., assembly GCA_937925605.1. GTDB lineage: Bacteria > Pseudomonadota > Gammaproteobacteria > Steroidobacterales > Woeseiaceae > Woeseia. The sequence continues at coordinate 20,921 of CALALV010000138.1, forward strand.
ATCAGGATCGGAATCGTCGGCTGCGGGCCGGCCGGACTGGCGGCCGCGCTGCTGCTCGATCGCGACGGGCACGCGGTGACGCTGCTGGAGCGCTTCCCGGCGCCGGCGCCCGTGGGTTCCGGCCTGCTGCTGCAGCCGACCGGCCTCGCGGTCCTGGCTGCCCTCGGCCTTGAGCAACAGGTCCGCCGTTGCGGCCAGCGCATAAACCGGCTGCTCGGGCGGGCGATGCCGTCCGGCCGGGCGGTGCTCGACGTGCGCTACGAGCGGCTCGCGCGGGATGCCCATGCCGTCGCCGTGCATCGCTCGGCGCTGTTCGACGCCCTGCACGGCAGCGTGCAGGCACGCGCGCTGCCCGTGCATTGCGGCATCGACGTCGCGAACGCGCGCCGCGACATCCGCGAGGTCTTCGCGCTCGACGAAGGCGGCGTCGCGCACGGCCCTTTCGACCTGCTGGTCGATGCGTCCGGGTCCGGCTCGAAGCTGCGCGACGCGCTGCTGCCGTCCGTCCGGCGGATCGAGCTCGGCTACGGCGCGCTGTGGGGCAACGTCGACTGGCCCGGGGAATCCTTCAGCCGCCACGTGCTCGCGCAGCGCTACGTCGGTGCGCACACGATGATCGGCGTGCTGCCGATCGGTCGGCCCGCGCCGGACGGCCCGGAACAGGCCGCATTCTTCTGGAGCCTGCGCCGGCGCGACCTCGATGCCTGGCGCGCCGCCGGGCTGCCGGCGTGGAAGCAACGGGTTCGCGACATCTGGCCCCGCACCGAGCCGATCCTCGAACAGCTGCGCGATCCCGATCAGCTGACCTTTGCCCGTTATGCTCACCACACGCTCGGCAACCCGGGCGCCGCGCGCGTCGCGTTCATCGGCGACGCGGCGCATGCGACGAGTCCCCAGCTCGGCCAGGGCGTGAACATGGCCCTGCTCGACGCACTGGCCCTTGCACAGGCGCTCTCCGAGACGGCCGACGCGAACGCGGCGCTGGACCGCTACGCGGCGCTGCGCCGCTGGCACGTCCGGGTATTCCAGTTCGCGAGCCGGATGCTGACGGGCTTCTACCAGTCCGACAGCCGCACGCTCGCGCTCATGCGCGACTACCTGCTTGCACCCGCGCTGCGTCTGCGACCCATGCACCGCCTCGCGGCCTCCCTCGTGTCCGGGCTGTTCCTGAACCCGCTGGGCCGGCTCGACCTGAACGAGCGACCGCTGCCGCCGGCGAAGGTCCCGCGCGGCTGACCCGCGATCGCCATGCCCGAAGCTCTTCGCGATCTGACCGTGAGGCCTTCCGCCGTTTACACTGGTGGAGTCAGCCGGCAGTCCGCATCGAGGAGCGAAAAATGACCATCACCTGGCGCAACGTCCTGGACTGGGCGAACAACGGCAACCCCGAGCCGGACCGCCGGGTCGAGAAGACCGAGCCCGAGTGGAAAGCGGAACTGGAAGCGGACGTGTTCCGCGTGACCCGCAAGGCCGGCACCGAGCCGGCGTTCTCGTCGGCGATGTGCGGCCTGTTCGAGCCCGGCGAGTACGCCTGCGCCTGCTGCGACACGCTGCTGTTCGATTCGGCGGAGAAATTCGACTCCGGCACCGGCTGGCCGTCGTTCACGCAGCCGGTGAAGGAGAACGTCATCGCCTACCACGTCGACCACTCGCACGGCATGACCCGCGTCGAGACGACCTGCAGCGTCTGCGACGCGCACCTGGGCCACGTGTTCCCCGACGGCCCGCCGCCGGGCGGCCTGCGCTACTGCATGAACGCGCTGGCGCTCGCGAAGCGCTCGACGGACTGACGCTGGCCGCGCGCACCGACGGCCCGGGGGGTAACCGGGCGCGGCGCCCCGGCCACTTTCGCGGCAGACACCCCGGCCCTGTACTAGGCTTCGATCAATGCGCCTCGACGGGCGCGCCCGAAGCGAGAGGAGGACCGGGCCATGAACTGGGTAGCAACACTTGCGTCCGGAAGGGCCGCGACGGCTGTGCTGATGGTGGCGTCCGCACTCACGGGCTGCGCGTCGTCGATGGATCACCTCCGACCGCAGGCGCTGGAGCCGGAACACACGGACCTTTCTCACCTCGCCGATACGCTGGTCGTGACGACCGTCGCGATCGCGCCGGCGGGATACATCCTCAACGCTCTGACGGCGACAAACACGACCACGGGACAGCTCTACAGGTTTCCGTATTTCTCCAACCCGTTTCTCGGCACCCGGAAACTGCCGCATGAACTCGTCGACATCGGCGATCGTAGCGTTACGACGCACGTCGTATTCATGGACCTGCCGCCCGGCCACTACGAGGTGTACGAAGTCGAAATCGCCCACGAGGCGGGCTTCGAGAGCTTCGAATTCGACAAGAAGACCTGGTTTGCTTTCGACGTCGAGAACGCGACGCCGCACTATCTCGGCAACCTGACGATGGTGCTATCGGAGAACCTGGAGCCGAACCGCCTTCGCGCAACCCGCGCGCTGGGCATCGTCGGCGAAGAGTCCGTGTCCGGAGCGTTACGCGACGTTCGGCTGGCAGAGCTGCGGCAACGATATTCCGCACTCGATGGCGTCGCGTTCCATCACGGCAGGGTGGTGGCTACGCCATAAACCCGGCATTCGCCGGGTGTCACCGCGGCTGGCCGGCTCGAGCCGACTGATTCAGCAGCCGCGCGAATAGAACCACGCGGTGGGGTCGCCGCTGCGGCCCGAGGCGGGGATCCAGCCGGTGTAGCGGATCCCGGCCTCCCCGTCCGCGCACGGGCTGCGGTCGTATATCGACACGCGCAGAAACGGCATGCCGGCCACGGACCGGACTTCGTGCACCTGGCCGGGTATCTCCTGCGCCGGGTCATGGCCCACCCGCAGATCGCGCCACGGCAGCCCGGCGCCCGGTTCCGGCCAGACAAACCCGCTCCATGCCGGTGTGAAGTAATTCAGGCGATCCACGACCAGCGCGGGATATGGGAAGAAGGTCCCGCCATCTTCCGCCGGCAGCCAGGCGAACGCGCCGTCGGCGAGTCGCAGCCCGTACCACCCGGGCAGGCTGGCGTAAACGACGGCGCCGACCTGTTCGTAGGCATACTCGCGTGATTCGAGCGACGCATACTCCGAAACTTGCGCAAGCAAGCCGGCCGACGGGTCCGGCGCGGCGAACAGCCGCACGTGGCCGCCGTGCGCGAGCGGCGCGAGGTCGAGCAGCCCGACCAGACGTTCGTTGCCCGGGTCGCCGGGGTCGGGCTGGCTGGCAGCGACGGCCCGGAGCACCTCCAGCCCTGCGAGCCCGTTGAGCTGCTGCGCAACGAAGCGCGCAGGGACGTCGTCGAAGCCGTTCGCTTCGTCGCTGCCCGGCGCGAGGTGCATACGCGTGCCGCTGCAGGTGTCGGTGCGCAGCGTCTCGCTGGGTACGTCTTTGCGGGCGAAGACGACATAGACGGCTCCCGCTACCGGCGGCACGCCGCAGGCGGCGCTGTTTTTCGCGGTGGCCACCCGCACGACGGCGCCGGCAGGCACCGGGCCGCCTCCGCGATAGGACGGGGCGACGAGTTCGAAGCGCAGTTGCCGGTCGTGCTCGCGGTCCTCGCTGTCGAGGAGCCTCGCCATGACGACGAGATCCGCTGCAGCGAAATACACGGGCAGCGTGCGTTGAGCGCAGCGGCAGGCGTCGGCAGCCGTCGGCGCCAACAGTGCGGCCAACACCAGCGTTACGGCAAGGCGCATCAGCGCCGCGCCAGCCTGTGGCCCAACAGCATGCCGATGATCATCGCGATCGGCGCACCGATGAGCGGCCCGAGCATCAGCTCGATGCCGTGCGGCCAGCCCGCGTAGGTCAGGGACGGCAGGTAGGTCGGCCAGAACTCGAGGTTGGCCGCGACGATGATCGCGAGGATGCCGAGCGAGCCGCCGAGCGCGACGGCGCCGCCCGTTTCCCGGAAACGCCCGAGGCGCCAGCCCACCGCGAGTATGACGACGAGCAGAAGGACGGGCGCCAGCGACAGCACGCTGATCATCGCCAGGTTCAGTCGTTCCGCGGTCAGCTGCGCGACCATGGCGGCGAAGACGTCGCCCGCACTCATGCCGTTCGCCAGGCCGACACCCACGAACACCGCCGCCGGCGCGAACAGGATGAAATCCGACGCGATCAGGACGACCCAGAAAGGCCTGAGGCGGGTCGCCGGCTGCCTGTTGTCGTTGCCCGGCAACGTGATCTAGCGCGGCTCGTCCCAGCTGCTCGCGAACTCCAGCGGCGCGACGGCCTCGAGCGCGATCACCTTGTCGCCGCGGTCGGGGTCGCCGTTCATCGACAGGTACTGCGCGATCGAGAACTTGTCCTGCACCTGCGAGACCTGGACCTCGCCGATCGTCGTCATGCTGCCGCCGAGCGAGATGCCGGTCTCGGGGTCGATCAGCTGCTCGCCCATCTTCACGACCTTGAGCCGGTCGCCGACGCTGACCGAGTCGGAGCCGAGGTTGATGAACATCTGCCCCGGGTCGGCTTTCACCACCGAGCCCTCGGCCGGCTTCGAGCCTATCTGCTTGATCAGCTCGAACACGCCCTGGTTGATGCCGGCGATTACGGCCTGGCCGATCGGCGTCTTCGAGTAGCTCGACAGGAAGCCGCCGAGAGCGACGTCGCGGCCGAAGCCGATACCGCCGAAGCTCAGGTTCGATTCCTTGATGATCGACTCGATCTGCTTCGTGAACACGATCTCGCTGGTCTCGGCGTCGATCAGCCGGATATTGAGCCCGACGCGGCCCTGGCTGCTGCCGGCCTTGATGCCGCCGAGCACCGGCACCCGGTTGCGCAGCAGCCCGCCGACGCCGCCACCCTTGCCCGAAGTGTCGGTCTCGTAGTCGGTCACGACGACCTGCACGAGGTACTGCGCGCCGAGCACGTTGCCGGTCGCCGCGCCCGACGGCGCCGCGACGCGGCCGGAGCTCGCGAGATCCTGCTCGCCGAGCACGCTCGACAGCTCCGTGCGCTCGACGAGCCGGAAGCGCCCGGTCTGGGCGAGCGAGTCGATGACGATCGCCTCGATGCCGTTGACCGGCACGCCGGCCGTGGACGACGAATAGTCCACGTCGCCCATCGAGCTCGTGATCGTGAACGAGCCTGACGTGCTGTTGTTGTCGACCTCGAGCACGCCGAGCCGCGCCTTGCGGCCCGAGTACTCGCCCCACTCGATGTTGAGCAGGTGCTTGGCCTCGATGTCGTCGAGGCGCTCCGGCAGCGGCGATTTCTCTTTTTTGCCGATGGAATAGGCCACGTAGTCGGCCTGGGCCGCGGCGGCGGCCGTGAGCAGGGCGGCGGCGCAGAGCGCGACGCAAAGACGTTTGGCGATCATTGGCATTCCCCGATTCCTGGTTGTGGTTGTTGGCGGGCGGTGCCCGGCGCCGGCTCCGCGGCGCTCGCTTCACGCCCTTTATAGACCATGCGGGGACAGGATTCAGCCGGCCTCATAAGGACAAGCCCATCATCTTTCGGGAGACCCGTGAAACGCGTGCCGGACCGGCGTTCCGGTCTTTATTCAACTCAGTAGTTGATTAATTTCCGGGCCGGCGATATATTCAACCCTATGGTTGAATCAAGTCTCGACACGCTGTTCGCCGCGCTCGCCGACCCGACCCGGCGCGCCATCGTCGCCCGGCTTGCCCAGGGCCCGGCGACCGTCGGCGAACTGGCCGAACCCTTCGACACCAGCTTCGCCGCGATTTCGAAGCACGTCGGCGTCCTCGACCAGGCCGGCCTGCTGCAAAAGGAGCGTGCCGGCCGCCACATCCGCTGCAGCCTGGCGCCGGAGCGACTGAAGCCGCTCGCGCGCTGGGTCCACGACTACGAACGCTTCTGGAACGAGCGCCTCGACCAGCTCGAGGACGTCGTCCGGGACATCAAACGGAGAACGCCATGAACGCTGCCGTCGCCACCGCACCGCTGACTATCGCCCGCACCTTCGACGCGAGCCCCGCCGACCTGTGGCGCGCCTGGTCCGAGCCCGAGCTCGTCGCGCGCTGGTTCGCGCCCGGCACGATGCGCGCCGAGGTGCTCGCCTGGGAATTGCAGCCGAAAGGCCGCTACCGCATCCGCATGCACGGCGAGGACGACAGAACACACACGGTCGTCGGACGCTTCCGCGAGGTGAAGCCGGGCGAGCGCCTGGTCATGAGCTGGGCCTGGGAGGGCGGCGAGGACAACGAGTCGACCGTCACTGTAACGCTGGCCGCGCATGCCGACGGCGCCGAGCTGCGCATCCGCCACGAGGGACTCCCCGATGAGGATTCCCGGGCCGCGCACGGCGAGGGCTGGGAAGGCTGCCTCGCGAACCTCGGCAGCCGGCTGCCGGACATGCTGGACTGACGCACGCGAACGCGGGGGAAACTGCCATGCCGAGCCAGGACCGCCTGACCGTACTGACGCTGCTCGTGACCTTCGCGATCCTCGCCTGCGCGCCCTGCCGGGCCGCGGAACGCTACAGCGAGGATCGCATGGCGCCGATCGAGCAGTACCTGATGGATGAAGCGCGCGAAGTCGCGCTCGCGCGCAGCGCGGCGCCCGGGGTCGTCAGCGCGGACGCGAGCGTGCTGGTGCTGACCCGCACAGGCCTCGCGACGGCGCACGTGGGCACGAACGGCTTCGTCTGCCTCGTCGAACGCGCCTGGGGCGGCGAGCTGCACTACGTCGGCGAGTTCTGGGACCCCCGGATCCTCGCGCCGATCTGCTACAACGCGCACGCCGCCGAGAGCGTGCTGCCGTTGTACCGCCTGCGCACCGAGCTCGTGCTCGCCGGCAGGAGCCGCGCCGAAATCGGCGCGGCGATCGACGCCGCGGTCTCGGCCGGGCGCATCAAGGCGCCGACCGGCACCGCGATGTCCTACATGATGTCCGGCGGCCAGCACCTGCATCCCGACATCGGCGCCTGGCTGCCACACATCATGATCTGGATGCCCTACACCAAACAGGGCGACTGGGGCGCGAACGCGCTCGCCGGCACGGACCCGGTCGTGTTCCGGAATCCAGGCGGCCCGTTCGCGATGGTGGTGATTCCGTACGGCACGGAGCGTTTCGTGATGCCCCGGAGTCTCCGCGGTACCGCGGACTAGCCTTCAGACAACCCGACCTTCCGACACAGTAGCTGCAGCCCGACAATCTGCTCGTTGTAGCGGGTCGCCCGGGTCACGTGCACGACGATGCCCGTCGCGAGACGGTCAACGCCGCAGGCCACCGTGCTGCGCCACTCGCGGCAGTGCGACAGCTCGTAGGAGTCCTCGAGATCGGAGCCCTGAATCGAGCCGTCCCTGCCGATCCAGTTGCCGGCCAGGCGCAGCCCTTTCATGCGACGGTTGCTGTTGGTGTTGCTGCAAACCTGGATCGCTCCGGCGCCACGTCCCGCGAAATCTTCGGTCATGCCCATGCCTGGCAATACGACGACGCCAGCGCTGCTGGGCAGGAGATTGCCGCCGAGCATGGAGTTACAGTCATAAAACTCTTTGGCCAGTCCGCCTTCCGGATTCTCGCTACCGCTGATAGCGATCCCGCAGGGTCGGTCCTCGTTTTCCCACCAGGAAACGTAAGTCAGGAACCGGTCTCCGAGATCCATCTCATGCGTGACTTTGCTCGTCTCGCCTGTCACTGCCGTCGCAACAGCATCCCCGACGGGTACGGGCGAGCCTGATCCTGCAACCGGCGCATCGCTACCGGCAGCAGCCGGCAATGTTTCCAGCGGCACGACGTACCCTGACTGCAGGTCCCGCATCGGCGCGTGGCGGTCCGGGTGGCAGATGCGCTCGAACGCGCAGTATTGCCCGGTCGGGCAGTCCGCGTGACTGTTGCAGCTCGCGGCCGGCAGGTCGCTGCCCGCGAGGCTGCCTTCGCCCGTCGCGCCTATCGGGATGGCTGCTGCTGCTCCGGTACCGTCAACGTCCGCAGGTATCGTCGTCGCGGCAGCATCAGGATCAGCGGCTGCAGCGCGCAGCTCGGCGAGCCGCTCCGCGCTCAACGCGCCGGCATAAAGGCGGACCTCGTCAACCTGCATTGGCCGGGTGGTTGCAGCAAAAGTTTCGAAATTTTCCGCGCCGACGATCACCCATTGCTGCGGTTCGCTTGCGGGATCGGTCGGGTCGACATACAGACGGGGTTCCCGCGTAGAGACCTCCAGGCCGTCGCGCACGTACACGTCCTCGTCCTGGTGCAGCTCGGCCCGGCCTGCTGCGGTGTCCAGCACCGCTGCAACAAATACCCATTGGTTCTGCGGAAAATCACTTCCCGCAAAGGACACGCCGCGATTTCCCAGCCGCGCGGTCAAGCGCCCGCCGTGCACTCCGACCCGCGCACCGGCCGTGCTCCCGGAACTGAGTATGTCCCGCGACCCGCTGGCGCCGCTTTCTTCGCGCACCCAGGCTGTCACCGTGACCTGCGGGTACTGCGCATGATCGAGGTTGAAGGCTGCGCCAACCGAGACCGCTCCATCCAGCAGCAGTGCCTGGCCGATGTGCCCCGTTACGAAGACCGGCGCTGCCTGAGCATCCTCAGCCATGAATTTCGGCGAGCCTGTGCTGCCGCTGAAGTCGAGGGTACCGTCGAAAGGCAGGTGCAGCAGCAGATCCTGGGCGTGGCCGGAACCGCCGTGCAACAGCATCGAAAGAATCAGCGCGATGCACCCCCTGGTACTTGCCGTCATGGTCACCTGCCCCTCTCGTCTGTCGTGACCGTCACCGGTTGCTGAGCAAGACCGCAGTCCGCATGCAACTGATCTCCGGGCGAGATTTCGTCCAGTTCGACGCCCTCGAGCAGCAGGCCGACGCGCGTGCCCTGCGAGGCCGAGTCGAGCAGCTTGTTGAAGCTCTCGATGCCGGCGACGACGATCTCGCGCGGGGATGCCGAGGCCGAGCGCAGGCAGAGTCGGTCGCCGACGCTGACCGACCCGGTCTCCACGATCCCCGTCGCGACTAGCCCGCCGTTCGCGATGCGGAAGCGATCCTCGACCGCCATCGAGAACGGCTCGTCCGCGGCCGCGGATGCCGGCGGCACGTCGCCCGGGGTGCACGCCAGCGCGCCTGCCCCGAGCAGGCCGGCTAGCAGCATCCCCAGCATTGTCCTGGCTCCGAAACGGGCCACGCGTCGTTCCTCGTTCATTGGCTGTTCCCCATGACACTCCCCGCTGGCGGCGGCCGGAACGCCCCACCCGTTATTGCATAGCGCAAGCGGGAGGGGCGTTCCGCCATCGGCTGCCGCGGAGACACCGAAGCCTGCGCGGCATTGGCGGTTCGGCGGCCCCGAACACGCTGTTCAGAGATAAGGCCCCATCCGATGGAGGAGAGAACGGTGTACGAGAATAGAATCGGCATGCTCGCCGCAACGCTGGCCCTGTTGCTGATGTCGACGGCCGGGCTGGCGCAAGATACGCAAAGCGAACCGGATCTCGTCGGCGTAGTGAGCGGCTCGTGGGTAGACAGGGACGCATGGGAGCTGGTCATGAAAGCGGACGAGACCTCGCTCGTGCGCTTCCGCGGCGTCGACTATTTCAAGGTGACCCGGCATGTGCGGGGAATCCCCGGCCCCGGATCTGTCACGGAGTGGTACCGGGTCGAGAGCGTCGAGCATCCGTCACGTCCGTTCAAAACTCTCGTACCTGCCCAGATCTCCAACGACGAGATCGCACGGCTCGAAGCGATGCAGCAATTCGGCGGGACTCGCGAAGAACTCCGGGCAGCATTCGAAAACGCCAGTCTCGCATCTTCGATGCTCGGCAGGCTTATCCAGGAAGAGTCCGGCCTGTTCCAAAATGACGTTTACGGCAATAGCTGGGAAGAGTTCGAACAATTCCACTTGAACCCCTGTGTGCCTTACTCCGAGATCGAAGCGGCAAGATCGGATCCCAATTCCGTTCCGCAGGCCCTCCGCTTCGGCATGAGTCCCGCCGCCTGGATGCTCGGTCCCGCCTGCTACTACCAGGTGATGTCGACCCTGTTCGCCGAGGTACCGGAAGATACGGCGGAGCAGGCGAGGCGCCAGGTCGCCGACCGCCAGGCCGCCGCCGGCAACCTCAGGCTCGCCGGTACCGAGCAGGTCGGCGGGGCCCGCTCCCATCACCTGCGCCTCGACGGCATCGAGCTGACCCAGCCGGTCGAGGGCGGCAGCACGACGATCCACGCGATCAGCGTCTGGCTGGATGCAGAGCACCTCGTGCGCCGCAAGCAGCGCATGGAGGGCGTCTCGCGCGTCGACGGCGAGGAGAAGGACTTCGTGCTGGAGACCGAGTTCGACGACTTCCGCAGCGTGCCCGGCAGCAACATGTTCGAGCCCTACCGCCAGGTGCTGCGCTTCGGCGGCACGATGACGCCCGAGCAGGAGGCGGAGGCGAAGCGCGCCGCGGCGGAGCTCGAGAAACTGGAGGCCCAGCTCGCGCAGATGCCCGCCGGCCAGCGCGCGATGATGGAGCGCATGATGGGCGACCAGATGGAGCAGATCCGCTCGCTCGCCGAGGGCGGCACGGTCGAGGTCGAGTTCATTACGACGAACATCGAGGTCAACCCGGAGAACTTCGGCCTGAGCCCCGACCTCGGCCAGCCCGGCGGCACTATCGTTGTCGACGACGCGACCCTGATCCGCGCGATTCAGAGCGACCTCGATACGCTCGGCTACGAGCCCGGCGAGATCAACGGCGTGCTGACCCAGCCGACCGCGGTGGCGATCGTGAAGTTCGAATCGGAAAACGGGATGCCGGTCACCGGTCGCCCCAGTATAGAACTCGCGGACGCGCTCGCCGCCGCCGTCGCCAGCCTGTAGCGACGGCGGCGCTCGGCGCTACGGGGCCGGGTTGCGGCAGGCCTCCAGGTCGTCGGAGGTCAGCCCGAGGTCCCGGGCGGCGGACTCGAGGTCCGAGGCGGTCGCATCCACGCTGTACACGTCGCGAGCCGTCCGCGACACGCTCTGCGCGACCTCGTTGCTGCCGAAGCGTCCCGCGGTGCGGGTGACGGCCCGCATCAGCGAACCGAGCCCGCGCTTCTTCTTCTGCGACGCGCGAGCCTCTGCAAGCTTGTCCTCGATGCAGGCGCGGCGCGCGGCTTCCAGCGCCGCCGGGTCGGCGGCCGCTGCCGGCGCGGCGCCCGTTGCGTCGCCCGCGTCGAGCCTGGCCTTGATGACGCCCGCGAGCTGCGGGCTCGGCTCGCCGTCGATCGCGAGGCCGTTCTCGGCCTGGAACTTCGAGATCGCGATCGTCGTCTCGAGCGTGCTCTCGCCGTTGGTGGCGCCCGGCTGGTAGCCCAGCGCGGCGAGGTCCTGCTGGATCGTCCGCGTCAGCGGGTCGGCGGCGGCCAGCATCGGCAGCGACGTCGCGAGCAGCAATGCGGTGGCAACGGTTCTTGCAGGCATGGGTATCTCCTCCATCGTGGCGACGGTTGTGTCCGGGTGCCTGTATTCAAAAGCGGATTGCGGGGGCCGCAACCGCCAGCCCGTCAGCCGTCGGGCACGCGGCAGAGTTCGCGGTAGGTGGGGGACACGCCGCTGCCGACGAGCCGCTCGTGCGCTGCGGCCAGCAGCTCGTCGCCGGCCCGGACCTGTCCCTGGCCCTGCAGCGACAGCGCCACGAGGCACTGCGCGACGCCGACGACGAACGGCCGCTCGGCCGAGCGTTCGAGGATGCCGAGCGCCGTGCGGGCGCTGGCCTCGGCCGCGGCGTAGTCGGCGAGCCTGATCTCGGCATAGGCCCGCGACAGCATCGGGTAGGCGATGACGGCGTGGTCGCCCGGCAGCACGGCCCGGTAGATCTCGTAGGCCTGCTGGTGCATCGGGATCGATTCGCGGTAGCGGCCCGCGCGGGTCACGGCCGTGGCCAGGTTCTGGTAGCCGTCCGCGACGGCGCGATGCTGCTCGCCGTGCTTGCTGCGGCGGCGCTCGAGCACTTCCCGGTACAGTTCTTCCGCGCGCGCCGTTTCGCCCATGCGGTTGTAGAGAATGCCGAGGTTGTTGACCGTCGCGATCGTCAGTCCGTGATTGCGGCCAAGGTGCGCCTCGCAGATCCCGAGTGCCGCCTCGAACTCACGGGCCGCTTCCTCGTACGCGCGGCCGGCGGAGAGCGTCGACGCCCGCTGCGAACGCACGAGGCCCATCGACAGGCTCGTCTCGCCGTAGAGCGCCTTGGACAGGCCGGCTGCCTCGTCGATCAGCGCCAGCGACTCGTCGTTGGCCTCGAAGCGCAGCAGGTTGGCGAGCGCCAGCAGGGCCTCGATCAGCGGTTCCGCGTGTTCTTCGGGCGCGCGCCGTAACCGCGCGATGCCCTGCCGGTACAGCGGCTTCGCTTCGTCCGGTCTGCCCTCGGCGTTGAGCCGGGCCGCGTAGTCGACTTCAGCGATGCCGAGCCGCGTATCGTCATCGCCGTACAACTGCCGTGCCGTCGCGAGCTGCAGATCCGCGTAGTGCCCCGCCGCCTCGTAATCGCTGATCGCGCGGTACTGCTTCGCCAGCTGCTGCAGGCTCGCCAGCACCGGCTCGCTCAGCTCGCCGTGCAACTCGCGCTCGATGGCCAGTGCTTCCTCGCGCAGCGCGATCGCTTTCTCGTGTTGGTCCAGGTTCGCATAGACGTCGGCGATTGACGCGAGCACGGATTCGCGCAGCTCGGGGTCGTCCAGCAGGTCCGTTTCCAGCCGCTGCCTGCCGAGGTCCAGCGCGTCGACGACGGTGATGTTGCGCCCGAGATCCGGGTCGGCGGGCCGGAACGGGTCCGGGCTCGCGAGCACGTCGATCATGAACGCCTGCGCCGCCGCGAGCCGCTGCTGTTCCTTCTGCAGCTGCGCGTTGTAGCTGGCGAGCGTGTAGACGTAGCCGGCGACCGCCAGCAGCGCGAGTGCCGCCGCGGGCAGCAGCCACGGCTTGCGCCGGTGCAGCTTGCCGAGGCGGTAGCCGAGCGTGTCCGGCCGCGCGGTCACCGGGCGGCCGTCGAGGTAGCGCTTCAGGTCGCCGGCCATCTCGTCGGCCGATGCGTAGCGGCGCGACGGGTCCGGGTGCATCGCCTTGCCGATGATTGCGTCGAGGTCGCCGCGCACGGCCGCATAGCCGGGCTTGCCCTTCAGTGCCTGGCTCGGCGGCGGCGCACCGGCGTCCCGGTCTGCCAGCCGCGGCCGCGCGCCCGCCAGCAGCTCGTACAGCACCGTGCCGGCCTGATAGATGTCCGAGGCCGTCGTCACCGGCTCGCCGGCCCGCTGCTCGGGGCTGGAGTAGCCGGGCGTCTGCAGCGACACGCCGGTGCGCGTCAGCGTCGAGGCGCCGGGCAGCGCGCCCGGGTCGAGCAGCTTCGCGATGCCGAAGTCGAGCAGCGTGACGTGGCCGTCATTCGACACGAGTATGTTCGACGGCTTGATGTCGCGATGCACGATCAGGTGCCGGTGCGCGTGGTGCAACGCGCCGAGCACGTCGAGGACCAGGCGTACGCGCTCGCGGACGCCTAACTCGCGGTCGCGCGCGTACTCGGTAATCGTCTGGCCGTCGACGTATTCGAGTACGAGATAGGGCCGGCCGTCCTCGAGCGCGCCGCCGTCGAGGATGCCGGCGATCGCCGGGTGGTCGAGCGCAGACAGGATCTGCCGCTCCGCACGGAAGCGCGCGACGAGGTCATCGGTGTCGAGCCCGCGGCGCAACACCTTGAACGCGACGCGCTGGTCGTATTCACCGTCGTCGCGCTGCGCCAGGTAAACGGTCGCGAGGCCGCCGCGCGCGACGCGCCGCTCCAGCCGCCAGACGTCGACACGCAGCCCGGACAGGTCTTCCGCGACCTGCGCATCGCTCTCGTCGCCGCCGAGGACCTCCTGCAACAGGCGCTCGCGAACGTGACCAAAGCGTTGCCCGAGAGAGTCGTCGTCGGTCTCGGCGGCGGCGAGCAGGCGCCGCACGGTCTTCGTCAGCTGCGCGTCAGTGCCGCACTGTTCTTCGAGGTAGCGCTCGCGTTCGTCGCCGCGCAGCTCGAGCGCCGCTGCGAACAGCGCGTCGAGCCGCTTCGCGTCGTCCGGCGTCAATCGCTTTCGCCCTCGAGCGCGGTGACGAGGTAGGCGCGCGCCCGCTGCCAGCTGCGCTCGACCGTGCGTACCGACAGGTCGAGCGCCTCGGCCGTTTCGCGCACGCTCAGACCGGCGAAGTAGCGGCACTCGACGACCTGCTCCAGTTTCGGGTCGATGGCGGCCATGTCCTTTAAAGCGGCATCCATCGCGAGAACTGCCAGCGTGTCGTCGGTATTCGCGAAGCGCTCTTCCTGCAGCGTCAGCGGGGCGACGCCGCCGCCGCGTTTCTCGGCGTTGCGCTTGCGGGCATGGTCGACGAGCAGGTGGCGCATGACCGTCGCCGCGGCGCGCAGGAAGTGCGCGCGGTCGGTATATCGACTGTTGTTGCCCGCGAGCCGCACGAAGGCCTCGTGCACGACGGCGGTCGTGTTCAGCGTGTGGCCGGGGCGCTCGCCGGCGAGCTGGAAGTGCGCGAGCTTCTTCAGCTCCGGGTAGATCCCGGCGACGAGGCGTTCGAGCGCCCCGGCCTCGCCGCGGCCGACGGCGTCGAGCAGGTCGCTGAGCTGGCTGCCGTCTTGTTCGTCGTCACCCAATGCCGGCCATCCGTGGTCATGCGGATTGCCAATTACACTACGGGCTCAGGCAGGTGCAGGCAAGCGGCGCGGGGCCCCGTGGAACCGCATGTCGCCGAGCTGCAATTCGTCGCGAACGCCCTGTGCCGATGCCGCTTGGCACCCGGCCGCTATCGGGTCAGGTCGCGCCGGGCGTCGCCGGGATCGAAGTGCCGGGCCCGGCATCCCGGCCGCTCGTGGGGAATCGCTGGTAGGCCGGCAGCATGCTGTCTTCCTCCGCACGCACCCGGTTCACCAGCCACTCCACCCACTCCGCGAAGCGCGGGTTGTCGGTCTCGACGCGTGTATCCCGCACGAGGCGCTCGAGCTTGCGCCACAGTGTCAGCAGCAGTCCGCCGGTCAGTTCCTGCACGATCTGGAACGACGCGATGCGCCGCTTCACCAGCAGACCCATCGTTTCATAGGTCATCAAGACGGTCAGCGCCGATTCGCAGTGCCGGATTCCGAGCGCATCGAAGTCGGCTGCGCTCTTGCCGTCCGGCAGCGAGATCAGCGTCACGACCGCCCGGGCGAGATCGGGCTGCGTGAAGGACCGGCACAGGTCGGCCGCCACGCTGAAGCGCCGCCGGCGCCGGTACTCGATCAGCTGGATGACGCCGAACGTGGCGCCGGACACGAGCGTGAACGCGCCGATGATCTCGGCGATCGACGCGTAGGTTTGCAGGTCGTTCATGGCTGTCGTCACTCGCGGAAAGGCCGGGACCGGCACCGGGAGCGAGAGCGTGAGTTCCGGGAGAAGTCCGTCACCACGATCGGGTGACCAGTCAATACGGTGCCGGACCGCGCGGGCCGGGCGGCGACTATTCTAGCCGGGAATAGCAGTTTTCGCGCCGCGTATCGCTGGGCCATCGCGGACGCCGCGCCGCTTGTCTCGCCCCCGGCGCGGCGTTACCTTGGTCCGTCAAACGAACGAACGCCATCCTGATCCGGGGGGATACCTGATGCACCGCACCATCCGCCAGCTCGCACTGCTGGCCGTCGCCTTCGTACCTTTTGTCTCCGCACCCGCCACCGCCGTCGAGGAAAAACTGATCGACGGCCTCGAGTACCGCCTGATCGGCCCGTGGCGCGGCGGCCGCGTCACCGCGGTGACCGGCGTGCCCGGCAACGACCAGCTCTACTACATGGGCGCGACCGGCGGCGGCGTCTGGAAGACGACCAACGCGGGCGCGACCTGGGAGAACATCTCCGACAAGCAGATCCCGGTCGGCACGATCGGCGCGATTGCAGTCGCGCCCTCCGACCCGAACGTGATCTACGTCGGCACCGGCGAGGCGCCGATCCGCGGCGTCACGACCGCGCAGGGCGAGGGCCTGTGGAAGTCCACGGATGCGGGCAAGACCTTCACGTTCATGGGGCTGCCGAAGGCGGGGCAGATCGCGAAGATTCAAATCCACCCGACGAACCCGGACCTGGCGTACGTCGCGGTGCAGGGCCAGATCTGGGCGCCGAACCCGGAGCGCGGCGTCTACCGCACGAAGGACGGCGGCGAGAGCTGGGAGCAGGTGCTGAAGGTGAACCCGGACACCGGCGCGACCGACATCACGATGGACCCGACCAACCCGCGGATTCTGTATGCGGGCATGTGGCACCACGGGCGCAAGCCGTGGTTCATCAAGTCCGGCGGCGAGGGCGGCGGCATCTACAAGTCGACGGATGCCGGCGACACCTGGGAGAAGCTCGAGGGCGGCCTGCCGGAGCTGATCGGCAAGACCGGCATCGCGGTGCCCGCGGCCGATCCCTCCCGCGTCTACGCGATCATCGAGGCCGGCCCGGGCGAGGGCGGCCTGTGGCGCTCGGATGACTACGGCAATACCTGGAAGCTGATCAACGGCCACCGCGTGCTGTGGTCGCGCGCGTGGTACTACATCCACCTGGCGGCCGACCCGAACGACCCGGACACGGTCTGGGTGCTGAACACGGGCCTGTACAAGTCCACCGACGGCGGCAAGGACTGGACGCTGGTGAAGACGCCGCACGGCGACCACCACGACCACTGGATTAACCCGGACAACAGCCTGAACATGATCAACGCGAACGACGGGGGTGCTACCGTCACGTTCGACGGCGGCAAGACCTGGAGCTCGATCTACAACCAGCCGACCGCCCAGTTCTATCGCCTGATCACGGACAACCAGGACCCGTACCGGCTGTACGCGGGGCAGCAGGACAACTCCACCGTGTCGATCGCGAGCTACGCCTGGGACGGCGGAATCGGCGTGGACGACTACTACGCGGTCGGCGGTGGCGAGAGCGCGCACATCGCGTTCGACCCGGACGACCCGACGCTGGTCTACGCGACGACGATCAACGGCACGCTGACCGAGTACAACCACGAGAACAAGAAAGAGCGTTACATCATTCCGTACCCGGAGATGGTGTTCGGCAAGGACTCGAAGGATCTCAAGTACCGCGCGAACTGGAACCCGCCGGTGATCACGAGCCCGCACGATCACGACACGATCTACTACGGCACGCAGTACCTGCTGAAGAGCACGGACCGCGGCCTGAACTGGGAAGAGGTGAGCCCGGACCTGACGCGCAACAACCCGGAGCGCATGGGCCGGAACGGCGGCCCGCTGACGCCGGAGAACGTCGGCGCCGAGTTCTACCACACGATCTACTACATCGTGGAGAGCGAGAACGCGGAGGGCACGATCTGGGTCGGCGCGGACGACGGGCTGCTGCACATCACGCGCGACGGCGGCGGGAGCTGGCAGAACATCTCACCGCCGCACAGGGGCGAGGCGATGATCAACGCGATCGAGCTCTCGCCGCACGCGGAAGGCACGGCGTACCTGGCGGTGACCGGCTACAAGCTGAACGACTTCGCGCCGTACATTTACAAGACGACGAACTTTGGGTCGAGCTGGCGCCGCATCGACAAGGGCATCGCGGACGGCCACTTCGTGCGCGTCGTTCGCGAGGACCCGGTGGTGCAGGGACTGCTGTACGCCGGCACCGAGAAGGGCATGTACGTCAGCTACAACGACGGCGCCGACTGGCAGTCGCTGGATCTCAACCTGCCGGCCGTGCCGATCACGGACCTGCGGGCGAGGGAAGACGGCCTCGCGGTCGCGACCCAGGGCCGCGCGTTCTGGGTGCTGGACGACGTCTGGGTGCTGCGCCAGGCCGCGGACGAACTCGCGGACAAGGCCGTGCACCTGTACACGCCGCCGACCTGGGCGATGGGCAGGCCGCGCGGCAGCGCCGGCGACTTCGAGGGCAGCAACCCGTCCGCGGACGTGCCGCTGTATTACTACATCAAGGATGAGCAGGACGAAGATGCGGAGCTGACGATCGAGATCCTCGACGCGAGCGGCACGGTGATCCGCACGATGGCGAGCAAGGAAGGTCCGCAGGAGTTATGCGAGAAGGGCAACGAGGACCCGCGCCGCCCGATCGAACACAAGTACCCGAAGGTGGAGCAGGGCCTCAACAAGTGGGGCTGGAACATGAACTCCGAGGACGTGCCCTGCATCGACAACATCCTGCTGAACGGCGGCTACAACGGCCCGAGCGTGGCGCCGGGTGAGTACACGGCGAGAGTGACGGTTGGCGGTGCGTCGAGCGAGGCCAGCTTCACGGTCGTGAAGGACCCGCGCTCGTTCGCGACGGATGCGCAGATCGCGGAGTGGTCGAGCACGCTGGGCGAGGTCAAGGCGCTGCTGACGGAAGTGCTGACTACGCTCGACAACGCCCGCACGGCTCGACAGCAGATCAAGGACCTGATGGCGGCACATGACGATGAGGAATTGCACACGCTAGGTAAGCAGGCCATCGAGGGCATCAACGCCTGGGAGGAGGAGATCTACCAGCTCAAGTTCGAAACCTACGAGGACGAGGACGCGTGGGAGACGAAGCTGGAGGGGCAGTTACGGTTTTTGATGGACGTAATCGATGAGTCGGGGGCGCCGGTGACGGAGGGGATGAATATCCGCAAGGCGGATCTTGCCGCCGAATGGCGTCGGCGCCAGGGCGAGATGGGCGACATCACCGGCAATTACATCGCACCGATCAACCGCTGGGCGAGCAGCCGCGGTGTGGGGCATGTAATGCGGCCGGGCGGCTAGCGGGCAGGGCGGGGGGCCTGGCTTTACGGACGCACCCGCCCGCTTCACTGTCTACCTGCGCCAGGGCCCCGTCGACCGCGCGAGCATGGCCTTGTCGCTGGTATGGGATTCCTCGATCCGCCGGTTCATCTTCTCGATCAGCGGATTCGGGGAGCCGACCAGGCCGAACTTTTCGGCGAACTCCGGGCTGCTCTCTTTGAGCAGCTGAGCAATCTCGTCGCAGATTCCGCCGCCCCCGGGGTTGGCTTGCCTGGCCAACAGGTACAGCACCATCCCCTCGGTCGCGAAAGCTGTCTTCGCGGACTCGCTCGCATCGCTGCCAGGCGACCGACTCACTAACTCGTCCAGTCGTTGCCGGAGAGTAGCCGGATCGTAATCATTGGAGGAAAGGATCATATCGTTACTCCCGCCTGCCAGATCGCGAAAGTCACCGATGCCAGCAGGAATAGACCGATACTGCAAAAGTAGCACAGGTAGGCGATTGCGAGGTGCCGGGCCTTGCGCTCGTTCGCCGCATGGTTACGGTCGGCTGCAACGAGCTGATTGGCAGAAATTTCCGCCAGCATGTCGATTTCGCGCGTGATCAGGGCCGACCGGGCTGCCAGTTCGAGTGGATCGCACAGACGCTCGAACTGCCGCACGCGCGACGCCAGCAGGCAGAACACGAATGCGGCCAGCACCAGGCTGGACGCGGCAACGGCGAGCGCGAGAAACAACCATTGGCCGACCTCGGGAAAGAAGTCGCTGCCTGTCGGCGTAAGCCACTTCGCGACCGCGCCGATGAACGCGACGGTAGCGGCCAGTACCAGGTAGAGGTTGCGCGAGCCCTGGTTCAGCGCGCGAGATCTATCTGCCTCTTCGGCATACAGCTGATGCGAGAATTCGCACAGCCGCTGCAGCACCCGCAATTGATCAGGATTCCGCTCGGTGTCGGGAATCGATGCCGTCCCTGCGGCGTGTGAACCTGCATCCGGCATCCGTTTCGCACCACCTCATAAATACATCGCTGAACTCAGGATCGATCGTCGACCTGTCGCATTGGCTGACAGGCCGACGTCGACACGGGGTACGTTCATATCTATAGCAGAGTGCTGGCTGAGTGACTAAAAGGTGTCGGGCTTATTTTCCCGCAACCGCTCCTTTGCCAACGCGAAGCGCGCCCCAAGCCGCGGCGTCGCAGTTACCCCGTAGGCCTCGCTCGCCAGCGCCTCGCCGGCGTCGATTGCGCGCAGCAGGTCAGCGGCAGCAATTGCCGCCGCATCGGCCTCCACACTCCCCACCTCCCCAATCCAAACCGGCGAAGAATGCACAAACTGATCATCCGTCATCCCGACCCGTTCAACCCCACTCCCATGCCCCCGAGCCGCCACCCAGCCGCCCTCCGGCAACTCCACGGTCCCTTCATAACGCCGTGACTCCCCGGCCCCGATCCCGTCGAATCGCTGCACGACCTCCCCGTTAACGACGATCTCCACGTTCAACACCGGCTCCGCACTGTGCAGCTCGATGCTCCAGGGCTGAGTCCCTGACTCCACTACATCCCCCGGCCGCTTCCTGTCGCCCACCTCGAACAGCAACGCCGGCCCCCGCGTCACGAACGTCCGCCCGGCCCGCACCAGCTCCAGCATCGTGTCGTAATCCCGCGGCCCGTCGCCGACCTCCGCGTACAGCCGCGCCGTGCCCAGCGCCGGCGCGCGCTGGAAATCGCTCATCATGTCGGTGCCCGCGGTCGCGATCACCGGCCGGCCGATGTTCAGCAGTCGGTACCACAGCTCGGCCGTGCCGAGCGGGCTGGTCCACGCGCAGACGATCTCCAGGCCGACGCCGTCGTCCAGTATCGCGTCCGACACGAACTCGAGCGGGATCGGGTTGGCCTCGAGATCTTCGAACGGGTCCTGCGCGAGGCCGACCGGGTGCACGTAGGTCGGCAGGATGCCGTTCGCTCTTGCGAACGCGATCGCCTCGCCGTTCGAGCGGTCCGCGCTGCCGAACTGCGGCGTGCCCGGGCCGAAGTACCACGGGTGGAACGCGCGCTTCGCGTTGATCATGCCGATGTGCCCGTGAAAGTGTGAGCGCACCTCCTGGCCCATGCGCGCCGTGTAGCCGTCGGCATCTTTCGCCTCGTCGCCCAGCAGCGGCTCGTCGATCAGCCGGTCGTAGCGGTTCCACGCCATCGGCGCGAGATGGTCGATCTCCTCGCCGCGCATCAGCGGCAGCGCGTCGGCGAGCGCCATGCGCACGTTGCCGTCCGCGTTCAGGTGCACGTGCAGGTCGGCGGATGCGTAGCCCGCCGCGCGCGCATCCCAAAGCGACTCGATCGTCAGCTCGGCTTCTGCCTCCCGCCCGCCGCGCACGGTCACCTGCGCCGTCACCGAGCGCGACATCGGCCCGCGCACCGCGTACACCTCGTAGCGCCCGGCCGGCACGTCCAGTGCGATCTCGCCGTCGCTGTAGAAATAGTGGTAGCCCGAGAACGGGTCGAAGTACGTCGGCCCCTCCGTCGATGCGAACTTGTGCCCGTCGCGGCGCAGCAGCGCGAGCCGCGCCGGGCTTGCCTCGCCGTTCTCGTACCGCGTGCGGATCACGACGCGGCCGGTGCGCTCGGCCCAGCGCCAGTCCGCGATCTCGACTTCCTCGACGTCGCCGCCGACGGTCGGCACGCGCATCAGCCGGAACTGCTGCCGGTCATCGGCCGTCACGAAGTACACCGTCTCGCCGTCGGCGCTGAACGCGGGCATCAGCGCATGCGCGCCCGGCCCGGTGAGCTGGCGCCGCGAGATCGGGTCGTCGATGTCGGCAATAATCAAGTGATACTCGTCACCCCGCGGCTCCGTGACCGCCAGCGAGCGCTCGACCGGGTGCACGTCGAAGCCGATCGCGAGCGCCAGGTTGCCGGGCCGCGCGATCTCGTCCGTGCCGGCGATGAAATCCCGCACCCGGATGTTGCGCTGCGGGTAGCTGCCGTGCAGGTACGCGAGCGAGCGCCCGTCGGCCAGCCGCCGTGCGCTGCGCTCGACTTGGTCAAGCTCGGTGAGCTGCTCGTCCGTGCCGGCCGCGAGATGCTGCCGCCACAGCTCGAGCACGCCGCTGCGCGCGGACGTGTAATAGAGAGTCGTGCCGTCGGCAGAGAACTCCGGGTCGAGCTCGATGCCGTCGCTGTCGATCACCGTCTCGTCGCCGCCGTCCATGTCGCGCACGACGATCTGCGTGTCCCAACCGTCGTCCCGCACGAACGCGAGCCGCCCGCCGTCCGCGGACCAGCGCGGCCGCGCGTCGATGTCCGGCCCGTCGGTCAGCTGCGTGGCAACGCCCGTCTCGAGATCCAGCAACCACAGCCACCCCTGCGCCGCGAAGGCGAGCGTCCTGCCGTCCGGCGACGACGCCGGGTCCACCGGCCCGGCGGACAGGAACGGCATCTCGTGCTGTTCGAGGTAGACGTGGTGGCTGAAGTCGCCGACCTTCGGGTAGCGGTGTTCCCAGCCGGCGTGGGTGGTGGCGGCGAGGAGTAACCAGGCCGGCAGAGCGGCAGCGGCCAGCCGCCACGCGTTCGGTGTGCGCATCGAGTCTCCTTCCGGCCTTACCGGCCTCTGCGCCAGTGTAGCGGCAACGCGGTACCCTTGCCGGGCCACCTTTGCCGGGTGCTGCGCCGGCTCAGCTCGACCACGCAGCGGCTTCGCGAACCCGTTCGATGTCCGGCTCGAAAGAACACGCGCTCTCGGCGCGAGCGAGCGCCGCGCGTGACTGCCGCCGCGCCGCGGCGGCCAGGTCTTCGTCCGGCATTGCGGCGATCGCCCGCAGCGTTTTCTGCAGTCGTACCTGAACCTCGACGATGCCGGCGCCGTCCCGCGCGATCGCCCGGAACGCGTCGTCGATCATTTCGTCCCGCGACAGTTCGGGAACCAGCACGCGGTCGTAACGGACGGACCCGTCCCCGTCGTCGTCGGGCGGTTCGGCGACGATGGCGAACAGCCGGATGAACGTGCCGAAGATGCCGATCGCGGTACCCGGGTCGTTCACGGCCGGCGAGAGCGCGCGGCACGCGATCTCGGACAGGGCGACGAGTGCAAAGCGGGGATCGTCGTCGAACACGCGGTGCTCGCCGATCTCGAACGCACTCGCGACGCCGGTGACGTCGATGGATTCCGGCGCATCGCCCTCGCCGTGCAGGCAGGCGAGCGGTCGGCCCGGCGCCGCGAAATAGCCCGGGACGGCTTGCAGGCTGATGCGTATGCCGTGCCGGCCGGCGATGTCCTGCAGTGCCTCGATGTTGACGTGCTGCACGTAGCCGATGGCATCGCCGTGGACAGGGCGCCCGCGATCGAGCCCGGGCGGGATCGGCGCGCCGCCGAGCCGGCGATTGCCGCGGTTTCGGCGAAACGCCTCGGCGCCTGCCGCGGCGACCTTTTCGACCGTGGTGCCAATCCGCCCCAGCCGGGCAATCCAGTCGACCCAGCGCACGAAGGTCACGATGACGAAGGCGAGGACCACGACGGTCATCGAGAACAGCACGAACAGCCCGTTCTTGTCGTAGTAGCCGTTCTTCAGCGCAACCAGCGCGACGAAGGTGAAGATGAAAGCGCCGAGAAACGTCGATAGTGCATTCTGCGACAGGTCGTCAGCGACCAGCAGCGAGAAAGCTCGCGGCGTGGCCGTGCTGCTCGCCGAGGCATAGGCCGAGACCATCGAGGTCACGGCCAGCGTCGCGATGACGAGCATGCTGCCGGCGGTGATCGCGAGCAGCGTTTCGATCGAATCGGGGGCGATTTCCGGAATCCTGCCGTCGACCGGGATTCCGTCGGCGGCTTTCGCGACGAACGCAGCAGCAACGGACAGCAGAGAAAGCAGGAGCGGCCGCACCCAGAGGCGTTCCCGGAGCCGCTTGGCGATAAATTCGAGTCGATTCCACATGATCGTATCCGGCCCTCACTCGACCGCGCGTCGCTGCCGCGGACGGACCCCTGCCCTTGTACCGCCTCGGGTCCGCCGTGGCCAGCACAACCGTGCCGCCGCGTTCTCGCCCGCAGGGACGCCAGCCGCAGCCGCTGCTTCGACACCATGAACGAGCTGGTCGCGACCTGCGAGAAGACTTCGGCCGGCGGCGACGACGACGACGACGAAAGGCCGGTCGCGGACGCACGCGCCATCGGCGACGCGCTGTCGGCGGAGCAGCCGAAGCCGCGCTACCTCGTCGCGTCCGACCCGCTCGACGCCGAATCGGCGATCCGCGCGGCGATCCGGGAGCTCGCGAGCCTGAAGCACGACGCCGAGCACAGCGTCAGTCGCGAGCAGCTATTGGCCTGGATCGACGAAGCCGAAGAGCAGCTAGAGGCAGGCGCAGCACACATGCCGATCAACGAGTAGGGACGAGCCGCGGCGGCGCGGACGTTCCGGGATCGTGGAAGTGGACGCCAGGAATCCTTGGCCGCTGCGTCAGGCGGCAGCACGGAAACCTGTGCCAGCGATCGGCCGCCTTCCTGCCGAAACCGGACATTGAGCCAGACTACCGGCCGAAGGCCGCTACGGACCCAAACCAACAGGTCACCAGAACTACCGTACCTCATGCATCAACAGGCTCATGGACGCGAACGAACGTGTAGAAAAGGTGGCTCGATGATCAAAACGTGATGATCGCATTATCGCCGCTGGAGTATGTGGTTCTCACGCACGAGGAGAAGCCAGACCTGATTCGGATGTGGATTTGTCTATTTTGACATCCGACCCTGACTCTCCCTTGGCAGGGTGCTCGTGGATAACCGGAATTGGCTCAGATGCACGCGTGGAAGGGACAGTGGAAGACAATAACCTGGCGCAATCGATGCGGGTCTTCTGCGGAGAAACGAAGGCTGAGTTTGGTATTACGGATCAAGCATGGATGACTCTGCCGATCGATCATGGAACTGCGGGCGTCATGCATGATGGATTGCGGATAGTCTACGATCCTGCAGCACGACTTGAGAGAGCGGTTGCCTACGCTGCGTCATTGTCTCGGTGACGGCTTCTGGCCGGAACCGCTCGCCCGGACTTTCTGAGGTAGACTGACAGCAGCGGCCCCGAAGCCGCACCCGGCAACCTGAGGCGCAGAGACAGGCTGGTCTTGTTCGCTATTCCACGCAACTTCGGGCAGTGAGTGCAGTGTGACGGATTGTCAGCCCTTTGAACTGGAAATCCGGCCGGCCGTGCCAGAAGACGCTGCCGAGTGCGTGGCTGTACGGGGGAAGACCCGACAGAATGCTGCTTCGGAAGAATGGCTACGCTCGATCGGCATCACGACGGAATCGTGGGCAGAGAACATTCGTTCTGGGACGCTTCCGGGTCAAGTTTGTATCGTTGATGGTCGAATAGTCGGCTTCTGCTTTGGTGTGATTGAAACCGGAGAGATACAGGTCATTGCACTGCTGCCTGATTTCGAGGGATACGGTATTGGCCGGGAATTGCTGGACAAGACGATAAAGGAACTGGCGAAACGCGGGCACGCCCGGGTGTTTCTCAGCTGCAATCCAGATCCGGAAAGCAGGTCGCACGGTTTCTACAGGCACCTGGGATGGCGTTCGACAGGAAACTTCGACAAGTTTGGGGACGAGATCCTCGAGTTTTTCATCGCGCCATAGTCTTTCAGAGTGACGGCTCCTGGCCGAACGCGGCGCCTCGCAATTCAGAAATTGCGGTGTGTTCGATGACCGCCGTCAAGAAAAGCAGGCATCCAGACTTGTGTTGAATGCCGCCTGACAATGCGCTGGACCCGCCCCTCGCCCCAGCCCGACTTGTGCTGCCGCTCCAGGCGGTCTTCGTCAAGTACGCGTGAGCCTGGACGTTATCCCGCCATCGATCCCACGTAGTACGCCACGTTCGCCAGCCCGTGCGCCAGCACCGGGAACAGCAAACTGCCGCTGTGAAACCGCAGCCACCCGCCGGCAACGCTGCCGATGAACGGGAACAGCGCGGACAGCCCGTCGAACGAAAACCCGCCGCCCCCGTAGCCGAGGCCGTGCCAGGTGCCGAAGACCAGCGCGGTCACGAAGATGATCCCCCACGGCATCCCCGGCTCTGCGTTCCGGCCGCGCAGCAGCCCCAGCAGTATCGCCGGCGCAATGCCGCGGTACACCAGTTCCTCGGACAGCCCCGGCATCGTGGCCTGGAACAGGTACGTCTCCACGTCCGCGGCCCCCGGCTGGAACACCCAGCCGAGCGCAAAGCCCCAGACGCCGAACAGGACGAGCGCGACGAGCGACGTGCCGACATTCCGCTGCTGCAAGGTCAGCCCGGCGGCGGCCGGTCTGATCCCGAGCGAGAACAGCACCGCCATCGACAGCAGCAGGCTGTACAGCTTGCCCGACCAGTTCCACCCGCCGCCGATGACGTCGAACGTCGCGGAGACCGACGGCAGGCCGGTGACGAGGTCGTCGAGCCCGAGGTACGCCGCGCACAGCAGCGCGGAGGCGAAACTCACGCGCCGATCGATGCGGCTCAGCGCGGCGCACAGCAGGGCGGCGATCGCGGCGAACGCCAGCGCGAAAATAACGGCATTCATGCGGCGTGTCTCTTCATGCAGCCACCGGTGCAAGAGCATAGGACAACGGATGCCGGCCGGTCGCGAACAACGCGGCGACCGGCCGAATAAAGCGGTCAGATATGGCCAAATAACTCTCTGAAATTGATGGTAAATCGGGTAGAATACTGGATAAATACACAGCCCTGTTTTCCCGGAGCCAGCCATGTCCGCAGCCGCCCGCCCGACCTGCGTCCGCAGCAGCGAGAAGTACCGGAAGAGCGACGAAATGGCCGCCCGCATCACGGAGCTCTACGCCTACATCACCGCGGCCGATTACCAGTTCCTCGTGCTCGTCGCCGAGTTCGACAGGCACGGCTACTGGGAGCTCGGCGGCATCCGCTCCTGCGCGCACTGGCTGAACTGGCAGTGCGGCATCGGCATGAACGCGGCGCGCGAAAAGGTCCGCGTCGCGCGCGCATTGGAGGCGCTGCCGAAAATCAGCAAGGCCTTCGCGCGCGGCGAGATCTCCTACTCGAAGGTGCGGGCCATGACCCGCGTGGCGAACGCCGATAACGAGGATTACCTGCTGCACTTCGCCCGTCACGGCACCGCGTACCACGTCGAGAAGCTCGTCGCGGGTTTTCGCAGGGCAAAACGCCTGCAGGCCGCCGAAGGGCAGAACGTGCGCCGGCACCGCGAGGTCGCGACCCGCTGGGACGACGACGGCTGCCTCGTCGTCACGGCCCGGCTGCCGGCCGAGCAGGGCGCCGTGCTCCTGAAAGCGCTGGAACTCGGCGTCGATCGCCAGTTCGACGCGGAGCGTGAGACGAAAGACACCACTGCTGATCCAGTCTATTTCGCCGCGGACGCCACGGACACCACGGACGCCGCTGCCGCCGCTGCCGCCGCGGACCCCGCGGGCGCCGCAGAAACGTCGAACCCGGCAAAACCAACGCACGCGATGCGCCGCGCCGACGCGCTGGCCGAGATGGCGGAGGCCTATCTTGCGCACGAGGCGCCGAAGGGGTCTGCCGGCGACCGTTACCAGGTGGTCGTGCACGTTACCGCGGAAACGCCCGGCGCCGGTGCGGCACCGGCGCCGGATGTGTCGCGCCCGGAGCAGGACCCCCGCGTTGCCGCGGAAACGGCCGTCACCGACAGGCTGCCCGGCCCGGGCACGCCGCGCCTCGACAGCCGCACGCCCGTTTCCGCGGAAACAGCCGTCACCGGCTTGCTTCCCGGCCCGGGCATGCCGCGCCTCGACGGGGGCCCACGCGTTTCCGCGGAAACGTCGCGGCGCATCGGCTGCGACAGCGCCATCGTGCCGATGTTCAGGAATATCAGGGGCGAACCGCTGTCCGTCGGCCGCAAGACCCGCGCCATCCCGCCGCCGATACTGCGCGCGCTGTGGGTCCGCGACGGCGGCTGCCGTTTCCCGGGCTGCACCAACGCGCGCTTTGCCGACGGCCACCACGTAAAGCACTGGGCCGACGGCGGCGAGACCCGCCTCGACAACCTCGTGCTGCTGTGCCGGCACCATCACGGCCTCGTGCACGAGGGCGGCTTCGCCTGCGAGCGCAATCGCCAGGGCCACGTGGTGTTCAGATCCCCCCGCGGAAACGTCATTCCTGACGCCTTCGAGCTGACAGCGCCGGCGGCGGTGCGTGAACCAGTGGCCTGGCTCGCGGGCGAGTTCGACTGCGAACACATCGACGCGCAGACCTGCGTGACGAAGTGGCAGGGCGAGCGCTGCGACTGGGACATGGCAGTCGGACACTTCTTCGACGGCCTGTCCTCGGCACCGCCGCCGTGACAACATGCGGGGATGGCCGACATTCGTAGCGACGACGTCCTCCGCTTCTGGTTCGAGGAAATCGAGCAGCGCCGCTGGTTCAAGTCGGACCCGGCGTTCGACCGCGAACTGGAGACACGCTTCGGTGCGTTGCTCGCCCGCGCGAAGCGCGGCGAACTCGACCACTGGTGCGCAACGCCGCGCGGCCGCCTCGCGCTGATCGTCGTGCTCGACCAGTTCTCGCGGAATATCCATCGCGACACCGCGGAGGCTTTCGCGGCCGACGACAAGGCCCTGCAGCTCACGCTCGACGGCCTCGAAGCGGGCGACGACCGGCAACTTTCCCTGGCCGAGCGCTCCTTCTTCTACCTGCCGCTGCGCCACGCCGAGGACCTCGACATGCAGCGCCTCGGCCTCGAGAAAACCCGCGGGCTGAACGCCGCCGGCTACGGCAGCGACAAGTACGCGCTGAACCACCTCGAGATCATCGAGCGCTTCGGCCGCTTCCCGCATCGCAACGCGGCGCTCGGGCGCAGCAATACCGCGGAGGAAGAAGCTTACCTGGCGAGCGGCGACCGCGGCTTCTAGCGACGGGGCCCGCGCGAGCGCTTGCCCGCCTGGGTCGTGCGGGCAAGGGTACGGTCGAAGAAGCCCCGGCGCTGCAGCGGCAGCTCGGAGAGGATTTCAGCCTTCTCACCGTCACGCGCGGCGGCCTCGCCAGCGGTCACTGCATGCGCCGTACGCCGCAGCTGCTCGCGATGCCCGACGATGTCGGCCGGCTGGTCGATGCGCTGCAGCGGTTGGTCCAGAATACCTAGGCGTCCGCGGCGCGCGGCCGGACGTTGCGATTGCCGCTCAGTACGTTGGCTGGGTCGTAGGTCGCTTTGAGCCGCGCGAGCCGCGGGTAGTTCGCGCCGTAGCTGTCACGCACGGCCGCCGGCGTGCTTTCGCTGAGGTAGTTGACGTAGGTCGGCACGCCGCCCGACACGGCCGCCGTCGCAGCGGTCGCCGCGTCCACCCAGCGCATCAGGTCCCCGGCGCGCGAGCGGTAGTTCCAGCCGGCGTCGAAGTGCACGGTCGTGGCGCCGGGCGTTCGCAGCAGCGGCGTCTCGGCCGGCCCGACTCGCGTGACGGCGCCGCGCATGACGTGGCCGAGACCGAAGGACCAGCCCGGCGGCGCCTCGTTCAGCGCGCCGGCAATCGCATCGATAACCTCGTCGCCCAGTGCCGCGACCGTGGTGCCCTGCCAGTACGAGCCGGGCTCCGGTTCCTCACCTTCCTGAACGTCGGGCGCTGGCTGCAGGTAGCGCGCGACATCCGGCGGCACGGCCTCGAGCATCGCGTACGGCCGCACGGCGATGCCGTCGGCCAGCGGCGTCGCGAACTCGCGCAGCGGGCGCAGTACCTCCGCTGCACGACCCGGTTCGCCGGAATAGCAGACGGCGGCTGCGATCATCGGTTCGCGAAACGCGTTGCCGATGACCTCGACCGTCAGCTCGTCCGGTGCCGAGGCCAGGAAGTCCCGGTAGAAAGCGAGAAACTCCGGCGTCAGCTCGCCGGGAAACACGATGCCGCCACACACCACGTCCGGTTGCACGTGCGA
Organism: uncultured Woeseia sp.; assembly: GCA_937925605.1. GTDB lineage: Bacteria > Pseudomonadota > Gammaproteobacteria > Steroidobacterales > Woeseiaceae > Woeseia. Next base: position 50,480 of record CALALV010000138.1, read on the forward strand.
TGCGAAGGTCCACTCCGACACGACGCCGAAGTTCCCGCCGCCGCCGCGGATTGCCCAGAACAGGTCGGCGTCGTCGGCGCGGCTCGCGATGCGCAGGTCGCCGTCGACGGTGACGACCCGTGCCGACAGTAACTGGTCACAGGTTGCGCCGTGGTTGCCGACGAACCAGCCGATGCCGCCGCCGAGCGTCAGGCCGGATACGCCGACCTGCGAGTTGCAGCCGAGCGCCACAGCGCGACCTCTGCGCCCGGCTGCCTCGTTGACGGCGCCGGCAACGACTCCCGCGCCGGCCCGGACCCGGCCGCTCGCGTCGTCGACCGTGACGTCGGTAAGGAAGCGCGTGTCGACGACGATTCCGGCATCGCAGACCGATGCGGCCAGTACGTCGTGGCCGCCGCTACGGACAGCGAGCGGCAGTTCGTGTCGCCGGGCGAACTCGATCGCGCGCGCGATATCGTCCTCGGACCGGACGCCGACCATCGCCAGCGGATAGCGGTCGTAACGCGGATTGAAACTCGCGGTGCGGCGTGCCGAGTCATAGAGCGCATGGCCGGCTGCGACCAGTTCGCCGTCGAGGCTTGCGGCCAGTGCCGGCAGCGCATCGGCGGCAGCGGCCACGGCGGGCTGCGGCAGTGCCGAGCTGGCGGCAGTCGCGCCGGCAAGCGCGAGGAATCGGCGTCGAGTGAGTGCCGGTGGTGGCATCGGTGGCTCCGTGCACGGCGTTGCGACCGGGGATTCTAACTGCGGATCGCGGAAAGATCGCCCCGCCGGCCGGCAAGGCCTGCGGGGGCGGCTGCAACAGCGGGAACCGGGTGCCTGCGGCGGCCGGACACCCGGGTCCGCTACGCCGGGCAGCCGGCCCTGCAGCGCCGGGCGGGCCCTGTCCGCGCGGCAGGAATTCCTGCATCGGCATCCGTGCAAGAATGGCGATCGTGCTGACCGCCGATCACTCGTGGTGCAGATTCGTCCCGTAGCCTTCCTGCTGGCGTTGCTCGCCGTTGCCGTCCATGCCGCGGACCCGGTCGTCGTCGCTTTCCGGGCCGAGCGCGTCGACGCGCCGGACTGGCGGGTCGCGGACATCGACGCGACGATCGAGTTGCACGAGGGCGGCCAGCGTGGCCGCGTCCGGATCGGGCGCGTCGAACTGCCGGGCGCCGAACTCGAGTTCAGCGACACCGTGATCGACTGCGCCGAGATACTGCTGAGCCGCACCTGGCTGCGCTGCCACGACGCGACGCTGACGCTCGACTTCCCCGTCGCCGGCCGGCAGACCGTCACCGGGCGGTTCGACTACGAACGCGAGCCGGGCATCCTGCATTTCGCGCTGCAGCAACTCGCGCTGGCGGGCGGCCGCGTGGCGCTCGAGGGCCGGACCGGGGACTTCGGCACCGAGCTCGAGTGGAGCGGCGCCGGGCTGGCCATTGCGGAGCTGGTCGCGATCGCGAACTCGCTGGACCTCGGTCCCGGGGAGCTCGCGGCGGGCGGCAGCGCGGACGCGCGCGGCTCGCTGCGCACCGACAGTACCGGTCAGCTCGCGCTGTCGCTCGATGCCAGTCTCGCCGAGGCTTCTGTCGCCAACGACGCCGGTACGGTCGTCGCCGAGGCCGTCACCGGCACGCTGCGGCTGAATGCGGAGCAGGCGGGCGAGGCCTGGCAGTTCGACCTCTCGCTCGCGGCCGACCGCGGCGAGGCCTACGTCGAGCCCGTGTACGCGAACCTGGCCGAGCACCCGCTCGCGATCGAGCTCGGGCGCGCACGCACGGCGGACTTCGCCCGCTACGAGTTCGGCCGCTTCGCGCTCACGCAGGGCGACCAGGCAGAACTCGCGGGGACGGCGCGCATCCACCTGCCGCCCGGCGAGGAACCATTGCGCGTCGAGGCCGCGCGCATCGAGATCAGTGACACCGCGGTCGAGACTCTCTACACGAACCTGCTGCAAATCGCCTTCGCCGGCACCGTGCTCGGCGACCTCGAGACCGCCGGCCGCGTGTCCGGCGAGGTGACGATCGAGAACGACGCGCCGATGTCGGCCGACCTCGAACTCGACGGCGTGATCCTCGACGACCGCCGCCGGCGCTTCGCGATCTACGGGCTCGGCGGCAGCCTGCACTGGCCCGGCCCCGCCGGCGCGCCGGGCGATGCGCCGCCGAGCCGGCTCGCCTGGGACAGCGGCAACGCGCAGTGCATCCTGCGCGGCGGCGCGAGCGCCGCGCTGGCGCTCGGTGGCGACGACCTCGTGCTGCTCGAGTCCCTGCGCGTGCCGACGATGGGCGGCGCGCTGCTCGTCAATCGGCTGGAGATCCACGACTATGGCCGCGACGATGCGCGCGGCCTGCTCGACGCCGAGCTCGAGCCGGTCCAGCTCGGCCAGCTGACCGGCGCATTCGGCTGGCCCGCGTTCTCCGGCTCGCTGTCCGGGCGGCTGCCGCTGCTGACCTACGAAGGCAACGCGATGACGGTCGGCGGCCGGCTCACGGCACGGGCCTTCGACGGCGACATCGAGCTCGCGAACCTGCGCATCGCGCAGCCCTTCGGGCGGGTGCCGCGGCTGTCCGGCGACCTCACGTTCCGCAGCCTGGACCTGGAGCGCGTAACCAACACCTTCTCGTTCGGCCTCATTCAGGGGCGGTTAAGCGGCGAGGTTGCAGGCTTGGAAGCGGAAAACTGGCGGCCGGTCGCGATGGACGCGCGGCTGTACTCGACGCCCGGCGACCGCACGCCGCGCCGCATCAGCCAGCGCGCCGTCGAGAACCTGGCGAGCGTCGGCGGCGGCGGGGCGGGCGCGGTGCTGTCGACCGGCTTCCTCAAGTTCTTCGAGGTGTTCGCGTACGAGGAGATCGGCCTGCGCTGCGTGCTCGCGAACGGAGTCTGCCGCATGAGCGGCGCGGGCCCGGCGGGCGAGGGCGCGCTCGGCCGCGGTTACTACATCGTCAAGGGGCGCGGGATTCCGCGCATCGACGTCATCGGTTACCGGGAGCGCGTCGGCTGGAATGCGCTGCTGCAGCAGCTCTCCGCGATTACGCGCGACAGCACCCCGGTTGTAAACTAGCGGCCATTGCGTCCGCACCTTCCTGGAGTCCGACATGAACAAGCTGGCAGTCGCATTCATAACCGTGGTCGCCGTGTTCATCGCGGCCTGCGTCACGATCAACGTCTACTTCCCGGAAGCGGCCGCGACCGAGGCCGCCGACCGCATCATCGACAAGGTGCGCGGCGAGGAGGCCGGTAACGGCGGCGACACCGGCGCATCGCTCGCGCGCCCCGACGCGGACCGGGTGCCGGTCATGCTCGCGCTCGCGCACGGCGTCACGAGCTTCCTGGTCAGCGACGCGAACGCGCAGGGTGCGATCAACTTCGACCGCCCGTCGCCCGAGAAGACCGCGCTCGAGAACTCGCTGGCCGAGCGCTTCCCGCAGCTCAAGCCCTATTACGACAGCGGCGCGATCGGCCTGACCGACGCCGGCCTGATCGACATCCGCGACCGCGGCCTGATCCCGCTCGCCGAGCGTAACCGCGTGGTGCAGCTGGTCGCGGCGCAGAACAACGACTGGAACGCGCTGTACGCCGAGATCGCCCGCCTGAACGGCAAGCCGGAATGGCAGGACGACATCCGCCGCACCTTCGCCGAGCGCTGGATCGCGAAGGCGGACCGCGGCTGGTGGTACCGGGAGGGCGGGACGTGGAAGCAGAAATAGGCCTGACAGTCTGTCCATCGCGATACGCTCCATGATCCGGTTACGCAGATGCGCCAAGATTTTTACCTAATACACTGATTGTAAGCGTATTTTTCCAAAACGATCTTGAAATCGGGGCACAGCGCACAGATTTCCGCCTATCAAAAGAGTAGTTTCTGCCGTTGAAATCCTGAACCCGAAGCGTGTATAAGAGCAGCGCTTGATTGCCAAGGAGCGTGCGACCATGAGCACTCAGACCCTCTAGGCGAGTTGGGTATGCGAGAGTTCTTTTGTCGATACCGGATGGTATGGAAAAGTGCTCTCGCTGCCCTCGCCGTACTCCCGTTCCTGGATCCCTTCTCCGCGAAGATCGCGCACGCGGCTCCTTTCCTCGGTGATGCTGAGAGTCTCTCGGGCAACGTCGTGCTCGCTGTCTGGGTTTTTGCAGCTGCGGCGCTGTTGCTGAATATCGCAGTCAGCGTTCGGTATGCGAACCAGCCATTAAGCGTTCTCAGATCCCGTATTGATATCGAATTTCTGGATCCACGCGGCGAGCGCGTATCGACAAAGCGACAACATCTTCTTCGCGCCGAGCAACCTGGAATCTGGGCAAGATATCGCGAAGTGGTTGCGACGCAGGGCGGCAAGATTCCCAAGGAACCAATCGCCGAACATCGAATACCCCCTGCTGCTAACGATAGGCTCCTCCGTTTGGGCCGCCCCACGCGACGGCTGATCGTGCAAAAGTATGAAAGCCCGTTGCCCTACTCATGGTTATATCAACTCTTGGTGCCTGACTGGCTTTGTTGCGTTTTCGTCGAACTCGGCAAGTCGCCCGGCAAGTTTTTTCGTCAGATTGTGACCGTCGAATCGAGTGAATTAGTGGAAGTTGATGAGTATCTGAATCGCGAAAGCGAATTGCGCGTTATTGCCAGTCGATATTCACATACCGAACTTACCATTACCTTGAAGTTTCACGAGGAGAACCCGCCCGAATCTGTTGAGGCACACCTGCTGAGATCGATGACCATTGAAGATGGGGAATGCGAAAACCCCGCTACTGGCAGCGAACCCCTCGAGTATGTCTTCAAGTTTCGAGATTTGAGCAAGCAAGCAATTGCCCGGGTTGGTTGGCGGCTGTCGCATGACTTCCAACAGCAAGATGCCGTGGGATCACCCAGTCACCAATGACTCGGGTTGTCTCTCGCAGAGTTACGCTAGTCGCGCTGCGGCCTGCGAAACTTTGCGGTCCCCGGTGTGCGCGTGATCGTGCCGTATTGTCAGGTCGGCAGGTCTCCAAGTCGTCGTCCGCGCGGGGCGAAATGCCGGATAGTTCCGGATCGTAATTTCAAGTTTTGTCGGCGACTGCTGGGTCATTGAGCTCCAGTGCTATTGGGCATGGGTCAGCGTGCGGCCTGTCCGCACGCCGATATGCGGTACAAGTGCTTTGCTGCCGCCTTCGAAATGTGTGCACTTTGCGCCGTCGCGTTTGAAAACCTGCCGCGATGCACTTCATTTCTTTCTATACCCGAGAATCGGCTGATTCGTTGACCTAAAGCCAATGCCATCGACGGCCGTCTGAACTATTGCAGCCACTCCACCGAACCCGACGAAACGACGCGCAGCAAAGTGTGGGGCGACCGCGCGTGCGCGCAGGAGATTCGGCACGAGTACCAGGCCAGCGGGCGTTCCCGCTAGGCAATGTGCTTGCGGTATGGAGCGATTCGCCTGCTGTCGAGTCAGGACGATAACCGAGCGCAGGATCGCGACAGCGGACCGTCGCTGGTGGTACCGCGAGGGCGGGACGTCGAAGCAGAAGTAGGCCGCCACGGCCCATACGTCCCGGTCGAAAAACTGAACAGAACCGCGAAAAGTCCAGTCAATTCGTCTATATTAGTATTCTAAAACAGCATCTAAAACAATGTATTATCGAAGAGTCAGCGAAGGCATTACGTTGCTTAGAAAATGGTTGATAACCGGCTGATAAATGGCCGGGATGACTGACCAGTTAAGGAGGACCGGCAAAAATGACGGCACAGCTGTTCGACAGCATTCACCGCAGCGATGCACTGGGTTTTTTCTCCGACCACCACACGAACTACAAGGCAGTCTCGAACTTCCTCGAGCTCGACAAGAGTTCGCTGTCGAAGATCAGTGGCGTGAGCAAGTCCTCGGTGCGCTTGGACGACCGCATCCCGGCGGAGCTGAAATCTCGCCTGGATGAAATTGCCGACATCTGCAACCAGGTCGCCGACTACTTCGACGGTGACGTCAAGAAAACCACGCTGTGGTTCCGCGTGCCGAATCCGCTGCTCGGCAACATCAGCCCGCGCGACATGATTCGCTACGGGCGCTACAAGAAACTGCGCAAGTTCATCCAGGAAGCCCGGCTCGCGAACGCGTCTTGAACGCGTCGCGTTCACGACGGGGCAGGCCTATCAAATTTGGTGCCGCCGTCGTGAGGGAATGATCCCCGAACTGTCGCTGTTACCTGGGAGTGCCCGCTATTCGCGGGCGGACGAGGTAGACAGGACATGCGCCCGGTATCGCCGCGCTGGATGGTCATCGGCCTGCTGTTGCTGCTATGGGCCGCATGGTCGCTGGCCGCGGATGCGCACACCGGGCGTTTACCTCTCGCCGTGCCGGATTCGCGGGACTCGGGCCTCGTCGCCCGGCAGGGCCGGCTGCCCGCGGCTGCCGAACCCCCCCTTGCGGCAGCCGCCACGCACGGCGGATCTCCAACCCGCCCTGCGGGCGACGGGTGATGATCGGCCGGTGCCGCATATGCGGCACCGGCCGTTCTTTTCTACGGACAGAGCGAACGGATCAGGTGCGATTCGACCGCGGCGTCCATCCAGTAGTAGGTATCGTCGTCGCTGAAGTAGTAGTAGGTCGTGTCGTTCGGCAGCAGCAGCACCGTGATGCCGCCGTAGCCGGACATGAACGGCACCCACAGCTCGCCGGAGCAGCCGACGTTCGAGCTGATCTCGTGGGCCCAGAAGCCGTTGTTGTACTTGTAGTCGGTCAGCGGATCGAGGCCGCGGTCGGACGGGTTGCGCTGCATCGCGGCGTCCAGCTCGGCCGCGTCCAGCATCGGCGTGCCGTTGATGTGCCCGTCGTCGACGTTCAGGAAGGTCGCGAGCTTGGCGACGTCGTCGCGCAGGAAGGTGAGCCCCCAGCCGGTGAACGGCTGTGCGATCGGGTCGTAGGTCCGGCGTGAGACCTCGCTGGTCTTGCTGAGCCCCAGCGGCCGCCACATCTCCGCGACGACCGTGTCCGCGAACACGTCCTTGCCCGAACCCTCGAGCGCCTTGACGTCGGCGTTCATCGCCGTGCCGAGGATGTAGGTGTCCGACGTGTGGTAGACCCAGGTCGTGCCCGGCGCAGCCTTGCGCGGGTACTCCGTGCAGCTGTAGCTGATCTTGCTGGCATGGTCTTCCGGCAGGAACAGGTCGTTCGTGTGGCTCGCGCCCTCGTCGCCCATGTAGCTCGCCAGCTTGTAGTTGCCGGTGCCCATGTCGATGACGTTGCCGTAGGTCACGTCGCCCCAGTTGCCGTCGGCGGCACACTCGGGCACGCGCGGCGCGACCGTGTTGTTCATGAAGCCCGGATATTTCTTTTCGAGGCGCATCAACGCTGCGCCGGCGAACACGGTCTTGGCCGTGGAATAGGACGGCACCGTCAGCGAGTCGCAGTACGGGTGCGTGCCCCAGCGCGTATTGCAGCCGCCGACGTAGTGGGTGCCGTCGATGACGAAACCGTAAATGGTCATGTGCGCCGGGTCGGTCTCGGCAGCGCTGCCGAACTGGCTCGGGTCGCTGCCCGAGTAGTCGTTGGCGAGCTCGGCGATCGGCTTGACCGGCATGCGGCCGTTGACCTCGGCCTGGTGGTCGGCCTTCAGCGCGGCGGCGCCCGCCACGGCGCCGGGCGCGTAGCTCGCGCCGAGCAGGCCCCACATGTCGAACTTGAAGTACAGGCAGGTCTCGCTCGACACCTGGTAGGCCAGCTTCGAGACCGAGCCGTCGTCCTTGAACAGGAAGGTCATCAGGCCGTTGTGCTGGCAGTTCGCGTTCTTCTGGTGCAGCGAGAACGGGATCGCGGCGCGGCTGTAGCCGTTGTCGCCATTCTCCTGCCAGACGCGCCCGGGCTCGAGGATGTATTCCCACTCGGGATGCGACGCGGGGATCGAGCCCCGGGTCGCCGGGACGAGGTGCGTGCCGGTCTGCACGAACTCGAAGTCGAACTCGGGCAGGTGCTTGCGCGTCGTATCGGCATTGCCGGTGTAGCGGAAGGTGTCCTTGATCTCGTCGAAGTCGCCGCCGGTCGCCTCGCCGGTGAGCGTGAGCCGGCCCTCGAAGTTGTTGACCGGCTGCGCGGCCTCCGCCGGCACGCCGTAGGCCGAGACGTCGACGCGGCTGCCGGGGTCGCTGCCGCCGGTCAGGAACGCGTAGTCGAGTTCGCTCCGGCTGACGTTGCCGTTGCCCGAGAGCGGATCGAAGTCGTCGACCGTGCCGCCGCCCGGCTCGGTGCCGGTGCCGTCGACGCCGACCGCGACGGTCGCCTCGTCGGGATCGTTCGACGGGATGTTCAGCGTGTCGCTGGCGTAGCCGGTGGCGGTCGGCGAGAAGCGCAGCGTGACGTTGCAGCTGCCGGAGGCGCCGACGGTCTGCCCGGAACAGGCGTCGCTGACGATGCTGAACGGGGCGGCGAGGCCGGACAGCGTGCCGATCACGAGGTCGGCGCTGCCCGTGTTCGAGATCGTCAGGCTGTGGTCCGCGCTCGTGTTGATGTCGACGTTGCCGAAACTGCCGGAACCGCTGACGTCGATGTCGGGCTCCGGGTTCGTGCCGCCCTGCGTGCCGGACACGCTGACGCTGTCGCCGTAGCAGTAGTCGCCGGCGTGCGCACCGGTCGAGCGGAAGCGCAGCTTCAGGTTCGCGTTGTCGTCCGCGCCCGCGGGCGACGCGCTGCCCTGGTAGAAGGTGCCGTCGTCGCTGCCGTTCTGCACCAGCACGACCGTGGTCCAGGCCTGGCCGCCGTCGGTCGAGACCTCGGCGTAGCAGTCGTCGCCGTTCTCGAGCGAAGTCGCGGCCAGGTTCATCGTGATGCTGACCGCGCTGTAGCCGGCGGTCGAGACCGTGACGGTTGCGTTGGCGGTCTGTTTGAGCCTCAGCGAATACTGGCCGATGGCCTGCAGCGAGGTGATGCTGACGTCACCGCTGGTCGCCCAGCCGGCGGCGTCGCCGTCTTCGAAGTCGTCCTGGAAAATCGTGTCGGCCTGGGCGCCGCCGCAGAGGACGAACAGCAGTCCGAACGTGGCAATCGTGCGCATCATGTTGGTTCCCCCCGGAGCCGGATTGCGTCGCGGCCGGTGACCCGGCCTGTCTAGAAAATAGCGGCGCAGCGGGCGAACGGTAGGGCCAGTTTGCAACGCTGGATGAGTCCAGCCCGTGGGCGAATGTACCCAGGCGAGCCGTTGGCCCGTTGCCCGGGTTCCCAGGGAATTCCAAGGGAAATCAGCAAGTCATGGTAGTGGCTGAGCTGGCTGCGGGTGCGCCTGCGGAAGTTCCTGCCGTTGATCGAGGGGTGCAATTGACGCGACCCGCAGGGGCACTGACACTGCCGTCAACAAGCAGAAAAACCGGGGGGAGTCACATGACGCGCAGAATTCGACTGCAGGTACTCGCAGCGCTTGCCGCAACCGCGTTGCCGGCCGGCGCCGCACTCGCAGACACGTTCCTGATCACCGCCGAGCGCCTGTTCGATGCCGAGCGCGGCCGCATCACCGGGCCGGCCCGGGTCCTCGTAGCAGACGGTGTGATCGCGGCGGTCGACCCGGACAACGTTCCTGCCGATGCCCGCGTCATCGCGCTCGGCGATTACACGTTGCTGCCCGGCCTGATGGACATGCACACGCACGTCAACGGCGACTGGTTCACCGGCGACAACTGGGTCTGGAACCCGGTGCTGGAGACGGCGGCCGACTGGGGCATACGCGGCGTCGTCTACGCCGAGAAGACGCTGCTGGCCGGTTTCACGACGATCCGTGACACCGGTGCCTTGCCCGGCTTCCCGGACGTCGCGCTGATGAGGGCGATCAATTCGGGTTTCGTGCCGGGCCCTGACATGTGGCCGGCCGGGCACTTCATCTCGATCACCGGCGGCCACTGTGACATCACCGGTTTCGCACCCGGCGTGCTCGAGCTCGGGCCGAAGGACGGCATCGCCGACGGTGTGGACGAGGTCATCAAGGCCGTGCGCTACCAGGCCAAGCACGGCGTCCGGATCATCAAGGTCTGCGCGACCGGCGGCGTGTTCTCGTTTTCGCAGAACGCGCCGGTCGGTGCGCTGCAGTACTCGCTCGAAGAACTCGAGGCCATCGTGCGCGAGGCGAACAAGCTCGGTCTCAAGGTCGCGGCGCACGCGCACGGTACCGAGGGCATCAACACTGCCGTGCGTGCCGGCGTCGCGTCGATCGAGCACGGCTCGATCCTGTCCGACGAGTCCATACGCCTGATGAAACAGCACGGCACCTACCTGGTGCCGAACCTGTACATCAATACGCTGCCGCTTCCGCCCGGCACGCCGCAGGCAACCGTGGACAAGAACGAGTACCTGAAGCCGCTGGTCAGGCAAAGCCTGATGATGGCCTATCGCGCCGGCGTCAACATGGCGCTCGGCACGGACTCGGGCGTGTACCCGCACGGGGACAACGGCCGCGAGTTTGCCGCGTTGGTCGCCGAGGGCATCCCGCCTGGGCACGCGCTGAAAATGGCGACCGTGTTCGCGGCCGACCTGCTCGGCGTGGACGACCGCGGCATCATTGCCGTGGGCAAACGTGCCGATCTCGTCGCCGTGCCGGGCAATCCGCTCGACTCCATCGAGGTGATGGAGGACGTGCGCTTCGTGATGAAGGAGGGTGTGGTCTACCGGGCGCCCTAGCAGCCTGCAGAAAGACTGCGTTTCCAAGCAGCCAACTAGACGCCGATGTCCTCGTTCCACAGCCCCGGCTTCGCGGCGATGAACTCGCGCATCATCGCGATGCAGTCCTGGTCGTCGAGAATCTCCAGCTCGACGCCGCGCGAGCGCAGGTAGTCCTCGGGGCCCTGGAAGGTCCGGTTCTCGCCGACCACGATTCTGGGAATACCGTAGAGCAGGACCGTGCCGCTGCACATGTCGCAAGGCGACAGCGTCGAGTACAGCACGGCGCGCCGGTAGTCGGCGGCCGCGAGCCGGCCCGCGTTCTCGAGGCAGTCCATCTCCGCGTGCAGCACGGCGCTCGCTTTCTGCACGCGCTGGTTGTGCCCGCGGCCGACGATGCTGCCGTCGATAACGAGCACCGAACCTATCGGTATGCCGCCGGCGGCGAGGCCCTTGCGCGCTTCGGCGACGGCCGCCGCCATGAACTCGTCCATGTCGTACTCCTGGTTTCCCGGGGCCGAGTCTACCGTCCCGCTGCGGTGAGCAGGCGGTCGAGGTTATTGGCGAAGGCCTGGCGCTCGGCCTGGCCGAGCGCCGGCGGCCCGCCCGTGTTGATGCCACTCGCGCGCAGCGTGTCCATGAAGTCGCGCATGTTGAGGCGCTGGCGGATCGTCTCCTGCGAATACAGCTCGCCGCGCGGATTCAGCGCCTGTGCCCCTTTTTCCATGACCTCGGCGGCCAGCGGGATGTCGGCAGTGACGACGAGGTCGCCGGGCTGCACGCGCCTGGCGATCTCGTTGTCCGCGACGTCGAAACCCTTGGGCACCTGCAGCGTGCGGATGACCCGCGAGCCGGGCACGGAGAGCGGCTGGTTCGCGACCAGCAGCAGCTCGGTCTGCGTGCGCTCGGCGGCGCGGAACAGGATGTCGCGGATGACCGCCGGGCAGGCGTCCGCGTCGACGAGGATCTTCATCACCGGACTCATGAACAGTGTGCCGACATCCTGCCACGAACGGACGGGCAGGTTGAAAAATCCGGCGAAAAACTGAAAGGTCGCGACTCCGCCGCGACGGGGATACGCTCGCGGAAACGCGCAAGGAGGCAAACGACATGACCGACTACCTGGCCGACATGTGGCGACTCGCCCTCGACGGTGACAAACAGGGCATCGTGTTCTTCGCGGCGCTGTATACCGCGATCGCACTGTCCGTTTCCGTCGTCTACCAGTTGCGGGTCCGGGCCTGGCCCAGCACGCGCGGCAAGCTTGTCGAGGCCAGAGTAAGCAAGTTCGGCGCCACCGACCCGGTGCCGTCGGAGCAGGAGTACGTCGCTTCGGCGCTTTACGAGTACCGAGTCGCCGGCAAGACCTACCAGGGCACGCGGGTATCGCCCTGGATACTGGTCGCCTCGCACAACCTGCGCTTCATGCTGGCGCGGCAGCTGCGCGGGTTGCGGCGCCGCGACGGCGACACGGTCGACGTCATCTACAAGCCGTCCGATCCCCGCAAGAGCTACCTGCGGCGGCCGGGCATTGCGGGGCTGCTGTTCAGCATTGCGCTCGCCGTGGCTCCGCTCCTGCTGTACTGGCAGCATTACCACGCCTGAGGTGGGCTGCCGGGTCGCGCTGTGCCAGCCGGTCCGGGGCCATGCGCGCGACAGGCTGGTGTAGACTGCCGGCAGTCAACCGACCGGAGACCAGCGCATGCCCGCATTCATGAAGAACTACGAAGCAGAGACCTACGCCCTGATGCGCATCACGACGGGCTTCCTGTTCCTGTGCCACGGCGTGGTCAAATTCCAGAACATGGCCGAGGCCGCGCGGCCCTGGCACATCCAGTGGATCGCCGGGCCGGTCGAGCTGGTCGGCGGGGCGCTGGTCATGCTCGGGCTGTTCACGCGGCCGGCCGCTTTCCTGTGCGCGGGCATGGGCGCCGCGGCCTACTGGGTCGGTCACTTCGGCATGGACAAGTGGCTGCCGATCATGAACCGCGGCGATGCCGCGGCGCTGTATGCCTTCGTGTTCCTCTACATCGCCGCGAAAGGCACGGGCGCCTGGGGGCTCGGCAAGGACTGAGGCGCCCGCGCCCGGGCTCAGTCGGCGCCCGGCTGCAGCTCCGGCTCGATCGGCGAGAGCAGTTCGGGCGCCGTCACCAGCTGGCGTACTCCGTGCGACTTGCTCTCGTTGAAGACGTTGCCCTGCTCCGCCCAGCGGTGCAGTGACGCGACGTCGACGCGTGCACACTGCGGCCGCACGCTCCAGGTCACCTGCATCGGCGAGCACTGCGACTGCGTGTAGGACGGCCCGGTCGTCGAGCCCCTGAACACCACCGGCGTGCCCGTGCCGGCCGGCAGCGCGCGCGGCTGGTGCAGGCCGTCACCGGCGGGCGGTTCGTAGCCGAAGTCGGCGAAATCCAGCGCGTCCGGGTCGTTGACGACGAGGAAGACCTGCGCCTCCACCCGCAGCAGCGGGTCGTCGCAGCCCTCGGAGAGACAGGACCCGAGTCCCTCGCCGGGAGCGACCGGGCAGGAGCTGTAGACCCAGTGCACCTCGATCGTGTCGCCCGGCTTGACGCCGCCGTACGGCCCGTTGCCGTCGAACGGGTCCTCGAGTTCCGCGGCCGTCAGCTCTGCCGCGTCGTTGCAGGCGTAGCCGCCGCTGTCGCTGTCGTTGACGAAGACGCTGAAGCCAGGGCCTTTGTGTTCGGCATTCGTATGCGTGTGCAGGTTGCACAGGTTGAGCTCCTCGGCGGCCGGTGCCAGCGGGAACGTGACAGGGTTGAGGCCCGCGAGGCTCGTGATATCGCGCGGCGTCTGCGGGCCGGCGTCGAGGCACAGCGGCGGCGACGCGTCGGCGATCGCGGCAGCGGGGGCCGCGTCGGTCACATCGGCGGCATCGGCGGGCGCGTCGCCGGGAGATCCCTGGCAGGCGGACAGCGTCATCGCGGTGAGCAGGGCAAGGGCAGCGCGGGTGGTCATGTCTGTCTCCTGATTCGGCAGGCTGCCCATGCTAATCGCTGCTTCGCGCGGGTTTGTAACTTTGTGTTTCGCGAGCCTCGCGCGGCCCCAGGCGCCGGCCGCCCGGTGTGGCTGCCGGCACCATCTGGTACATTCGCGGTCCGGCATCGTTCGCGTGCCGGCACACGACCGCCTACAGGAGTTGAAAAGTGACCGATACCGTCGTCTCCGCCCTGCGTCCATCGCGCAACCTTGCCGCTCTCGCGCTGCTCCTGCTGGCGTCCGCGGCACTGGCCCAGCAGGCGCCGATCGTCCAGCCCGGCGCGCCGGGCGAGAACCCGCGCGAACTGAGCGCGGACGAGGCGATCAGGATCGCCAACACCGGCTACTCGCCGGACGACGTGCGCTTCATGCAGGACATGATTCCGCACCACCACCAGGCGCTGGAAATGGCCGCGCTGGTCGCGGATCGCACCAACAACCCGGCACTGCTGGAAGTGGCCGGGCGCATCGACGCTTCGCAGGAGGACGAGATCGGCTTCATGCGGCGCTGGCTCGAGGACCGCGGCCAGTCCGTGCCGGACCCGGCCGCGCATTCGGGCATGCACACCTCGCACCAGATGGCCGGCATGGCGAGCCCGGAGCAGATGGAGGCGCTGGCGGCCGCGTCCGGCACCGAGTTCGACCGGCTGTTCCTGGAACTGATGATCGCCCACCACGAGGGCGCCGTGAACATGGTCGAGGAACTGCTGGAGCAGCCCGGTTCGGCCTACGACCCGGTGCTGTTCGAGTTCACGAGCGACGTGACCAACGACCAGACCGCCGAGATCGAGCGCATGAATGCGCTGCTGGTCGGGCTGTCGGACGACCCGCGCGCCGGGCTCGCGGCGGGCTTCGAGAACGCCGGGCAGGCGATCATGCACCTGGAGCTGGTGGCAACGTTGCCGAAGCCCGCCGGCTTCTACGACCCGGCCAACCCGGCCGGGCTGCCGCCGGCCAAGCCGGCGCCGGACTCCGCCGAGGCGGATGACGCCGAAGAGGCGGACGCGGCGGAGACCGACGACGAGAACCAGCGCTGGCCGCTCCTGTCCTTCGCCAACACCGACATGGCCTTCGCCGGCGACGTGCTGGTCTCTGGCAGCTACCACGGCTACAACGTCTACCGGCTGAAGGACGACGGCGTGCCCGAGTTACACAGCTCGATCGTCTGCCCGGGCGGGCAGGGCGACGTGTCGATCGTCGGCGACCTGCTGATCATGTCGGTCGAGGAGACCCGCGGCCGGCGCGACTGCGGGCTGGACGGCATCCGCGATGACGTCAGTGACGAGCGCTTCCGCGGCCTGCGCATCTTCGACATCAGCGACCTGAGGCGGCCGCGCCAGGTCGGCGCGGTGCAGACCTGCCGCGGCTCGCACACGCATTCGGTCGTCGCCGGCCCGACCGACGACAACAAGATCATCGTCTACAACTCCGGCACCTCGTCCGTGCGCGACGAGGAAGAAATGGAGGGCTGCATCGGCGAGGTACCGGGCGACGAACGCACGGCGCTGTTCCGCATCGACGTGATCGAGATACCCGTAGACGACCCGTCGCAGGCGCGCATCGTCGACAGCCCGGCCGTGTTCGCGGACCCGGAAGACGGCACGCTCGCCGGTCTCTGGCGCGGCGGCGACCACGGCGAGGACACGCAGGAGACCTACATCACCGACCAGTGCCACGACATCACCGTGTTCCCGGAGCGAAGCCTCGCGGCCGGTGCCTGCTCGGGCAACGGCATCCTGTTCGACATCACGGATCCCTACAATCCGCAGCGCCTCGACGCGGTGGTCGACAAGGGCTTCGCCTACTGGCATTCGGCGACCTTCAACAACGACGGCACGAAAGTCCTGTTCACGGACGAGTGGGGCGGCGGCAGCCGGCCGCGCTGCCGGGCCTACGATCCGCTCGACTGGGGCGCGGACGCGATCTACGACATAGTGGAAGGCAAGCTCGAGTACCGCGGGCATTACAAGATGCCGGCGCCGCAGACGGACCAGGAGAACTGCGTCGCGCACAACGGTTCGATTATCCCGGTGCCGGGGCGCGACATCTTCGTGCAGGCCTGGTACCAGGGCGGCGTATCCGTCGTCGACTTCACCGACAGCGCGAACCCGGTCGAGATCGCCTACTTCGACCGCGGCCCGATTCACGAGGAGCACCTGATCCTCGGCGGTTACTGGTCCACCTACTGGTACGACGGCTACATCTACGGCACCGAGATCGCGCGCGGCATCGACGTGCTGAGGCTCGCGCCGTCCGACTACCTCAGCGCGAACGAGATCGCCGCGGCCATGCTCGCGAACCAGGGCGAGCGCTTCAACCCGCAGCAGCAGTTCGCGGTGACCTGGCCGGCGGAGCCGGTGGTGGCGCGGGCTTACATCGACCAGCTGTCGCGCAGCAACGCGATACCGGCCGCACTGGCCGAAGAGCTGGATGACGCCCTCGACTTCGCATCGGCCCGGCTGGTTGCGGGCGGTACGGAGAGCCGGCTGGCTGAGCGGCTCGAAGCCTTTGCCAGTCGGGTCGCGAACGGCAGCGGCGATGCCCTTACGCAACGCAGGCGGGCCGAGCTGAGCGGTACGCTCGGCAGCATCGCGGATCGGTTGCGGGGCGACGAGCCCATGGCAAGCATCAGGTAGCGACGACTCGCGCCTGCAGCGAGCCCGACGGGTGGGCCGGCGACAACGCCAGGCGGTCGCTCAGTCAATAACGGTGAATCGCTCGTCGATCAGCAGTTCGCCGTCCAGCGTCGCCACTTCGATCCGCCATTGCCCGGGCAGCAGGCTCGCGGCGTCGTCGAAGCGCCGCTGCAGGGACGTCTGGCCACCCGGCGCCAGGTACGCGATCGAATAAAGCGTGCCCGGCTCGCCGTCCTCATCCCGGCCGGGATCGGTCCAGCGGACCAGGACCGCGTAACGGCGGCCAAGATTGTCGTCCGACAGCATATGCCGTACCCCGACTTCGATGCCGAAGCGATTACCGATGCGCGCAGGGATGGGCTCGTCTTGCCATTCGCCGAAGTCCGCCCGCAGTCCACGTTCACGCAGGTAGACGGTAACATTGCCGTAGGTACTGCCGGTCGCCACGCGCGCGAAATCGGTGACGCGCGCATGCACGTCGGTGGCCAGGGAGTCTCCCCAGGTCAGCTCGGCCAGCACTCCGTCCCGGCGGCGCTTCACGTTTTCGTCAGTGTCCGGCGATACTTCCAGCAACCCAAGGCAACGATCGACGTCACGCTCGATGCCAGTGCCGGTGCACAGTGCCCGCGCCATCTCGAATCCGGCGTAGCGGTGGCCGAGCTCGTGCGAGCGGGTGAAAAACTCGTAAGCGCGGGCGGCGTCGTCCACCGCGGCAAATTCGCCCATCCGGCTGTCGCGGTGCAGTTCGCCGAGTCGGAAATTCGCACTCGCGTTGTCGCCGTCGGCAGCCCGCCGGTAGTAGGCGACAGCCTGGGCGAAATCCTGCTCGACGCCGCCGCCGCGTTCGTAGAGCGAACCCAGCCAGTTCAGGGCCGGCGCGTATTCGAATTCCGTCGCCTGGCGCAGGTAGCGAAGTACCAGCGCGTCGTCGTGGTCGTCGTGAGTTGACTTCGAAAACCAGGATGCGAGTCGGTAGTACTCTTCTCCGAGGACTTGCTGCTGGTTGCTCGCTTCCGGCAGCGGGAGCCGCAGCGTGCGCCTCAGGAAGTCGTCGATCAGCGCGTGTTCATGGCGATCGCCACGCCAGTCCTGGTGACCGTGTCCTGCGCCGTCATAGTAGAAAATTTCGACCGGCTTGCCGAGCTGGCGAAGCCGGTACTTGAGGCGATTCGAGTGTTCGTAGTCGACAACCCAGTCGTCGGTTCCCGCAGTCAGCAACACGGGTGCCCGTAGCGACTCGGCCAGGTACAGGGGCGACACGTCCGCAAGACTGTCGCTGTACTCGCCGACGACACGCGCCAGCGCATCCCGGTACTCCGCGAGCTGGCTCGCATTGCTGGTGTTGTACAGGTAGGGCAGGTCGTAGACGCCGTACCTGCCGACCACGCAGCGATAGAGCTCCGGCTGGCGGATGGCCAGCATCATGGCCGAGTAGCCTCCGTAGCTAGCGCCGGCCGCGCATACATGTTCGAAGGACTCTCCGGACAAGAGCTGCGTGACCGCTGCGCTGATATCGTCCTCGATGCGCTGGCCGAACTGACCGCGGCCGGTATCCATGAACTCGCGACCAAATCCTCGCGAGCCGCGAAAGTTGACCCGCAGAACGGTGTAACCACGATCAGCATAGAACTGGGTTTCGCGGTCGAACGAGGCATAATCGCGGACGCCGACCGGTCCGCCGTGCGGATTCACCAGCAGCACGCCGTTCGGGACCTGGGGCCGCGTCACAATGGCTTCAACGAGCTGGCCGTCGTCGGTCGTAACCGTGAACACTTCCGACGCCGCCAGCTGATATGCATCCAGGCCGTCGAAGCGCGGCGTCAGCAATTCCGCTTCCAGCGTGGCCGTGTCCAGCAGGTAGTACTCCCCGGGATCCTCGGGCGTGAACAGCAACACCACTTTCTTGCTGCTGCTCTCGTGGCCCGACACTATGCGAGCCTGCCTGCCCGGAAACCTTCGCTCGAGCAGCGCTTGTAGTTCTGCGTCTGTTTCCGCCATGTATTCCGTCACGTTGATGCCGTGATCGGTGTAGCTGACCGAGGTCAGCTCGCCGGTCCGGGACGATACGCTCGCGTCGGTCAGGTCATAGCGCGGGTGTTGGTAGATGACTTCGCCGAGCAGCTGGCGCTCGATGTCAAATTCCATCAGCGTCGTCAGGTTGGTCAGCTCGTCGCTGAACACGAGGGCGCGGCCTTCGCCCGTCACGGCCAGCACCCAGAAATTGACATCGCGGGGATCGTGCTCCGCCAGCCTGACCCAGTCCTCCGCGCCTGCATCGAGGAACCAGTGCTGCACCGTTTCTTCGCCCGCCGTCACCGCCAGCAATCCGCCGCTTACCGGGTCGCGCCGGTAGCTGAGCGCTCCGGTCAGCGGGTTGCTGAACTCCGTCGCGCGGCGGAAGTTGCCTACTTCCAGCTGGTCGACCGAGATCGTATACAGGCGGTACTTGCCATCGTCTTTGTCCGTTTCGCGGGCAAACAGCAGCATGTCCCGCTGCTCCGGCAGCGTGTCCACGATCTTGCCGACATTGGCAACTCGCTTGACGTCGATTCTTTGCTCGCCGTCGTCGCTGACGATGTCGGCGAATGCAAGGCGGTCCCGATCACGCTTGTCAAGGAACTCGATGTACAGCGTATCGCCGTCGATCCAGCCGAAGTCGCGAAATCGGATATCCGGCATCTCGCTGAAGTTGAACAGAGATTTCGGTTCTGAATCGTTCGTGTCCATCAACACGAGTTGCCGGCCGGCCGGCAGATTGAGGTAAGCCGCGAGCAGCTCCGCGTCCGGGCTGAGGCGGTACGCGTAGGTAGTCGGGTCACGGAACAGGACGTCCACCGGGAGCAGGCGATAGGCAGCGCTCGCGCCGGTATCGACGCAAACGACCAGGGCGAGCCCGGCGATGACGAGCGAGCGGCGAATGGACGCGAGGGTCATCGGCCCGTGACCATCGGGAGGAAACGGTCCTCGCCGGGTCCGCGATAGACGAGTCGCTGCGTGGCAGCGAGGTTCGGGAACTGTTCTTCGAGGTATTCGAGTGCGAAGGAGGACCGGTTAACGAGAACGAACCGCCCTTGCTTGCCCCAGTCTCCGCCCTTGAAGGTCAGGTTGCCAACGTAGCTTATCGTGTCCTTCTCCACGGCGAAGTCCCACATGCCGTCGACCATGCGGTAATAAAACCAGTTCAGGTCCACGCGCTCGATCCGGTATTCGCCGGCCGGCAGGTTCACGAGGATGTAATTGCTGCCCGCCCGCAAGTCGGCGCGCGTGAGGAAAACGGACTTGGTGCCCTTAATGGAAATCGACTCGAGGTCGTGGCTCGTATCGACTTCGATCAGCAGGAAACCTTCGCCCTGGCTGAGTGCGGCCTCGCTTTCGTCGCGTATCGACGTAACGGCAGTCGCGCAACCCGCAAGCTGGCACACCACCACCAGGACTGCTGGCAAGAAAAACTGTTGCAACTGCTTTCCCCGTTTGGCGCCGGCTGGCTCGCTCTGGTCTTGTTCTTGTCAGCGAATAATACACGGGGAATTGCGCGACGCGCACGGCTCAGGAATCTTCCATCACCAGCCGCCGCAGGCTTTCCGACAGGGCCCGCATTTCCGGCGAGCGCCCCTCGCCGTTGACCAGCATCAGCGCCTCGTTGCCGCGGCCGTTGCTGGCGTGGAACAGGTAGAAGCCGCGGTCAGAGCCGCCGACGCCGACGACCGCGCCGCGGAAGCGGCGCGCGTATTCGGCGTCGAGCTTGTCGCCGCTGCGGGCGTAACGGTAGAAGCGCAGCATGTCGCCCAGCGTCGAGTACATGCCGCCGCTGCCCAGGACCAGCCACGAAGTCGGGCCCCAGTTCGGCGGGATGTTCGGCAGGCCGACGCGGCTGGGCCCGGGGCCGACGGCGAAGTCGGCGAGGGCGTGGCCGCCGGCGTCGCCGTACATGCCGGTGCGCTGCATGCCCGCCGGCGCGAAAAATTCCTGCGACAGGAAATCGTAATAGGCGCGGCCGCTGACGATCTCGATGATCGCGGCCGCGAGCCCGTAGGCCGAGTGCGAATGCGCCTCGCCCGCGCCCGGCGCGAACAGCAGCGGCTGCGCCAGGATGCGGCGCACGGCCTCGTCGCGGTCGATCCAGGCGAGGTCCGCGTCCCAGTCCGATTCGACGTCGTGGAAATCCGGCAGGCCGGACTGCCCGCTCAGCAAGTGGCGGATGCTCATCGCCGACTTGTCCGCCGGCACGCCGGGCAGGTAACGCGAGATCGCATCGTCCAGCGACAGCCGGCCGCGCTGCGCGAGCAGGTAGATGCCGGCCACGGTGAAGTCGATCGGCGTCGAGCCGATGCCGTAGATCGTGTCGAGCCGCGTCGCGTAGCCGAGTTCCGGGTTCGCCATGCCGTAGGCCTGCTCGAGGACCGTCCGCCCGTCGCGCGCCACGTGCACGACGCCGGAAAAGCCCGCGCGCTCCTGACCGGCGAACAGGTCTGCCAGTTCGTCCCACGCGACTGCAGCGCCCGCCGGCGGCTGCGGCTGGCCGACGCGCAGGCTGTCGATCGCATACGGCGGCGCGTCCGTCACGCTGAAGCGGATCTCCAGCGGCGCCGGGCCTTCGAGCAGCATGACGAAACCGCCGTCCGCAAAGTCGACCATGATCCCGCCGGCGCTCGCGGCCGAATTCTGCACCGCGGCCAGCAACTCGCGCCTTTCGGCAGCGCTCGTCGCCGCGAGAAAACTGTCGGCGAAGCGTCGCTGCTCGAAGTCCTCGACCACCGCCGCGAGTTCCTTCCCCGCGGACATCTCGAGGGCGCGCACGTGCCCGCGCACCGCCTCGTCGCGGCTGTCAACGTCGGCGGCGCCGGCGCAGCAGGCGACGCCCAGCAGCAGCGCCGCCAGCGCGGCCCTGAAATCGGTTGCTATCGGCATGGTTCTTCCCTTTGTACTTGTTCGCGGCATGCGTCTTCCGCAGACAGGATGCTACAGCCCGGCACATCGTCGCAGCCGATGTTGCACTGCGGAGCGTGCACGGGCGCTCGCGCGGGTATCATGTTGCGCCTCGCGCCGAGGCCGAACCGGAGGCCGAACCGATGAACCGACTGATGCCCGCATTGTTCATGCTGCTGATCGCGCTGCCCGCGGCGGCACAGGACGGCTCCCGCGTGCTGTCCGCCGAGCTACTCTGGCAGCTCGACCGCCTCGCCTCGCCGGTGGTCTCGCCCGACGGCCGCCAGGTCGTCGTGCAGGTGACGAGCTACCCGGCGGACGAGGACGAGCCGGTCACGCGGCTCTGGCTGCTCGATGCAAGCGGCGAGACGCAGCGCCCGCTGACGGCGGGGGGTTACGCCGCGTCGTCGCCGGTGTTCTCGCCCGACGGCAGCCGGCTCGCGTTCACGGCGACGAAGGAAGAGGAGGGCAGGCCGCAGATCTTCGTGCTGCCGATGGACGGGCCGGGCGAGGCCGTGCAGCTCGGCGAGGTGCCGACCGGCGCGAGCGCGCTGCGCTGGGAAGGCTCGCACGTCTATTTCCTGTCGAACGTCTGGCCGGACAAGAGTTTCGACGAGATGGCCGCCGCGCTCGAGGCGGAAAAAGAGAAAAAGGTCTCCGCGATCACGTGGACGCGCATGCCCTACGCGTACTTCGACCGCTGGCTCGACGAGGAACGGCAGACGCACCTCTACCGCATCCCGGCCGCCGGCGGCGAGATCGAGGCGCTGACGCCCGGCACCGGCCTCGAGCTGTCGCGCAGCGACGCCGGCACCGGTGATTACGACGTCGCCCCGGACGAGAGCCTCGTCGCCTTCGTCGCGAACAGCCGCGAAGGCGGCGTGTACCCGGACCCGGACGTGTACCTGCTCGAGCCCGGCAAGACGGATGCGCGCAACCTGACCGAGGCGAACACGGCCCCCGACACCGACCCGCTGTTCTCGCCGGACGGCCGTCGCCTGGCCTGGCTGCGGCGCGAGATCGAGGGCTTCTACGCCGACCGCGCGCGGCTGATGATGCACGACCTGCGCGGCGACGCAACGCGCGAGCTGCACGGCGACTGGGACCGCTCCGCCGCCGGCCTCGCCTGGGCGCCGGACGGCGCCGGCCTGTACGGCTCGATCGACGACGCCGGCACGCAGCGCATCTGGTACCTGCCCGCCGGGCGCGGCGAACCGCGCCGCGTGACCGGGCGCAGCGACTTCGACCAGGTCAGCGTCGCCGCGAACGGCACGCTCGTCGCGCGCATGCAGACGCCGCTGCACCCGCCGCGCATCGTGCGCGTGAACCCGCGCAATGGCGCGAGCCTGCGGCTCGACACGTTCAACGACGCGCAGCTTGCCGACGTCGAACTCGGCCGCTACGAGTCGGTGACCTACGCGGGCGCGGACGGCGCGGAGATCCAGATGTGGGTGCACTACCCGCCGGGCTTCGACTCGCGCCGCGAGTGGCCGCTGCTGCTGCTGATCCACGGCGGCCCGCACGGCGCGATCACCGAGGATTTCCATTTCCGCTGGAACGCGCAGGTATTCGCGTCCTGGGGCTACGTGACGGCCTGGCCGAATTTCCACGGCTCGACCGGCTTCGGCCAGGACTTCGCGGACGCGATCAACCCGGACTGGATCACGAAGCCCTATGCCGACGTCATCGCCGCCGCGGACTGGCTGGCGGCGCAGCCGTGGATCGACGAGACGCGCATGGTCGCGGCCGGCGGCAGCTACGGCGGCTACCTGTCCTCGATCATTCTCGGCCGCGAGCACCCGTTCAACGCGCTCGTCATCCACGCCGCCGTCTACGACCTGTACGCGCAGAACTCCGCCGACTTCGCCGTGCACGACCAGCGCTTCGGACCCTACTGGCAAAACCCGGAGCTGTACCGGACGCTGTCGCCGCACACCTACGCCGCGAACTTCGAGACCCCGAGCCTCGTGATCCACGGCCAGAAGGACCTGCGCGTGCCGGTCGGGCAGGGCTTCGAGCTGTTCCGTGCGCTGCAGACCAAGGGCATCGACTCGCGCCTCGTCTACTACCCGGACGAGAACCACTGGGTGCTGAAGCGCGAGAACTCCTTGCACTGGTACGGCGAGGTGCGCGACTGGGTGGAGCGTTACGCGGCGCCCGGACCGGCTGCGCGCTAGGCAGGACCGGCCCGGCGTGGCAGCCCGGCCGCGGGGCGACTGCGGATAGACGCGTTCGGCGCCTGTGCTATACATTGCCGCAGGCCTTAAAGAACCATAACGAGGCGCGCCGTGGCCGACAGGAAGGGCGCCCATCGCCGGCGCGGCGTGCGTGCATCCCGCGAGCGGCTGACCGAGGCGCTGACCGCCGCCGGCCTGCGTACGCAGGCGGCACTGGCGGAACGCATAGCGGAGATCGAAAACCTCGACGCGCCGCCGCGCGACGCGGTCGGCCGCGCGTTCCGCGAACAGCCGGTCGAGGTCACGACGCTCGCGCGGATTGCCCATGCGCTCGGCGTCGAGGCGCACAGCCTCTACCTGACCGCGGACGACGAGGCGCACGCGCCGTTGCCGAACGGCGGGCCCGCGGGCCCGACACGCCGGGCGCGGCAGTGGCTGGTCGCGCTGCCGGTGCTGGCGCTCCTCGCCGGCGGCGGCGCCTGGTGGTTCGCCGGGCCGGCGGACGCTCCGTCGCAGCCTGCAGAGGCTGCCGCACCTATCCTCGGTCTCGGTCAACCGACGCTGGTCGTGCTGTCGATCGAGGGCGATCCCGACGGCGAGCTGGCCGACGCCGTCCGCCTGCGTCTCGGTGAGTCTTTCAAGGTCGCCGCGCGCAGCGCGAGCGTGCTGACGCGCGAGCTCGACCCGGCCGGCGCCGCCGAGCGACTGCGCAGCGACGCCGTCATCGAGGGCGAGCGCGTCGACGTGGGACACCTGAGCGGCCTGCGTTTCTTCCTGTTCGCCAACGGCGTGCGCCAGCAGGTCTGGGCCGAGAGCCTGCCGACGGCCGGCCTGCCCGAGCGCCTTGGGCAGGTCGCGGACAACGTCGCGCGCGCGATGCGCCGCGCGGCCGGGCTGCCGCTCGACGCGCCGCCCGGTCATTTCCCGCTCGTGCCGGCCCAGGACGACTACCTGCAGGGGGAGTACTACCTCGATCGACCGTCGAACGAGCTGAACGTGCGGCGCGCGCAGAACCGTTTCGAGGCGGCGCTGCGGCAGGACGCGAACTACGCGCGTGCCCATGCCGGACTGTGCCAGGGCTTGCTCGAGGAGCACTGGATGTCGGACGAGGAGCGTGCGCTGCAGGACGCCTCGCGCGCCTGCGGGCGCGCGCTGCAGCTCGCCCCCGCGGACCCGGTCGTGGTCGCGGCGCACGCGCACTTCCTGCGCCGGACCGGGCGCAACGACGAGGCGCTCGGCATCTATGCAGACTTGGTGGCCGCCGAACCTTTCGACACGGCGGCGCTGGCCGGTTACGCGTCCAGCCTGCTGACGGCCTACCAGCAGTCGGGCGAGCACGACTTCCTGCTGCGCGCGAAGGCCACGGCCGCGCAGGCGGCCGACGCCGATGCCCGCGTCTGGAAACCGCTGTTCGCGCTGGCCGCGATGGAATGGTTCGACGGCAACGTCGCCGGCGCGATCGCTGCCAGCGAGCGCGCGCGTGCCCGCGACGAGAACGAGTACGTGCTCGCGAACCTCGGCACCTTTTACATGTGCAGCGGCGACTTCGGCGAGGCGCGCGATGCCTACCTGCGTGCCCAGGACCTCGCGCCCGAGTCCTACGTCGGCGACGAGTTTCTCGGCACGGCCTACTACTTCCTCGGCGACTTCGCCGAGTCCGCGCGCCTGCGCCAGCGCGCCATCGACTCGATCGCGGAAGGCTCGCCCGAGATTCACGAGATGTGGGGCGCGCTGGCCGATTCCTATCGCCAGCTCGGGCAGCGCGACGCGGCTATCGAGGCCTACCTGCACGCGGCCGAGATCCTCGAGCGCGATCACCTGCGCGGCAATGCGCCCGTGGACGATCGCGCCGCGCGCGCCTATTACTACACGGTGCTGGCACAGCTCGATTCCTCGCTCGTGCCCGCCACCGTCGCGCAGGGCATCGCCGCCGAGCTCGACGAGGTCGCGTCCGGCCTGACCAGCGCCACCGCACGCCGGCGCATGGCCCAGACCTGGCTGCTGCGCGGCGAGCGGGACAAGGCGCGCGCCGCCCTCGAGCTGTCGATGCAGACCTGCCCCGGATTCGGCGAGATGCCGGATCTCGCCGCACTGAAGACCCGGTGAGGCGACCCGCCGGGAATTTCCCTCTCCGCCCGCCACTTATCCACCGCTAGGCGGCGCTAGCTGCCCCTAACTGCCGTCGCCGTTGCCCGCGACGCATGCCATTTTCAGGCTGCGGAGGGCCACCGCTCGCGGTGACCCGGGATCCCGGAGAACGAACGATGACGACGCCCCGCCGGCTGCCCCTGGTGCTGCTCTGCGCGCTGCTGACGAGCGCTTGCGAGCAGCGGCTCGATGGCACCTGGGACGACCCGTCCGGCGAGATCAGCTACGAGTTCCGCGCCGACGGACGGGTCCGGATTCGGGCACTCGGCAGCGTGGTGCCGGGCGACTACCGGCTGGACGGCGACCGCGTCGTCGTGACCAGCCCGCAGGGGACCGTCGTGCTGCAACGAGACGGCGACGAACTATCGGGTCCGATGGGCGCGCGTTACCTGCGCCGGTCGGAAAACTAGAAGCGGCGGCGCCTGCGTCGCCCGAACGGGGAGAACCACCATGCTCAGCAAGATTATCGTTGCGTCCTACAAGACCTTTCTCGAGATCGCCATCTGGCTCGTGCTGCTCGGCGCCACGATCGGCGGCTTCAGCTGGGGCGGCTTCTGGTCCGGCATCGGCGCGCTGATCGGTGCCTTCGTCTTTTGCGTTGCCGTGTTCGGCGGCTTCCTGCTGATCGCCGACATCCAGCGCTCGGTCAGCGAGATCCGCGGCCGCAACAACGGCACCGCGACGACGTCGGCTCGATGAGCGCATGCACCGGCCAGCCGGGAGGAGAAGGGCCATGAGAATCGAACAACTGTCGAAGGGCAGTCGCAGCCTGTTGCTCGCCGTCCTGCTCGCGCTCGCGGGCTGCGGCGGCGGGCCGGAAAGCGCGGCAACGGCGTGGCTCGACGCGCTGAACAGCGGCAACATCGAGGACGCGCTCGAGCTCAGTACCGACCAGACCAAGGCGCTGCTGAACATCGGCAGCAGCATGGGCGAGGACATGTCGATCGGCGACTACGAAATCCTCGACGTTCGCGAGATCAGCGACACGCGGGCGGAAGTCGACATTTCCTCGAGCGAGGGAGAGACGACGCTCGAGCTGCGCAAGATCGACGGCAAATGGAAAGTCGGCTTCAAGAAGTAGCCGGGCGCGGCTGCCGCGCGGCGGGCACGCTGGCCGCCGCGTGGCTGTCGCTGCTGGTCTTCTGCGCGGGCGCTTCAGCGCAGACGGCCGCCGCGACGACCGAGCCGCGCGCCGGCGATTTCGTGCTGAGTCGCGGCGAAGGTATCTGGAGCGAGATTTTTGCCGGGCTGAATCGCCGCGACCGGCGCTACTCGCACGTCGGCGTGGTGGTCGGCGAGCCCGGCGGCCTGGGGGTCGTGCACGCCGCCTCCGACGACGATGGCAGCAACGGCACCGTGCGCCTCGATGCCTGGGCGGAGTACGCGGCCGCGCAGCGCGAGTTCGTGCTGCTGCGACTGGCCGACCGCCACGCGGCAGACCGCGCTGCCGCGGCGGCGCTCGAGCTGGGCGCGGCCGCGCCGCCGTTCGACTTCGATTTCCGCCTCGCCGACGCAGCCGCCGTTTACTGCAGCGAACTGGCCTGGCTGGCCCTGTCGACGGCGCTGGGCCGCGATCCCATACCGAACAAGCCGTTCATCGCCGGCCGCCAGGTCGTGCTGGTCGAGAACTTCCTGCTGGACGTGCCGGAGCTCGAGCTCATCGGGCCCGCATCGCCGGCCAAACCCGAGGAGACATCGCAATGAAAACGCTCACCGTGACGGGCAGCCTGCTGGCTGTCGCCCTGCTGGCCGCCTGCGGCTCCGCGGAGGAACCGGCCGCGGCATCCGCTGCGCCGACCGCCGCGGCCAGCCGGCCGGACACGAACCAGAGGATCGCCGCCACGGCCGCCGAGGTGGCGCAGGAAGCCCGTGGCAAGATCCGCTGCCCGGCGAAAGTCGCGACGCCGGCGCGCGCCGAATCGCAGCCGGTGGACGACGTCGTGGGGGTGCGGCCGGGCCTGCACTACGACGAGGCGGTCAACCTCGTTCTGTGCACCCACGACCTGCTGATTGCGACCGAGGACCAGGGTCGCGGTTTCCGCATGAACACCTACGGCCAGCCGATCCGGCAGGGCTTCAGCGCCGTGTTCGCGGAGGATCGCATCAACAAGACTTCGAAGGAGATCATGGCCGAGATGCAGGACGCGGCGATGGCGCGCAGCGCGAACCGTCGGGCGCCCGACATGACGCCGGGCACCGCGCGCTGGTACGTGACGACGATGGGCATGCCGGGCACGGAACAGGTCGTCGCGGCCGCGCGCATCGAGGCTTTCGCCGAGGGCAAGGCGCCAACGATGGCCGGCGTCGCCGAGGCGCTCACCGGCAAGTACGGCGCGCCCACGCAACGCCAGGAGGCACCGCAGAGCTGGCACTTCACCTGGGCCTACGATCTCTACGACCGCCCGGTCACCGAGACCTCGCCGCTGTACTACCAGTGCCGCGGGCTGTCGAACCCGGACAGCGGCGTCAGCCTGTCGCCCGACTGCGGCCTCGTCGTGTCCGCGGTGATCATGGCGCAGCGTGACAACGCACAGATCGCGCGCACGCTCGAGGTCGGCGTCGTCAACCAGGCGCGGGGTTACGAGACGCTGATGGCGACGCAGCAGCAGCTGGAGCAGGGGGAGAAGGACCGGCAGGCCGCCGAGATCGCAAAGGCCGCGCAGAACGCGGACAAGCCGACGCTGTAGGAGACCGCAATGAACCGATCAGTGAATGCACTGCTGCTCGCACTGCTGGCCGGCTGCGGCGGCGCCGGCAGCGCGGGCGGCGCGGGCGACGCCGCCGGCG
>CALALV010000139.1 GCA_937925605.1 uncultured Woeseia sp.
CCGCTTTGTCACCGCCGACGACTTGCACCACGGCGAAATGGAAGCGTTTTTGGACGACCACCCCCACCCCGCCCCCACCGAGTTCGTCCCACCGCGTCGCCGCGGCGACGCCCGCCGTGTTGTTCGCGGTCTCGGTCGGCAGCCGCGCGTGCCGGCTGCCGTCCGGCGCATACACGGCGTCGATGCGCACGCCCTCGCCTTCGATCCGGCGCGCGGTCACCCGGTCGCCGACCCCGCTGATTGCGAGCCCGAGCATGTCGAAGCCGACGGCGACGTTGCCGATCGACGCCGGGGCGAACGCGGTTGCCGACTGCTTCCCGCTCACGGATCCAGCCCCTGCAGGTAGCCGGCGAGTCGCAGGATGTCGCTGAATACGCCGCCGGCGGTCACGGCCGGCCCGGCGCCCGGCCCCTGGACGACGAGCGGGTTCTCCGCGTAGCGATCGGTGACGAACTGCACGATGTTGTCGGTGAGGTTGATGTGCGCGAGCGCATGGTCGGCCGGCATTTCCCGTAGGCCGACCGCCGCTTTGCCTTTCTCGTCGAGCGTCGCGACGTAGCGCAGGACCTTGCCGTCCGCCCGCGCCTGCCGGTAGCGCGCGTCGATGTCGTCGTCGATGCGGCTGAGCTCGTCGAGAAACTCGTCGATGCCGAGGTCTGCGAGGGCCTCCGGCACGAGGTTTTCGACCGGGAAATCGCCGATCGCCAGCGGCAGGCCCAGTTCGCGCGCGAGGATCGTCAGCTTGCGGGCGACGTCCATTCCGGACAGGTCGTCGCGCGGATCGGGCTCGGTGTAACCGCTCTGCTTGGCCGCGCGAACGATCTCCGAAAACGGCCGGCTGCCGTCATACACGTTGAACAGGTAGGCCAGAGTGCCGGACAGGATGCCGGTGATCGAGTGCACGCGGTCCCCGGTGTGCAGCAGATCGCGCAGCGTCGAGACGATCGGCAGCGCCGCGCCGACCGTGGTCTCGTACATGAAGTGTGCGTTGCCCTCGGCCGCGGCCTCGCGCAGGGCTTTGTAGTAACTGAGGTCGCCGCTGAAAGCCTTTTTGTTGGGCGTAACGACGTGGATGCCGCGTGACAGCCAGTCGACGTAGTGCTCGGCGATCCGGTCGCTCGAGGTGCAGTCGACGATCAGCGTGTGCGGCAGGTGATCGGCATCGAGGTGATCCACGAAGCGGTCGAGCTCGAATGCGCGTGACGAGGCCGCGAAACTGTCGCGCCAGTGCTCGAGGTCGATGCGCCGTTCGCCGAGCAGCATCGTGCGCGAGCGCGCGATGCCGCGGACGCGCAGGTCCAGGCGGAACTCGTCGTGCAGCGCCTGGTAACGGCGCGCAACCTGGTCGAGCAGCACCGCGCCGACGGTGCCCGGCCCGATCAGCCCGACGGACACGGTTTTCGCGGACAGGTAGAAACCGGAGTGCGCGGCGCGCAGCGCCCGCGTCGTCTCGGCGGAGTCGACGACGGCCGAGATATTGCGCTCCGACGAGCCCTGGGCAATCGCACGCACGTTGATGCCGGCCCGTCCGAGGCTCGAGAAGAAACGCGCCGCGAGACCCGGAGACCCGGCCATGCGATCGCCGACGATGGCAATGATGCTCTGCTCCGCCGTTACCTCCACGCGCTGGATCTGGCCGTCCTCGAGTTCCTCGGCAAAGGCCTCGGCGATCACGCGGGCTGCACGCTCGGCCAGCGGCTGCGGCACGGCGATGCAGATCGAATGCTCCGAACTGGCCTGCGAGATCAGCGTCACCGACACGCCGGCGCGCTTCAGCGCGGCGAACAGCCGGTCGGCCGTGCCCGGCACGCCGATCATGCCGGTGCCCTCGAGGTTGACCAGGGCCATGCCCTCGATCGCGGTGATGCCCTTGACGCTGTTGCCACCCTGCCGTCCGGCGCCGATCAGCGTGCCGGCCAGCTCCGGCCTGAAGGTGTTGCGGATCAGTACCGGGATGTTCCTCGAAATGACGGGGCCGAGCGTCTGCGGATGGATCACCTTGGCGCCGAAGTACGCGAGTTCCATCGCTTCGTTGTAGCTCATCGAGCCGATGACACGAGCCTCGGAGACGCGGTTCGGGTCGCCGCTCATGACGCCGTCGACGTCGGTCCAGATCGTCAGTTCGGCGGCGCCCGCGAGGGCCGCGCAGATCGCGGCGGAGAAATCGCTGCCGTTGCGGCCGAGCGTCGTCTGGCAGCCTTCCTCGTCGACGGCGATGAATCCGGTGATGACGACCGCGCCGCGCTCGAAATCGCCGAGTGACTCGGCAAAGCGCTGCTGCGAGAGCGGCCAGTTGACGGCCGGCCCGAGCTCGCCGTGCCTGACCGTGACGAAGCGCCGCGCATCCAGCCAGCGGCCGCCGCGCCCGTCCGGCAGCGTCTCGCCGAGATGCGCAGCGAGCAAGCGCGCGGACCAGAGCTCGCCGAAACCGCTGACGAGGTCCCGGCTGCGTTGCGGGGCCGAACGTACGGCCGCGATCGACGCGAAGACGTCACGGGGCTCGCGCGCGTCCTGGCTCCAGGCGACGATGAAGCTCGCGCGGTTCGCGGGAGCCAGCAACTCGGTTGCTGCCAACTTCACGCGCTTGCCGATCTCGTCGATCTCGGCCAGGTAATCGCTGTCGTCGCGCTCGGCGAGCGCCGCAAGGCGCAGCAGGCGGTCCGTCATGCCGCCCATCGCCGAGACGACGACGCCGAGACGTGGCGTCTCGTCGGCGGCGATGATCTTCGCCACGCGCCGGAAGCAGTCTGCATCGAACAGGCTGCTGCCGCCGAACTTGTGAATTTTCCAGTCGCTGGCGACCAACGGTGTCTGCCCCGGCTCAAAGCCGCCAATGATAGCGACGATGCCGGGCCGAGTCGCGGGTTTCGCGGCAGGCGGGCCGGCGGGCCGCCCGATGCATCGTGCCGTCCCGGTCAGGCGGCGGCGCGTGCCGGACTCAATGCCTGCAGAACGAAGGCAGCATGTAGATCCTGGGTCGTGCAGGGATTGAAGCTACGACGACGAAGGCAGCATGTAGATCCTGGGTCGTGCAAGGATTGAAGCTACGACGACGAAGGCACGCGGAAATTGATGGGGCGTGCAGGGATCGAACCCACTACAACGAAGGCAGGAGGGAAATGGTGGGGCGTGTAGGGATCGAACCCACTTCAACGAAGGCAGGGGGAAATGGTGGCGCGTCTAGGGATCGAACCCACTTCAACGAAGGCAGGAGGGAAATGGTGGGGCGTGTAGGGATCGAACCCACTTCAACG
>CALALV010000140.1 GCA_937925605.1 uncultured Woeseia sp.
GCGGAGATCGCCCAGTTGCTGGAAATGCGAGAGAATCCACAGGGGGCACGAGAAGCAGTGCGGGCTGTAAGTCAACAAAAGTTGGTTCAGATTGAGGAGCAGCTCGAAGAATTGATGGTTTTAAAGAATGAGATGCAATTACTCATTAATCTTTGCCACGGAGCGGAAGACGGCTGTCCGATTATCGAGAGACTGGAAGGTTGAATCGATACTGGTCTTGCGCAGTCGCAGGGAGTTGTAATTGCACCTGCGTGACGGATCGTGGTGCTTACACTCGCGCTTCGGTATCCGGATCGAGTAGCGCATCGATAATTGGGCATTCGGGCACTTTGCTCCCCGTGCACTTCGCAGCTATCGAACGCAATGTAGCCCCAAGGCGTTGAAGGTCAGCTATCTTCGATTCCACGATGGCGGCGTGACCGAGCGTCAAATCGCGCACATCCGCACACGTGTAATCGTGTTCATCGACGAGCTCGAGCAGATTACCGATATCCCGCATCGAGAAGCCCAGTTGCCGGCACCGGACAATGAAGTTCAGTCGATTAAGGTCATCCTCTCTATAGACACGGTAGCCACCGGCCGTGCGCGGCGGCTTTGGCAGGATGCCGCTCTTCTCGTAGTAGCGGATCGTATCGACCTTGACGCCGGTTCGCTTCGATAGCTCACCGATCTGCATTTCGCCGGAATTCTTCATCGCTGACCCTTGACTCTGGAGTCACTCCAGGGTTGATACTCGGTCCATGCAACAACAATTGCAAGGAGGGATCGGCATGGTTCGGATGATTTTCCTGAGTTGGATTATTGCGGCTGGCGCGCTGCTCGCGGGCCTTCCAGGCACGTCACATTCGGCTACTGCCGTTCCTGTGTTGGCGCTGGAGTTCGTGTACCAGCAATCCGAGCGTCGCTGGTTCCGGGACCGACCGGCGTTTTTCGAGACTTACCTGGGAACGGGCAACGGCCAGGCGACAGGCAGGCTCGAGGGCTGGGTCGGATGGGATTTGTACGAAGACCAAAAGCGCGACGACTTTCATCCGGCCCATTTCCACGGCTTCATCGAGCAGGACGGCCAACGACACGAGTTTCAGATCATCGGCATCTATACGCCGATCAGCGACGACTCCGCCGTCACGCCAGACGGCAAGACACATCCAAAGCTCTGGGCACTGTCCGGCGCAATCGTGTTCGAGGATACGACAGTGCTGGGCGCACGGCATCTGCCCGTCACCGGCGTCGCCAACCTGGAAACCTGGACCGCATCCTACGAAGTGTGGGAAACGTCATGAGTGCCAAATCAATCAGTCACCGGCTGACAACACTGTTTCCGCCACTTGATGCGACCGACGCGCGCATCGCTCTGAGCATTTATCGCTTGCTTGTAGGCAATGCGCCTGTCAATCCAGGCAATATCGCGAACGAGTCTGGTGAAGCGGAGGCGCATGTGCGTTATCTGCTCAATCACTGGCCTGGGGTATATCGCGATGACGATTCCAACATCATCGGCTTCTGGGGACTGGCTCGACCGGAAATGGGTTACGAACTATCGATCGCCGGTCAGGCGCGATTCGCCTGGTGCGCGTGGGATACGTTATTTCTTCCAGAGCTCCTGAACGCCGAAGTGCGAGTCGACGCGGCGACCGGCCTCGCACAAAAACCCGTTCATTTGACGGTCACGCCTGACGCCGTCATGCGCGAAATGCCAATCGATGACGAACTTTACGTCTCGTTCAACTTGCCGACCGACGAAAACTGGGAGGACAACGTCGTCGCGTCATTTTGTCACCATGTCCATTTCCTTTATGCCGACGAAGTAACTGCCTGGCGTGAGCGAAACACCGGGGGAGTGGTCTTGACACTTCGGGAGGCATTCAGTGCGGGGAAATCCAAGAACCGGCATCAGTTCGGCTCGGTCATGCTCGATGCGGAATCCGATGCCGCATCGCCGGCTTCGCAATTACATCAGGCCTGAATCATGAATGAAACGAATCGAAACGCAGCAATGACGAACGGAAGCGCTACTCCGGAAACTGGCAACGGTCGGCAGAAGTTTCTCGCTGCCGGTAGCGTTCTCGGCGGTGTCCTCGCGTCAACGTGCTGCATCGCGCCACTGCTGCTCGTCACACTCGGCGTCGGCGGCGCGTGGATGGGCAGACTGACTGCGCTGGCGCCGTATCAACCCTATTTCGTCGCTGCCACGCTGGCGTTCCTTGCCGGCGGTTTCTGGTATGTCTACTGGAAACCGCGGCGAGCCTGTGACGCAGATGGATACTGTGCGACCGACACGGCCGACAGGGTCGTGAAAGTCGCACTCTGGGTCGCCACCGGCCTCGTCGCTCTGGCGCTCGGAGTGACCTACCTATTGCCTTACTTTTTGTAGGAGAACTGCAATGAATAGAATACTTCTGACGACGTCCGTTGTGCTGCTCATACTGGTGTCGGCTTTTGCCGTCGCCGAAGAGCGCACCGTCGTACTGAACGTCGAGAAGATGCACTGCGCGCTGTGTCCTGTGACTGTGCGCAAAGCGATCGAGAAAGTCGATGGCGTCAAAAACGTTGTCGTGGACTTCGATCGCAAGACAGCAACTGTAATCTACGATGATGATGCGACGACGATCGAGAGGATCGCCGATGCATCAACAAACGTAGGCTATCCGGCTGCGCCGTCCCGGGAGTAACCTTCCGGTTGCTAACATTGATCCAGGAGCCCGAACATGGATGAACACGAATGCTGCCACTCCGGCGGCGATTTCAATCCTGACGTCGCAATCATAGGGTCGGGCTCCGCTGCGTTCGCTGCGGCGACGCGGCTAGCGGACGAAGGGCGTAGGGTGACTCTGATTGAGCGCAGCAGGCAGATCGGTGGCACGTGCGTCAACGTAGGCTGTGTGCCGTCGAAAATCATGATCCGAAGTGCGGAGCTGGCACAACATCAGCGCGCCAATCCGTTCGACGGTCTGCCGGACCGCGAGCCCGTCATCGATCGACGAGAGTTGCTTGAGCAGCAACAGCGGCGGGTTGATGAGCTGCGCAAAACCAAGTACGAGGACATTCTCGCGCGCCGCGACGCAATCAGCCTCGTGCACGGTTCGGCTACGCTGCGGTCAGCGAATCGAATTGAGGTGGCCCTGTCACTCGGTGGGACGAAAACTCTTGACGCCGACCGCATACTGCTGGCCACTGGTGCTTCCGCTGCAGTGCCGGATATTCCGGGGCTCGCAGAAACACCCTTCTGGTCGTCGACGGAAGCGCTGCAAGCCGACAGCGTACCGGAGCACCTTATTGTCATCGGTTCGTCCGTCGTTGCCGTCGAACTCGCCCAGGCCTGGCGACGACTCGGCGCCGAAGTAACGATTCTCGCCCGAACTCGTCTGCTGTCGCGCGAAGACCCGGCACTCGGCAGCGGTCTCACGGAAGCGTTCGGCCGCGAGGGTATTCGGGTGATTACCGGCACGGTGCCCACCTCTGTTGAGCATGACGGCCAGCGCTTTCGCGTCGCAATCAACGGCGATCTCGTCGATGGCGACGCACTGCTCGTTGCCGCCGGTCGCAGTCCCAACACCGATGGTCTCAACCTGGACGGTGTCGGCGTGAAGACCAATGCGGGCGGTGCCATTATTGTCGATGCCCAACTCAGGACGTCAGTAACGTCAATCTTTGCGGCGGGCGATTGCACTGACTTACCACAGTACGTGTACGTAGCCGCCGCCGCGGGTACACGGGCAGCGACAAACATGACTGGTGGGTCGGCTGAGCTCGACCTGTCCACCATGCCTGCAGTGACATTCACCGATCCGCAGGTTGCGACGGTTGGATTCACGGAGGAATCGGCCCGGCAGCAGGGTCTGCGCGCCGATAGCCGCACGCTGGATCTAGGCAACGTGCCGAGGGCACTGGCGAACTTCGAGACGGATGGCTTCGTCAAACTGGTTGCCGATGATGCATCAGGACGATTGCTCGGTGCTCAGATATTGGCGCCGGCTGCCGGTGAGATGATTCAAACCGCTGCGCTCGCTATTCGAAGCGGTATGGCTGTGAAGGAGTTGTCCCAGCAGCTGTTCCCCTACCTGACGATGGTCGAAGGCCTCAAGCTGTGCGCGCAAACGTTTTTTACGGACGTGCGTGAGCTTTCCTGTTGCGCCGGCTGATTGCGGTCGGCTGCCGAGTCGACGTCAGCAAGGGCCGAATGACGTGTCCTCGAACAGAACCGGATTCCGGTTAAATGACAGGCTGCAGGGGGCGTTGGGACCCTCTTTTTCGCACTGCTTTGCGAAGTCGATGAGAATGTTCCGAACTTCCATGAGCGACTTGATTCGCTCATCGACGCGCCGAATCTGTTCCAGCGCCATTTCGCGCCCCAGTTCGCAGGTCGGATTCGTGCGCTGCTTCAAGTCGATCAAATCGCGAATTTGCCGGATCGTGAAGCCGGCCGTCTTCGTCCGAAGGATGAATTCGAGGCGTTCGAGATCATTGTGGTCAAAGACCCGATAGCCGTTGCCGGCATTGCGCCGAGGCTCGAGCAGCCCCGCGCGCTCGTAATAACGCAAAGTCTCGCGGGACAAGCCCGTCCTGCGCACGACTTCGCCGACTGTCATTGCATCCATAGGTCTGCGGCTCCAGTGATAGGGTTGCGGCGCTTGACCCGGTACTGCGGTACAGGGTGTAGTCTGATGGAGAATTTGACGGTGAATCAGGCAGTTGGTTTCCGATCATGACGAGAAATCCGTCATCCGAATCCCGCAAGGGCGCTGCAGCGACGACCGGCGGCGCAATCGGTATCAGCGCTATAGCCTCTTTCATCGGCTTGTGCTGCATCGGCCCGTGGGCGGTTGTTCTTTTTGGCGTCTCAGGCGCTGTCACCATGGCGCGCTGGGCGCCGTATCGACCGTACATCATCGGAGTTGCCGCCATCATGCTCGCGTGGGCGTTTTGGCGCGTGTATCGGCCGCAGCCTGTCTGCGAGGACGGGACGTGTCCGACCGGACCATCGATCTGGCTGAAAGTCATGCTGTGGGTGGCAGCAGTGATGATTGTTCTCGCGTTCTTCGCCGATCAACTTCAGTGGATTCTGGTCGACGCGACACCCGAGGGACTCAGATGAGAATTTGGAAACCATGGGAGCTGATGGTTGTCGCATTCGCTCTCGCAGCATGCGGTGGACAAAGCGACTCAAACGACAACACTGATTCCTCAAGTTCAAAGGAAATCGCACCTTCCAGTTTGATCGTTATGGGCGACGATCTGCAGGAATTGAAAGATGATTTCAATGCTAATGTCGGGCGCGTGCGTCTCGTATTTCTGAACGGACCGACCTGCGGAATCTGCCTGCGAGGCATGGCAGATCTCAACGACGCGTTCGTTGCAGCCAGCCAGGGGGATGATCGTCTTGTCACCTTCGTCATACAT
Organism: uncultured Woeseia sp.; assembly: GCA_937925605.1. Taxonomy (GTDB): domain Bacteria; phylum Pseudomonadota; class Gammaproteobacteria; order Steroidobacterales; family Woeseiaceae; genus Woeseia. The sequence continues at coordinate 5,401 of CALALV010000140.1, forward strand.
GTGCCGACGATGAGTGCGAAGGAACACCACGCGGCCGACTCGATGCCTCTCCTGGATGGTCCCCGAGTGCATCACTATTGGGAGGAGTCCGGAATCATCGGGCAACAGTATGCGGATACTCTGGCAGTGCCGGTTTACGTGTGGGACTTCTGGATGATTTACGGCCCGGATGCGGTGTGGGAAGGGGGCTTGCCGCCAGTTCCCGACTATTACGAGCACCAGCTGGGCGTCACGAGCGGCGGCTCACGGGTGTTCCCTCGCGAATTGCAGCTGGATGCGGAACGGTTCGCGGCCAAGACGGCCGAGTTTCTGGAGCTCGTTGACGCGCAGCGATTCGCCAACGACGCCAGTTTCAAACTCGCAGAACAAGACCGCCTGGCGGATGGAACCGTGATTCCCCACGTAGGTCAGCCGCGCAACGTTGCTGTCAGGCAGCACATCATGGGTCGCGGCGGATACAACAATCTGAAGCGAATACAGTCTGTCGAAGCGCACGGGCAAATCGAGGCAAACGGAACATCGGCACCAATAGTGGTTCGATCAAAGCGACCGAATGTGGTGCAAAGAATCGTCGGCGACGGCGACGCTGTCTCAATAGCAGAACTGGATGCCCAAGGGGCGGTGCAGATACCGACGGGTGACTTCCGCGGGCTCCCGGAAGACTATGAGAGGCTGGTGCTCAGGTCCTTCGAGTTTGACGGGCTGTTCGTCGAGTGGCCGGACAAGGGTCACGAAGTAGATATGCTCGGCATGCAGAAGTTTGGCGACGTACTCGCGTGGCAGCTCGACCTGGTTCAAAGTGGTGGGCAGCAATGGCATCTCTATCTCGATAGCCACACGGGTGATCTCGTACGGGCAAGTCTGCTGGATGCTGACGGGAGTCCGTCATTCATCGTCGATCAGAGCGACTTCCGCGACGTGGCGGGCTTCCGGTTTCCACATCAAGTCGAATACATATCCGAAAACGGAGTTCTGTTGGCGAAAGAATCTTTCGACAGGATTACAGTTGATGTGGAGCCGTTCGATCTAAACGAGAACTCGGTGACTCATTGAGCGCATGGCAACGACGGACCTCAAACTCGACGAACCTGGCACGCTTCCGCAGCCTGGACCAATTGGCAGGCTGGTGCGACTCGGCTTTGCCGCGCCTTGCCTGTACTACGTCTATGGGCTGGTTACTGTGTCAGGCAGTCTTCTGACGTCCGACGGTAGTGTCCGTCCTTTGCTGTGGAACGGGATCGTTCCGGGGTTATTCCTCGTCAGCTACGTTGTCAAAATTGGTTTTTCCCGTGCATGGAAGAAGTGGCCTGCAGTGGTCAGTGCGCTGGCCCTGGGCACAGTAGCTCTGATCGGTTACCTGGAATCCGGATCAGTGGAGACTGCAGCATTGGCTCGCTCGATCTGGGTCTGGGAGTTGTATGTGTTTGGCCATCTGGGTACAGCGTTCCTGATTGCTGCAATCATAGGTACGCCCGGCTGCGAAATGCGGGCGATTCACGATCTGTATTCGCGTATAACGGGTACACCAACAAAAGAACACTATTGCCCGGTCGGCCCGTTGCATCCGATCGACCAGTGGGAGGCGCGCCGCCGACCCTGACAGGGTGTCTCGCATTGCCTGCCGGCCGGCAATCATCGAGGTGACCATGGCACGAACCACCCTGCAGCGCACAGCCCCGGTACTGGTCGTTACCACCCGCACAATGAAGCCGATGCGGGACTTCTTCGTCGAAACGCTCGGGTTTACGGTTGACACCGAAGCTGGCAAGGGCCCCGCTTTCGTCACACTGGACCGTGACGGGCAGACGGTGATGCTGGAATGCCGCCCCGTTTTTTTTGCTGCCAAAAAGACCTGGACGATCTATTTCTGGGTGGATGATATCGAAGCAGCGTACGCGGAGTTCACCAGCAGAGATGCCGTGCTGAAAGGCCCCATCGTTGACAAATTTTACGGCTGTCGCGAGATTGCCGTCATCGCGCCCGATGGGCGCGTGATCGTCTTTGGGCAACTTGGTTCGGATTAGTCGATTCGGGTCCGGTCAGGAACCTGCGCTAAAATTAGCCGAATACAGGTAGTGCGGCGGGCCGAATAAAGACCCGTTTTTGTGACCAGTTTCGACAGTGTCCGACAGAATCGGCGTTGATAGGTGTTGCACGGCTTAACCGGCCGAATAGAAAGTTGTTATCCAGAACAACAGGTTACAATCGAACTCGATTGAGGCCATTTCTTCACTGAATACTGGTGTGCCCTCCGAAGGCAGGGGTCAGAGGTTCGAATCCTCTCGGGCGCGCCAATTTTTTCCTGAAGCAGTGGCTTCGATCGAAGTCGACTACCTCGAAGGAACGCAATTCGCCCTTGGGCGGCTCAAAGGGCCGCGGTTCGACCAAACACGCAGCGTTTGGGGCGGCGGCGCGCAGCGCCGCGGGGCCGAAGGCCCGAGGGGAGCGAGAGCGACCCGAGCCAATCCTGTCGGGCGCGCCAGTCGACCACTGCATCATCTGCACAACGATTCTGCGCGCATGAATCCACACCTTTGAAATGCCTGTTCGCCGCCTGCCCGGTCAGGACGCATCTGCCAGCGCCGGGATCCTCTTTCTCAGCATCAGGTACATGAACAGGTAGACGAGCATCGCCGACAGCGTCGCAGTCGCACACATAATGAAAATGCCGTCGTAGCCGAGCCCCACGGCCAGCACCGACGCCGCAACGTTCGGCCCGGCAAAATTGCCGAGCCCCTGCGCCGCGGGCAGCAGCGCGACGTAGCGCCCCGAGCGATCGACGTTGGCGAGCGTCGCCTGCTGGTAGATGTCGATGAAGATCCAGCAGAAATTGAACATGAACATGCTGATCGCGACGGTCGCGTTGGTTATGCCGAAAACGAGCATGACCACGATGCTCGATTGGAACACCAGCGTGGCCAGCAGCGGGCGCGCGAGCCCGTAGCGGTTGCTGAGCAGCACCGCGAACAGGCAGCCGATGACCGAGAACACCGACGAGATCCACAGCATCTCGGCGACCCAGTCCGGCGAGGCGGCCGTGCCGACCGTCGCGAGCTCGATATAGGTCCAGTATGCGCCGATGTTGACGTAGGTCAGCACGATCGCGGCCAGCACGAGGCGCGGCACCCAGGCCGGTACATGGCGGTGCTCGGCATGGTGACGTCCGCTCGCTTCGGCCACGTCGACCTGGATGTCCAGCGCCTGCGCCGCGGGACGCCGCGGCAGCCAGGCAATGAACGCGAGCCCGACGAGGTAGGAGCCGATCAGGACGGCGTACACGCCCTCGATGCTGAGCAGCGGCAGCAGCTTCAGTTCCAGCCCCTGCGAACCCGCAAACGCGAACAGTTCCAGGCTGAACGCGAAGGCCGGCCTCGAGTGGCCTCCGATCGTCGCGACGGCCACGCCGGTGTAGACCCCGGCGCCTATGCCGGCCGCGAGCCGCAGCCACAGCGTGACCTCGTAGGTCTGGTACAGGATGCACAGCAGGTTCGCGGCGATCGCGACCGTGGCGGCAGCGGTCGTCAGCCAGCGCCGGTCGACGCGCGCCACGAAGAACGCGGCGATCACGGCGCCGATCGCGAGCCCGCCGAGATCGGCGCCCGCGAGGCGCCCGACCTCGACCTCGCTGAAGCCGAGGTTGCGGACCCACGACGTCGAGATCACCGGCATGCCGACCATGACGGCGTAGCCGACCAGCGCCATGTAGATGCCGATGGTCAGCGAGCGCCAGTCGTCGAACTCCGTGCGCGGGCGCACGAGCGCGTTGCCTTGCTTGCTCACGGTCGTCTGTACCTCGCTGCACGGCCCGGGTACCGGGCAGGGCGGGTCTCGGCATCAGGCGGCCGCCCCTGCATACCTACAACCTGTCCCTGAGCATGTAGTACAGGACGCCGAGCGCAACCATCGGCTTGCGCAGCGCATGCGCGCCGGGCACCCGGACCGGCGGAACCTGTGCAAACAGGTCGAAGCGCTCGAGCGTGCCCGCCACCGCTTCCGCGAGGATTCGGCCGGCGATGTGGGTCACGTTCACGCCGTGCCCGGAGTAGCCCTGGCAGTACAGGACGTTCGGCGCCACGCGCCCCATCTGCGGCACGCGGTTCAGCGGCACGCCGATCGTGCCGCCCCAGGCGTAGTCGATGCGCACGTCCGCGAGCCGCGGGTACAACCGCGCGATCGAGCGCCGGTGCCGGCGTTCGATCACCGCCGGGTCGTCGCCGAAGTAGTTCAGCCGCCCGCCGAACAGCAGGCGCCGGTCCGCGCTCAGCCGGTAGTACTTCAGCACGAAGTTCGGGTCGCAGATGGCGAGGTCCCCGGGATTGGTCGCGGCGACCTGCTCGTCCGTCAGCGGTTCGGTCGCGACGATGAAGCTGTTGACCGGGAACATGATCCCGCGCAGCTGCCGCTCGAGCGCGTGGTAGGCGTTGCCCGCGACGACCACGAAGTCCGCCGTGACCGAGCCGGCCGCCGTCTCCACCCGCGGTTTCGCGCCGTGCACGATGCGCGTGACCGGCGATTGCTCGAAGAGGCGCACGCCTTCGGCAGCGGCCGCGCTGGCCTCGCCGAGGCACAGGTTGAGCGGGTGCAGGTGGCCGTTGCCGCGGTTCAGCAGCGCACCGATGTAGCGGTCCGTGCCGGTCAGCTCGCGGGTCTCCTCGCGCGACAGCAGTCGTACCTCGTGCGGGAAGCCCGCCGCCCGCAGCCGCGCGTGGTCGTGCTCGAACTCGCGCAGGTGGCGCGGCTTGATCGCGACGTCGAGGTAGCCCCACTTCAGGTCGCACTGGATGCCGTACTTCGCGACCCGCTCGCGGACGATCTCGTGGCCGAGCCAGCGCAGCTCGGCGAACAGCTCCTCGACGTCGCGGCCGTGATGCCGCGCGACCGCGCGCTCGCCCGCGATGCCGCCGATCAGCTGGCCGCCGTTGCGGCCGGACGCGCCCCAGCCGACCCGCTTCGCCTCGAGGAGCGCGACGCGGTAACCCCGTTGCGCGAGCTCGAGTGCCGTCGAAATGCCGGTGTAGCCGGCACCGACGACGCAGACGTCGGCTGTTTCGGCACCGCTGAGCGCGGGGAAGTCAGTGTGATCGTTCGCGGTCGCCGCGTAGTAGGAGGGCGGGTACCCGCTGCCGGTGCTCATGGCGCCGAGGCCGCCGAGCATGCCCTGCGCCTGGTCTCCCCCCGCTGCCGATTGGTTCAGGATTGCCGATCCAGGGAGCGCCGGAACTCGGCCGGCGTCATGCCGACGCGCCGCTTGAAGGCCGCGTAGAACGCCGAGTTGGAGTTGAAGCCGGCCGAGTACGCGATCTCGAGTACCGCCGCGCCGTCGTCAACTTCGTCCAGCAGGCGCTGTGCGCGCTGCACCCGGTAGCGATTGACGTAGTCGAAGAAGCCGAGCCCGAAACCGGCATTCAGGACCTGCGACAGGTGGTTCACCGAGCAGCCGACCCGCTCGGCCAGCGCGGGCAGCGTCAGCGCCGGGTCGAGATAGACCTGCTCTTCCTGCATCAGCTCGTCGAGCTGCGACATGTACTGCTGCATGCGCCGCGCGCAGAGCCCGGACTTCGCGTACTTGCGCCGCTGCCGCGTGCGGCGCGGCCGTGCGGGTGCGTCCGGCACGTCGTGGTAGTCGGCGATCAGCGTCGCGGAATCCTGCGCGAGCGTGATGAACTCGGCGCCCTGGCTGCTGCGCCCGGCGCCGCGGCGGCCGGCGGGCACCATGCGGTACTGGAACGCGACGGTGCGACCGTTGTGCAGGATGTCGCCCAGCAGTTCGTAGCGGTGGCGATACTGGCTGAAGAAACTGCGCAGGTGGTCGACCAGCTCGTCGTGCGTGCGCTGCGCGTTCTGGCGGACTTCGCGGTAGATGCCGTCCGGCGCCAGGTGATCGGCCACGCGCTCCGGGTCGTGCCGGTTCCACGCCTCGAAATAGCTTGCAACGAAATCGTTCGACTGCATGCGCTTGCTCCCCCGGCACCGATCTTAGCCCAGCGACGGCGCGGCCGTCATTGCGAATTGACAGCCGCCGCGCCGGCCCGGCAGATTGGCTGCACGGCGGCCGCGCGCGGCGGGCCGATGAGCAGGCACGCAAACCGATAATGACGAGAACCGACACCGTCCCGATCGCCCCGTGGATGCAGGACACGCTGCGGCAGGGCTACTCGCTGCTCGCCGCGGGCCAGCCCGAGCGAGCGTCGGAGTGCGCCCGCCGCCTGCTCGGCGCCAAGCCGGACCTGGTCGAAGGCCACTTCCTGGTCGGCCTGATCGCCGTGGAACTGAACCAGAACGGCACCGCGGTCAGCGCCTTCGGCTCCGTGACGCGGCTGCAACCCGACCACCCGGCCGCCTGGGCACAGCTCGCGCGGCTGTTCATGATCGCGGGCCAGCCGCTCCGGGCCGACGCGGCGCTCGCGAAGGCCGTCGAGTACAACGACGGCAACCCGCTCGTGCTCGACACGATCGCGTCGGTCTACACGCTGCTCGGCGACCAGCAGGAAGCCGAAAAATGGATCGAGCGCACGCTCGAGCAGCAGCCGAACAACGTCAACTACCTGGTCAACCTCGCGAACAACCACGTGTTTCTCGGCAAGCTGGACGCGGCCGGGGACGTGCTCGCGCGCGCGCTCGTGCTGAACCCGACGAACGCGAACGCACACTGGCTGCTCTCGGGCCTGCGCAGGGCCGAGGACCGCAGTCACGTCGAGGTACTGCAGCGCCTGGCCGGGGAGCAGCAGGGTAACCCGCGCGCACTGGCGTTCCTCTGCTACGGCCTCGGCAAGGAGCTCGAAGACCTCGAGGCCTGGGACGAGGCCTTCGAGGCCTTCGCACGCGGCGCGGCGGCCCGGCGGCAGACGCTGGAGCCGGACGAAGAAGGCGAAATCGAGATGTTCCGGGCCTTCGCCGACGTGTTCACGGCCGAATGGCTCGGGGACGGCGCGGGCGGCCACGAGGATCCGGCGCCGATCTTCGTCGTCGGGCAGCCGCGCACGGGCACGACGCTGGTCGAGCGCATCATCAGCAGTCACTCGCAGGTCTACTCGGCCGGCGAGCTCAAACAGTTCGGCCAGTGCGTGCGCCGGCTCGCCGACTACCGCGAGCCGCGCCGGCACTCGGCGAAGCTCGCGACCCAGGCGGCGCAGATCGACTGCCGCCGGCTCGGCCAGGCCTACATGACCACGACGGCGACGATGCGCGGCGACCTGCCGCGTTTCGTCGACAAGCTGCCGCCGAACTACCTGTACATCCCGCTGATCCTGAAGGCGCTGCCGAACGCGAAGATCGTGCACCTGACCCGCAACCCGATGGATGCCTGCTTCGCGAGCTTCAAGCAGCTGTTCGCCGACGCGTACCCGCATTCCTATGACCAGCAGGAAATGGCGCGTCACCACGCCCGCTACTACCATCTCGTGGCGGCCTGGCGGGAACGCTTCCCGGGCCGCTTCTTCGACATCTCCTACGAAGAAACGGCCGCGGACATCGAGCCGAATGCGCGGGCGCTGATCGACTATCTCGGGCTGCCCTGGGAGGACGCCTGCCTCGAGTTCCACAAGCAGAAAGCGGCCGTAGCCACCGCCAGCGCGGTGCAGGTGCGCCAGCCGGCGCACACGAAGTCGGTGGGCCGCTGGCGGCGCTACGCGGACCGGCTGGAGCCGATGCGCCGGACCCTCGAGCAAGAGGGCGTGCCGCTCGGTCCTTACTGAAAAACGGCTGCGGCATGCGCTATGCTGCAGGCCTATAGGCGCGGATTGCAGCGCGGGTCGCGCGGCGTAACCTCAACCTTGGGAAAATGAACGCGTTGCGGCATTCGTCTCGAACAGCCGGGGGGAGACAGGCATGGTCGCCAGCAAAGCACGAGCTACCGATTCGTCAACGACTTGCGCTGCCGGGGACGACGCCGTCCGCCGGCGTTTCGAAAAGACCGCGCTCGCGCGCGCCGTGTCCCTGGCCATCGTCGCCGGCATCGCGCCGGGACCGCTGCTCGCGCAGGGCAACCAGATCGAGGAGGTCATCGTCACGGCGACCAAGCGCGCGGAGTCGATCATGGACGTGCCGCTCGCGATCACCGCGATGTCCGGCGAATTCATCCGCCAGGTCAACCTCAACGACATCAAGGACTTGATCCAGTTCACGCCGGGCATCTCCGGCAACAGCAAGGACAGCTTCCTCGACTTCGTCAGCGTGCGCGGCATCCGCACGATCGACTTCGGCAACGGCGGCGATCCCTCCGTCAGCCTGTACAAGAACGGCCTGTACCAGGGCCGCACCGGCGCCGCCGTGTCCAGCATGTACGACATCGAGCGCGCCGAGGTGCTGCGCGGGCCGCAGGGCTTCCTGTTCGGTCGCAACTCGGTCAGCGGCGCCTTCAGTGTCATCACGGCCAAGCCGGACCTGCAGGAGACCGGCGGCTATGCCGAGCTCGACGTCGGCGAGCGCGGCGTATTCGTGTTCGAGGGCGCGCTGAACCTGCCGGTCAGCGACACATTCGGCGTGCGACTGTCCGGTTACCACTCGGAAGAAGACGGCTACGTGAAGAACCTGGCCGGCGGGCCGGACCTGATTACGCACGACAAGCAGGCCTTCCGGCTGTCCGGGCGCTTCCAGAACGACAGGGTCACCGCGGATGCCTTCGTCGAGATCGAGGACCGCGACCAGAGCGGCACGATCTACCGCACGACCGGCGGCGGCTACACGCAACCGACGCCGCGCGCGGCGGGCGGCTTCTTCCGCAACCTGCCCGACCCTACCGGCAGCGCTTTCGACTTCCACCACACGAACATGAACGGCGGCACGCCGGTCGCCATCAGCAGCGACGGCCGCACCGTCAACAACGACAACTCGCTGCCGAGCACGGACGAGGCGGAGATATTTCATATCGGCCTGCAGGTCGACGTCGCCCTGGACTGGGCGACCTTCACCTCGCTGACCGGCTACAAGGACCACGACTACAAGTACGTCGAGGACTTCGACGCCGCGCCGTTCGTGCTGTTCAACTACGGCCAGGACCAGGAAGGCGATTACTTCGAACAGGAGTTCCGCCTGACCTCGAATTCCGACGGTCCGCTGAGCTGGTACGCGGGTGCCTCGTTCTACGAGGAGGACATCGACACGATCTTCCTCGGCCAGCAGGCCGAGGACGTTTACTGCGCCGGCTACTGGTTCTACAGCGGCGCGACGACCTGTGCCGAGGTCTTTTACTACTACAGCTACCTCGACGCCTACAACGGCGACACCTATTACTGCGACTATTTCCTGCCGGACTACTACAACCTGCGCTGCGACGCCGCGGCGTCGCCGGACGGCCTGATCAACGACCGCAACCGCATCATCGGCAAGTACCGCGGCTACTCGACCTACCTCGACCTGTCCTACGCGCTCACCGACAGCTTCGACGTCAGCCTCGGCATCCGCTACACCTGGGACGAGAAGGAGTTCTCGCAGGAAGTCCTGCCGGATCCGGGCAACTCGCAGTTCGCCTACCGGGTGCAGACCGGTTTCTCGACGCCGAACGGCCCGCTGCGCGACAAGCAGGACTGGGACGAGATCACCTACCGGCTGGTCGCGAACTGGCGTCCCAACGAGACTGCGCTGGTCTTCGGCAGCATCACGACCGGCTACAAGCCGGGCGGCTTCGGCAGCTTCAACATCGAGCCCGGCTGCGATTCCGACACTCCTTTCGGCCTGTGCGTGGCAGATCCCGCCGTCGACAAGCCCGGCGACTTCGGTCCGGAGACCGTGACCTCCTACGAACTCGGCTATAAAGACACCTACCTCGACGGCCGTGTGCAGATCGCCGCGAACGCGTTTTTCTACGACTACGAGGACCTGCAGGCGATCTTCGGCGAGGGCCCGCGCACGGTCGTCGACAACGTCGGCCAGGTGGACGGCACCGGCTTCGAATGGGATGTCAACACGCTGTTGTCCGACAACATCAATTTCCGCTTCGGCGGCTCCTGGTTCGATTCCGAGGCAAGGAACGTCCAGGCCTTCTGCGGCAACGGCGAGATCCTTACCGGCGACCCGAACGCCTGCGAGGGCGTGTCGATACCCTGGGCGCCGGAGTGGACCGCCTTCGCGGTCGTGAACGGCAACTACGCGCTGGGCGACGGCGAGCTGTACGCCAGCGTCGCGTGGTCCTGGGAAGACGATTACCGCGGCGACTGGCCGGATCCGAGCGTCATTTACCAGCGCATCAAGGCGATCAACAACACCGACCTGACGATCGGCTACCGCACCGACAACTGGAACCTCAGGGCCTACGTCGAGAACGTCTTCGACGGCGTCTGGTACGACGGCAATTATTCGAACGACGACCCGGACCCGATCATCATCTATGCCGAGCACACGTTCGGCCCCGCACGGCCGCGGACGGCCGGGGTGCGCTTCACCTACGAGTTCTGAGCGCCGGGGCGCTGCCCGCGAGCAGGAAAAACCGCCGGCTTGCCGGCGGTTTTTTCGTTCAGGCGGTTGCCGGGCCGGTCATTCGGCCACGCCGCCCGGCTGCCCCCGTGACCGTGCTCGTCGCTGCCGGTAACGGTCGGGCCGGCGCCCCGAAGAGCATTCAGTGGTCGGACGGCGGTGTCTGCCTTGCCCGCGGCGGCGCCCAGAAGGGCCCCTTGCGCAGGCTCGCCCGGGCCATGCGCCGGTACGGCCGCAGGTCCTTGGACTTGTAGATCTCGACCCAGATCGGCCCGCGCAGGTGCTCGGAACGCAGCATCGCCAGCGCGATGTTGGCCTTGACCGCGGGCGACCACATGGCCGAGGTCACGTAGCCGATGTCTTTCCGGCAGGCCTCGCTGTCGTAGACGATCGAGCCGTCCGCCGGCCAGTTGCCCTCGATGTCGAGCCGGGCCAGCGTCCACGCCGGCCCGCGCCGTCGCTCCTCGAGCAGGGCGGCCCGGCCGCTGAAGTGCGGCATGTCGAAGTCCACCAGCCAGCCGAGCCCGAGTTCGAAAGGCGTCTGGTCGTGTTCGAAGCGCACGGTCTTGAACGCCTCGGTGAAGTCCATGAACGGCATGATGAAGCCGGCTTCGAGACGCGCCATGTTGGTCGCCGCCTCACCGTAGGGCTGGATGCCGTAGTCGGCCCCGGCCGCGTACAGCGCGTCCCAGAGTTCGAGCGCCTGCTCGCGCGCTATCCACAGCTCGTAGCCGAGGTCGCCCGTAAAGCCGGTCCGCGACACCCGGAGCGTCGTGCCGGCGAACGGGAAGTGCCGGATCTCGAAGGGCTTCGCCTGCTCGATGCCCGTGAGCCCCATCCGCTTCAGCACCGCGCAGGACGTCGGCCCCTGCAGCGACAGGCCCGCCAGCGAGTCGCTGACATCGCGTACCTCGACGTCGGCGAAACCGTACGCGCTTTGCCTGAGCCAGGCCGTGCACGGGCTGCCGCAGTTCAGCATGAAGCGGTCCTCCGCGAGGCGGAAGATCGTGCCGTCGTCGATGACGCGGCCCTCGTCCGTGCACCAGACCGTGTACGCAACCCGGTCGATGCCGATGCGCGACACGTCGCGGGTCACCATGCGGTTCAGCATCGCTGCGGCGTCGCGGCCGCGAATCTCGTATTTCTGCATCGGGCAGATGTCGTAGGTGCCGCACTGGTTGCGGATGCAGAAATACTCGTACTCGGCGTCGTAGTAGTGGTCGGCGAACTTGTAGCCGTTCCAGGCGCCCCAGGCGTCGCGCAGGTTGTACGCCTGCTGGCGCGGATGGAACGGCGACAGCAACAGCCGCTCGCCGGCGTAGGGATCAGTCGCGTTCATGTCTATTCATCGTCGAAATCGTCGGCGGGCACGGTGTTCGGGCGCCTGAGGTCTTTCAGGATCTCGCGGGCCGCGTTCGCCCCGCAGGCGGAGGACACGCCGCCGCCCGGGTGCGTCGACGAGCCGCACATGTAGAGGTTCTTCAGCGGCATCCGGTACTGCGCGTAGCCCGGGAACGGCCGGTTGAAGAACAGCTGGTCGATCGTCAGCTCGCCCTGGAAGATGTTGCCCCCGGTCAGGCCAATCTCGTTCTCGATCTCGTGCGGCGTGCGCACCTCCATGTGCACGATCAGGTCGCGGAAGCCCGGGCTGTAGCGCTCGAGCTTCGCGATCACCGACTCGCCGAACGCGTCGCGCTTCTCCGGCGTCCACGGGCCGCTCGCCAGCTCGGGCGGGCAGTACTGGATGAAATTCGACATCCAGTGCTGGCCCGGCGGGGCGACGGTCGGGTCCCAGGCCGACGGGATCACCGACTCGATGAACGGGTCCTCGGACCAGGTGCCGCGCTTCCAGCAGTCGTAGGCCCGCTCCATCGTCCTGAGCGAACCGGTAAAGGCCTGGCCGCCGCGGTCGACGTAGCGATTCGCCGGCAGGCCGGTGAATTTCGGCAGCCCGGACAGCGCGATGTTTACCTTGCCGGAGGAACCGCGGATACGGAAGTTGCGCGCTTTCTCGTAAATCCCGTCGGGCAGGTCGGCGCGATCGATGATCTTCGTGAACGTGCGCCGCGCGTCCAGGTTCGAGACGACGATACCGGCGCGCAGCTCGTCGCCGTTTTCGAGCACGACGCCGGTGGCGCGCCCGCGCTCGACGAGGATCCTCGCCACGGGCGCCTCCGTGCGGATTTCGCCGCCGAAACCCTGGAACGCCGCGGCCAGCGCCTTCGAGATCGCGCCCATGCCACCGCGTGCGAGGCCCCAGGCGCCGATGTTGCCGTCGACGTCGCCCATGACGTGGTGCAGCAGGATGTAGGCCGAGCCCGGCGACTCGACGCCGAGCGCGGTGCCGATGATGCCGGGGCTCGCCATCGCGGCCTTGACCAGGTCGTTCTCGAAATAGTCCTCGAGGAAGTCCGCCGCGCTGATCGTGAAGAAACGGACGTACTCGTAGATCTCGCGCTCGCCCATGGCCCAGAGCTGGCGGCCCAAGTACAGGAATTCGCGGATATCGCGCGGCCGGAACGAGGTCGGCTCGGGCGGCGTGCGCAGCAGCGTCTTGCGGATGAAGTTCGAGTAGCGCGTGAGGTCGGCCTGGAAGCGGAACATCGCGTCCGCGTCGTGGCGCGAGTGCCGCTTCAGTTCGAGGTAGCTGGCCTGCGGGTCGTGGTAGGCGATCAGCCGCTCGTCGCCGTCGCCGAAGTTGACCGTGCCGAGGTAAGGCACGAGCAGCAGCCCGTGGCGGCCGAGGTCGAGGTCGCGGTGGATCGCCTGCCGCATCATGCTGCAGACGTAGGAGCAGTTCGAGTAGGTCCAGCCGGCGTGCAGCTCGCGCGAGACCGCCGCGCCGCCGACGTAGTCGTTCTTCTCGACGACGAGCACGCGCAGTCCCGCCTTCGCGAGGTACGCGGCATTGGTCAGGCCGTTGTGGCCCGCCCCGATGACGATCGCGTCGTACGCGCTCATGCCCGCGACCTCATCGCAGCAGCTCGCGCGCGGCGTTGTCGCCGGCGAGCCCGGTCAGGTCGCCGGCCGGGTGACAGCCCGCGCCGCAGAGCCAGAGCCCAGGCAGCGGCGTGCGGTACTGCGCGGCGTCGTAGGTCGGGCGCATCATCAGCAGCTGGTCCATCGCGAAGTCGCCGTGGTGCCAGTGGCCCCCGGCGACGCCGTGGCGCGCCTCGATGTCCGGCGGCGCAAGGAACTCGCGGGCGACGATCGAGCGTCGCAGCCCGGGTGCGTGCCTCTCCAGCACGTCGATGGCGCGTTCGGCGATCGCGTCGCGCGCCGCGTCCGTCCAGCCGCCCTCGAGAGCGTGCGGCACGTACATCACGTGCGCGGACAGGACATGCTGGCCGGCGGGCGCGAGCGACGCGTCGTCGAGGCTCGGTACCGCTACCTCGAGCACCGGTTGCGCGGCGACGCCGCCGTACTTGGCGTCGTCGAACGCGAACTCGATCGCGTCCATCGTCGGTGCCGTCAGCAGGCGTCCGGCTGGCGAGTCGAGCCCGGTGAACCGCGGCGCCTCGGCGAGCGCCAGGTGCAGTTTCGCGACCAGCCCGCCGGCACGCAGGCGGCGGATCCGGTTCGTGAAGCCGACGTCGAGATGCCGGACCCCGACGAGCCGCAGGAACGTGGTCTGCGGGTCCGCCGAGCTGACGACGCTGTCCGCGCGGAGCTGCTCGCCGTCGGCCAGTTCCACGCCGGTCGCGGCGATGCCGTCAGCCGCGCCTTCGACCAGCACGCGCGTGACCCGGGTACCGGTGCGCAGCTCCGCGCCGGCCGAGGTCGCCGTTGCAACGAGCGCGTCGATCAGCTTCGACGGCGCCCAGGCCTGGCGCCCGCGCCGGTAGAGCATCGCCAGCACGGCGCCGTTCGGCGAGCGCGGCGCCATCCGCGAGCCGACCAGGCCGTCCCAGCCGAGCGTTGCCTTCAGCAGCGGATGCTCGAAGCGTTCGTCGAGCAGGTCGCGCGCCGGCAGCGCCGCAATCCGCAGGAACTCGTGCAGTCGCTCCCGGCCGAGCCGGCGCAACGCGAAGCCGAGCTGCGCAAACGGCAGCTTGTCCGCGAGCCGCGGCCCGCCGATGCGCGGTATCGTCCTGCCCCAGAACGGCTCCAGCGTCGCGGCGAAGCGATCGAGCAGGGCGTCGAGTTCGCGGAACGCGTCGGCATCTTCCGCCCCGACGCCCGTCACCGCGCCGTTCTCGACGACGACGTGCGCGCCGTCGCTCGCAAGCCCGACCAGGCGCGGTGCTGTCGGTAGCGCGCCGCCTGACAGGCCGAGATCCGTCGCGATGCGGGCAGAGAAGTGCGCCGCCGTGTGTGCGGGGCATGCCCGGAAGCCCGGGTGAAACTCGTGGCGCGCGGCCAGGCCGCCGGGCTGGTCGGCCGCCTCGAGCACGAGCACGCGTCGACCGGCGCGCGCGAGACGGGCTGCGCACACGAGGCCGTTGTGGCCGGCTCCGATGATGATGGCGTCGTAGCGCTGCACGGATTCATTTTCCCGGTCGCCGCCAGACGACTGACGCTAGTCAGTCGTCCCGATGCGCGCATCCGTGCCTATACGCAGGGGCCGGCAGCGTGGCTGCCGGCGCCTTCTGCGGCGCTCCGCGCTGTGTCAAACTGGCAGGCCGTCCAGACGAGGGTGCAGAGCGTGAGCGAAAGTTTCCCCGGACCGAAGACCCGAGCCGCACTCGAGCGCGGCATCCCGTTGTTCAAGAACGGCGCGCGCTTCGACGCCGAGATGGAACGCGCCGGCCGCCGCGGCTTCCGGCCCGTACGGCAGATCGTCATCGACCGGGCGCGCGGCGACTTCGTCTGGGACCTCGACGGCCGGCGCTACATCGACTTCCAGAACGGCTGGGCGACGAACCCGCTCGGCAACTGCCATCCCGAAGTGATCGAGGCGGTCGAAGCCGCGAACCGCCGCTACGGTTTCCACTACGACCACCCGCTGCGCTATGACCTGGCCGAGCGGCTCGCGCAGATCATGCCGGATAGAGCGCTGCCGCGAACCAGCTACGAGGTGTCCGGCACCGAGGCGGCGGAAGCCGCCGTGCACCTCGCGCTGACGCACAAGAAGCGGCGCTACGTGATCACCTTCTCGTCCTCCTACCACGGCATGGGACTCGCGACGAAGGTCCTGAGCGGGCTGGACTCGAAATACGGCACCTACCTCGAGGGCTGGGGCGGCGGCGTGATCAAGGCGCCTTACCCGTACAGCGAACGCATCCCGGCCGGTATGAGCGAGGAGCAGTACACCGAGTACTGCCTGTGGTACCTCGACAATCACATCCCGGACTGCATCGCCGCGCGCGACAATATCGCGGCCGTGCTGGTCGAGCCGGGACTGGCAGAGGGCGGCAACTGGATACCGTCGACGCGCTTTCTCGAGGGCATCCGCGAGATCTGCGACCGCAACGACTGGCTCATGATTTCGGACGAGGTGCTCGCCGGGCTCGGCCGCACCGGCCGCATGTGGGGCATCGAGCACTACGGCGTCGTGCCGGACATCCTCGTCTACGGCAAGAACCTGTCCGGCGGCATCGCGCCGCTGTGCGGCATCTCCGCGCGCGACGAGATCATGGGCGACAACACGGCTTTCATGTCGGGCTCGACCTTCGCCGGCACGCCGGCCGGCTGCGCGGCGGCGATCCGCACGCTCGAGATCTACGAGCGCGATGGCATCGTCGAGCATGCCCGCAGGCTCGGCGAGGTCGCGGCGGACATCATGGCCGGCTGGGAACGCTACGAGATCGTCCGCCAGGCGCGCGGCAACGGGCTCCTGCTCGGCGTCAGCTTCGGCAAGCCGGCCAACGCCGGCGAGGACGAGCAGGACTGGTGGACGGCGCGCGCGGTGCGCGGAAAAATGCTCGAGAACGGCGTCTGGGCGATCTCCGATCACGAGGACACGATCCGCATGTACCCGGCGCTGAACATGGACGAGGCCGTACTGCGCGAAGCGCTCGCGATTATGGAAGACGCAATCCGCCACGTCGAGCAGCACGGCCACAGCGAGGGCGACGCGGCCGCTTACCCGAGCGGCGTCGCGGGATTCTGACCGGCCGCGAAGCGGCGGCCGGACACCGAACGGCAAGGGAGTTCATGCTGAGCGACGACGAACTGGACGAGTGCGTCCGGGACTGGCTGCGCCGCGATCCGGACGCGGACTCGCGCGCGGAACTCGAAGGCCTGCTGGCCGCGGGCGCGCGCGAGGAACTCGCCGCCCGCTTCTCGGGGCGCCTGCAGTTCGGCACCGCGGGACTGCGCGGCATCGTCGGCGCCGGCCCGGCGCGCATGAACCGGCTGGTCGTCCGCGAGACCTCGGCCGGCCTCGCGCGCTACCTGCTCGAGACGGTCGACGATGCGGCCGACCGCGGGGTCGTGCTGAGTTACGACGCCCGTCCCGACTCGCGCCGCTTCGCGGAGGATGCGGCCTGCGTATTCGCGGGCGCCGGCCTGCGCGTCTGCCTGACGGCGGAAGCGCAGCCGACGCCGCTCGCGGCCTTCGGCGTGCTCGAACTCGGCGCCGCCGCCGGCGTCGTCGTCACCGCGAGCCACAACCCGCCCGAGTACAACGGCTACAAGGTCTACTGGGAGAACGGCGCGCAGATCATCCCGCCGCACGACGCCGGCATTGCGCGCTGCATCGAGGCCGCCGCAGCCACGGAGCTTCCGTGGCTGTCGCTCGCCGACGCGCGGCAGTCCGGGCGTGTCCGGTCGCTCGGCGACGACTTCGTCGACCGCTATTGCTCGCGCGTGCAGGCAGGCGTCGCCGCGGCGGCGTCCGGCATCGCCCGGCAGGTCAGCGTCGCTTACACGGCCCTGCACGGCGTCGGCGCCGCGCTGGCCGGGCGACTGCTGCGCGAGGCGGGTGGCGGCGAATTCACGTCGGTCGCCTCGCAGCACGAGCCCGACGGCCGCTTCCCGACCGTGGCTTTCCCGAACCCGGAGGAACCGGGCGCGATGGATGCCGTGCTCGCGCTGGCGCGCGAGCATGGCGCGACGCTTGCCTGCGCTAACGACCCGGACGCGGACCGGCTTGCGGTCGCCGCGCGCAACGCGGACGGCGACTACGAAATGCTGACCGGCGACCAGGTCGGCGTGCTGCTCGGCAGCTGGCTGCTCGGGCGGCGCCACGCGTTCACGCCCGTCGTCTGCGCCTCGCTGGTGTCCTCGCGCATGCTGGGGCGCATCGCCGCGGCTGCCGGCGCCCGCTTTTGCGAGACGCTCACGGGCTTCAAGTGGCTGGCGAACGTCGGGCTGCGCCACGAGGACGACGAGCACCGTTTCCTGTTCGCCTACGAGGAGGCGCTCGGCTACGCGCTGCCGCAGGTCGTCCGCGACAAGGACGGGCTGTCGGCGCTGCTCGCGTTCACGCGCATGGCGGCTGAATTCGCAGCGGACGGCCGCAGCGTGCTGGATGAACTCGAGGCGCTGTACCGGCGCCACGGGCTGTACCTGTCGGCGCAGCGGAGCATCGCGACGCAGGCCGACGCGCCGGGCATTACCGACCGGCTGCGCTCCGCGCAGCCGACAAAGATCGCGGGTCGCGCCGTGGTTTCGGTCGCGGACCTGGCGTCGGGTACCCTCGCCTTCGCCGACGGGCGGCGCGAGGCGCTTGAATTCCCTCCGGGCGACGTGCTCGTGTACACGCTCGCCGACGACTCGCGCATCATCGTGCGACCGTCCGGCACCGAGCCGAAGACAAAGTGCTACTACGAAGTCGTCGCGAAAATCGCGGCCGACGCGGCGTTCGACGAGGCGCAGGCAGCGGGTCGGCAGTCGCTGCAGCGGCTGGTCGATGACCACCAGGCGGCGCTCGCCGCACTACCGTGATGCATGGCCCGCCTGCGCGCAGGCCGTGAAGGAGCCGATGCTGTGAACGACAACACGCGCGAATTCGACGTCATCGTCTGGGGAGCCACCGGCTTCACCGGCGCGCTCGTCGCCGAGTACCTGCTCGAGCGTTACGGCAGCGACGGTACGCTGCGCTGGGCGATCGCGGGCCGCAGCCAGGACAAACTCGATGCGCTCCGCGACTCGCTCGGCGCCGCCGGGCTCCCGTCGGTGGTGGCGGACAGCTTCGACGCGGCAAAACTCGCCGCGCTGGTCGCCCGGACCCGCGTCGTGATCTCGACCGTCGGGCCGTACGCGAAGTACGGTTCGCCACTGGTGGCGGCCTGCGTCGAGCACGGCACGCATTACTGCGACCTGGCCGGCGAGCCGCAGTGGATCCGGCAGATGATCGACCGGCACCAGGCAGCGGCGGCGGCGAAGGGCGCGCGCATCGTGCACTGCTGCGGCTTCGACTCGGTGCCGATGGACATCGGCGTGCACTTCCTGCAAGGCCAGGCGATGCAGCGCCACGGCAGCCACTGCCGCTCGATCGCGACGCTGGTCAAGGCGATGCGCGGTGGCCCGAGCGGCGGCACGATCGCGAGCATGACGAACCTGATTCGCGAGGCGCGTGCCGACCGTGCCGTGGCAAAAGTGCTGGCCGACCCGTACGGCCTCAATCCGGAAGGCGAGCGCGACGGTCCCGATGAACGCGACCAGCGCGACGTGCGCTACGACGAGCTGGCCGGCGCGTGGACCGCGCCCTTCGTCATGGCGGGCATCAACACCAAGGTCGTGCGCCGCAGCAACGCACTCATGGGCTACCCGTACGGCCGGGACTTCCGCTACCGCGAAGCCACGCTGATGGGCCGGGGCGCCGGCGGCTGGCTCAGGGCCGGCGCGCTGACCGTCGGTCTCGGCGGCTTCGTCACGGCGGCCGGTTTTGATTTCACGCGCGGCCTGCTCGAGCGCTACGTGCTGCCGGAGCCTGGCGAGGGCCCCGATCGCGAGGCGCGCGAGAACGGCTTCTTCGACCTGCGGCTGTTCGGCGAACTGGCGGACGGCACGGTCCTGCGCGCGCGCGTCACCGGCGACCGCGACCCTGGCTACGGCTCGACCAGCAAGATGCTCGCGGAAAGTGCCGTGTGCCTGGCGGCGGACGCGCTCGATTCCGCCGGCGGGGTGCTGACGCCCGCATCGGCGATGGGCGACGCGCTGCTCGCGCGGCTGCAGGAAAACGCCGGGCTCGCCTACGAGATGCTCGACACGCCGTAGCCATCGCAGCGTCACGCTGTCGTCACAGGCGTGACGACCTGTCGCGAATTCTGTGACGGATTGCGTGATCCGGGGCATTCCTGCTGGCGGCGGGTCGTAACTTTCTGTGACATCGGCAGGTCAACCTCACGAAATCATTGATAATCCCGGCTCGGGCCGGTGCCCGGGGACCTCGCGACTGCCGTGCTGCAACAATCCATCAAAGCCTGTGTCGCCTGGCTGCTGGTCAGCCTGTCGCTCGCTTCCGCGCAAGCCGCGGAGCGCACGACCGCGCGCGTCATGCTCGTGCACGGGGTCTGGGCGTCGTCCATCTGGGAGAAGTCGGTGCGCGCCGAACTGGAGAACGCGCTCGCAGACCTGCCAGGCTACACCTTCGAGTTCGCCGAGCAGTTTCTCGGGTTCTACTCCTACGACGACCCGGCGCCGATCGAGCGTTTTTCCAATCACATCGAGGCGCTGATCATCGAGCAGGACATCGACTTCGTCGTCTGCGTGATGCCCGCAGCCTGCGAGTTCATGGAGCCGCTCGACATCGCCGATGCGCACCTCGTGACGATCGGCGCGCGCGATACGACCGTGAACGCGCTGCGCGGCCGCGACAACGCGACGGGCATCCTGACACCCGCTGCCGACGCGATCCGCGAAACCATCGGCCACGCAAGGACGCTGCTTGGCGACGATCGCCGTATTCACTTTCTCTCCGGCAGCGGCATCAACGATCGCCGCTACGCGCGGCTGGCGGAGCGACTCGTCGCCGATCACTACCCGGACCAGGCCTACGAACTGCACATCGCGATGCAGGCGAACGACCTGCGCGACGCGGCTGCGGCGCTGGAGCCCGGGCGCGACGTGGCCTTCGTGCTGGCGACCGAGGCCTACGGCGAGGAGGCCGTGTCGTTTCCCGACGGCTCGCTCGCGCGCACGCTCGCGGCCGCGACGGTGCCGGCCTTCGTCTTCTGGGACGCTGCCCTCGGTACCGGCGTCGTCGGCGGCAGCACGGTCAGCGCCGCCGGCTACGCGTCGCGGGCGCGCGACGTGATCCGGCTGGTTCTCGACGGCGAGCAACCGCCGAACCAAATCGTCAGTATCGCGGTCCCCGTCTACGACGCCGCCCAGGTCGAGCGCTGGGGGCTCGACCTGTCGCGGCTCGACGTTCCCGTGCGCCTGGTCAATCGCACGCCGGGCCTGTGGGAGACGAACCCGGCGCTCGTCGTCGTCTCGCTGGCGACGCTGGCCCTGCTTTTGCTCGTCATCGCGCTGCTGACCGGCTTGCTGCAGCTGAACCGCCGAGCCTCGCGCGCGCTTGCCGAACGCGAGCGCATCGCGCGCGAGAACGAGGCGAAGTACCGGCTGGTCGCCGAGACCAGCGCGGACGTGATCTGGACCTGGGACGTGGAGCGCCGCGCTTTCACCTACTGCAGCCCGGCGATCGAGGCGCTGACCGGCTACCGGGTCGGCGAGTTCGTCGAGCTGCCGGCGGAGCAGATCCTGCCGCCGGCGTCGCTCGATCGCATGGAACGGCAGGTCGCCGAGGCCCGCGACACCGCCGTCTTCGAGCTCGAGCACCGGCACAAGGCGGGCGGCACGGCGCCGGTCGAAGTGTCGCTGCAGGTGTTCCGGGACGAGGACGGCCGGCCGCTGCGGCTGGTCGGTGTCAGCCGCGACATTCGCGACCGCAAGCGCCGTGAGAAGAAGCGTGCGGAGCGTGGCGAGCAGCTCCGGCAGCGGCAAAAAATGGAATCGCTCGGCACGCTCGCGGCCGGCATCGCCCACGATTTCAACAACGTCCTCGGCGTGCTCACGGGGCTCGTCGACCTGCAGGCCGCGGAACTGGGCGACAACGCGGCGGCGCGCGAGCTGAACGGCCGGCTGCGCGAAGCCACCGACAGGGCGCGGCTGCTCGTGCGTCGCATCCTGACTTTCAGCCGCCAGTCGGCCGAGCAGAAGACGGACGTCGATCTGCTCCGGTCACTGCGCGCCAGTGTCGAGCACATCGCGGCGACGCTGCCCGCCGGTATCGACCTGCAGCTGGACCTGCCCGACGGCGAGGGCGCGGCCGTCATCAGCGGCGACGGCGAGCGCGTCGAGCAGGCGCTGATCAACCTGCTGACGAACGCGGTGGAGGCGATCGGGGAGGCAGGTAGCGTGCGCGTTTCCCTGGAGTGCATGCGGCCAGTCGTTGCCGAGGCTCTCGATGTCGGCCGGGTCGAGCCGCGCGACTACGCAAGAATTCGCATAGAGGACACGGGCCCCGGGATCCCGGACGATTCCCTGCCGCGCGTGTTCGAGCCGTTCTACACGAGCAAGCAGCTCGGCAGCGGGATCGGCCTGTCGATCGTGCACGGCGTCGTGACCGAGCACGACGGCGCGATCAGGGTCAATTCCCAGGCCGGGCAGGGTACGCGCTTCGACATCTACCTGCCGCTTGCAGATGCTTCGACGGCCGCGCGCGTGGCCGACGTCGCACCCAGCTCGCCGCTCGCGCCGGACCGCGACCCGGAGTCGAGGCTGCGCGTGCTGCTGATCGATGACCACGAGCAGCTGCTGGACATCGTCGCGCGCATGCTGCGGCGGCTCGGGCACCGCTGCCTGACCTGCAACGACCCGACCCGCGTGGCCGGCATCCTCGGCGAACACGGCAGTGAACTCGACGTCGTCATCAGCGACTACTCGATGCCCGGCATGTCGGGCAGCGAGATCATCGAGATGTGCCGACGCGAGTACCCGCACCTGGTCGCCTACCTGTCCACGGGCTACGCGACCCCGGATGCGCGGGCCCTCGCCCGCAGCGTGGGGGCGGCCGGGCTGCTGCCGAAGCCCATGACGATACGCGACCTCGAGCAGGCGATGCGCACGGCAGAGGCCAACAAGCGCGAGCGGCGCGCGGGTTGACGCCTGCGGCACTCGCTACAGGAGCGCGATGAGCAGGCCGGTGGCGGCGGCGGCGACGAGCGGCAGCCCGACGCGCAGTCCGATCGCGCGCCCGCCGATGAAGAAGCTCATGGCGGCTTTCGTAACCGAGTTGACGGCCGCCGCCAGCACGATGCCGGCGACGAAGACCCCGCCCGTATCCGCTTGTGCGCTCATCTGTGCGAATGACAGCGTGATCGCGTCGACGTCGCTGATGCCGGATGTCGCTGCGAGCGCCAGCAAGCCGGCGTCGCCGGTCCACTCCTCGAGCGCGCGCCCGGCCAGCATGATCGCGGCGAGCAACGCGCCGAAGCCCAGTGCGGAACGCAGGTCCAGCGGGTTTTTCAGCGACCCGCGCAATTCGAAGTCGCGCGCGACCGGCGTGCGCGCGTAGGCGATGGCCGGCGCGTAAACAATCACCGCCATTGCCAGCGCCGGCGCGAGCAGGGACTTCAGCAGCGCCGGGTTGACGACAGTAGCGACCAGCAGCATGCGCGGCAGCATCGTGCCGCAGGCAAGCAGGGTGCCCGCAGCCAGCGTGCGCTCGAGCCCCTGCTCGTCGCGCGCCGCGCGCGACAGGTGCAGCGTGACTGCTGTCGACGAGGCAAGCCCGCCCAGCAGGCCGGTGAAGACCACACCGCGCTCGACACCTCCGAGGCGCACCGCAACGTAACCTGCGAAAGACAGCAGCGCTATCAGCACGACCATCCACCAGATGATGTAGGGATTCAGTGCCTGCCAGGGCCCGTAACCCTCGTCCGGCAGCACTGGCAGCAGGACGACCGAGATCAGCAGCAGCTGCAGGCCTGCATCGAGTTCGCGCTGCGAAAGGACGCTGACAAAGCGATGCAGCCCGGGCTTGTAGTTCAGGATCAGCGCAGTCGCGACCGCCGCAGAGCCCGCAGACAGGACATTGCCGGCGACGCACAGGGCGCCGAGCACGAACACCAGCAGCGCCGCGACCAGGCTCGTGATGCCGACGTCCTCGCTGCGCTTCTGCTTGCCGAGGTACGCCGTCACCAGCACGGCGGCGAGCGCGAGAAAGCCGAAGCCTAGAGCGAGCGCGCCGAGGCGCTCGGCGAGCAGCGCGGCGACGCCGCCGAACAACCCGATCAGTCCGAACGTGCGCAAGCCGGCGACGCGCCGACCTTCCGGCGCCTCGCGTTCGCGGAAGCCGCGTTCGATGCCGATGAGCAGACCGATCGCGAGTGCCGCGCCGAGCCGGAACAGCGCATCCTGGGCGTCGATGGTGATTACCTCCTGGTCCTGGTTTCCGCAAGCGGAAGATACCGCCGCGGCACAGGATCGCGCCACTCGCACGCGGCAGCGAGCGCGTCGCCTGCGCGATGCGGCACAATGTCCGGGGCCGGGCGAACCCCGGTGCCGCCGCGGAGTCCGAAAGTACATGAAAGCCGTGCTCGTGCTGCTTCTGCCCTGCATTGCGACCGCCGCGGACGACGCACCGCGTACCGGCGAGTTCGCACTGGGCTACACGCTGACCGAGATCGCCGGGCCGGACGCGGCGCGGGCCGTCGCAGGCGTTGTCGAATCCGACGAGCCGCTGAGCTGGGAGCTCTACGTGCCACCCGCTTACGATCCGGCCGATCCTCCCGGCGTCGTCGTCTACATCAGCCCGACGTCATCCGGCGAAATACCGCCCGGCTGGCGCGAGATCCTGGATGCGAAGAACCTGGTCTGGATCGGCGCCAGCGACGCCGGCAACCGCGTATTCAGCGGCCGGCGCGCCGTGCTGGCCCTGCTCGCGCCGCGGGTCGTAGCGCGGCACTATGCCGTCGACGCCGAACGCTTCTACGTCACCGGCCTGTCCGGCGGCGGCAAGATGGCCGGCCGCGTCGCGGCCGACTACCCGGGCGTGTTCCGCGGCGCCATCTACAACTGCGGCATCGATCCGCTCGACCGGCACCCGCCGCGCGATCTCGACGAGTTTCGCAAAAACCGCTTCGTGTTCGTGACGGGGACCTGGGACCAGGCCGAGGAACCGACCCGGAAGGCCTTCCGCAACTACCTGGACCATGGCGTCGACGGCAGCCTGCTGATGGTCATTCCGAAGATGACGCACCGCAACCCGGACAGCCACGATTTCGCCGCCGCGCTCGAGTTCCTCGACGGCCGGCTCGCGGCCGCCCGCGCCGAGCTTACCCGGTGAGCCGGCCGCGTCCGCGCGCCTGGACGGTCGGGGGCCCCCGGCGATGACGCGGCTGCTCGCCGTCTGCCACTGCCCCTCGGGCAACACGCGCAGGCTGCGCGATGCGGCGCTGGACGGCATCGGCTCGCTCGGTCTCGACGACCTCGAGCTCCGCTGCCTCGCGCCGCTCGACGCCGGCGCGACCGACGTCGACTGGTGCGACGGCCTGCTGCTGGGCACGACCGAGAACTTCGGCTACATGGCCGGTCGCACGAAGGATTTTTTCGAGCGCGTCTACTACCCCTGCCTCGAGAGCAAGCAGGGGCTGCCGTTCGCGCTCTACATCCGCGCAGGCGAGGACGGCCGCGGCACGCGCGAGGCGATCACGCGGATCACCACGGGCCTGCGCTGGCGCGCGGTCGACGAGCCGCTGATCCTGCGCGGCGACTACCGCGCCGGGTTCGAGCCCGCGGTGGCGGAACTCGCGATGACGCTCGCGGCCGGGCTGGACGCGGGGGTTTTCTGAGCGGCCGACTCCGCGGCCGGCAGCGCACGACCGGCGCAAGCGCAAAAAAAAGCCCCTCCGGAGAGGGGCTTTTTCGCGCAACGGATCCGCGCTGCGGGTCTTAAGCGGCTTTCGCGCGCTGCTCTTTCAGCAGGTCGCGAATCGCCTCGCCGACGCCGCGCGCCGA
Source organism: uncultured Woeseia sp. (assembly GCA_937925605.1). GTDB lineage: Bacteria > Pseudomonadota > Gammaproteobacteria > Steroidobacterales > Woeseiaceae > Woeseia. Next base: position 30,664 of record CALALV010000140.1, read on the forward strand.
GGCCGGGTTCTGGCCGGTGACCAGGCGGCCGTCGACGGAGACGGATTTCTCGAAGTTGTCGGCTTCTGCGAGCTTCGCGCCGCGCTCCGCCAGCTTGCTGCCGAGCAGGAACGGCACGATCGAGTCCTTCTCGACCGCCTTCTCCTCGGCGTCGGTGAACACCGAGAGCGTCTTGCCGTCGACCAGCCAGCGGTCGTCGCTCAGCTTGACGTTGACCAGCGCGGCCGGGCCGTGACAGACGGCCGCGACGACCTTGCCGTCTTCGTACATCTCGCGCGCGGCGCGCTGGACGTCGTCATTGTCCGGCAGGTCCCACATCGTGCCGTGGCCGCCCGGGAAATACAGTGCCGCGTACTGCGACAGGTCGAGCTTGACGAGAGCCGGCGTGTCCTCGAGCTGCTTTTTCACGCGCTCGTCGCGCATGAATTTCGCGTTGTCCGCGTCGTCGAGGTCGCGGCTGGACGGGTCGATCGGTGCCGCGCCGCCGGCGGGCGTCGCGAAGTCCACCGTGTACCCGGCCTCGCTCAACACGTCCCAGGGGCGGGCCGCCTCGGCGAGGTGGAATCCGGTCTTGTCGGCCGACGTATCGCCGGCCTTCCCGAGCCGGTCATGTCCGGTCAGCACGAACAGTACCTTGCGATGCTGCATCAATACACTCCTTGTATGTTATTGAAAACACAAAAATATTAGCATTTACTGGAGCAGCTGGCCAGTTTCGTGAAACAGGCGCCCCTGCACCCGTGAAACAGCCGGGCTGGCATCGGGTCGCGGCGCGGGCGACGATGGCGGCAGTCTCGACGGCGCGGGGGAACGGTGGACATCGACTGGTTGCTGCGCGGGGACATCGTGCCGCTCTGGCTGAAGCTCGGCTGGACCGCGATGACGCTCGCGATCGTCGTCGTCTACTGGGCAAAGCGCGGGCCGGCGAACTTCCTGTGGTTCTCGGACATCGCGCTGCTCGGCCTCGTGCCCGGGCTCTGGCTCGAGAGCAGCTTCGTCGTCAGCCTGCTGGCCTGCGCGGTGCTGGTGCCGGAACTCCTGTGGAGCGTGAGTTTCTTCGGCCGCCTGACCGGGCTGCCACGACTGACCGGGATCGCCGACTACATGTTCGAAGAGCAGAGTCCGCTGTGGCTGCGGGCAGTGTCGTTATTCCACGTGCCGTTGCTCGCCATGCTGCTCTGGGCGCCTTGGCGGCTCGGCTACGACGCCGCGGTGTATCCCCGGGTGGTGCTGCTGACCTGGCTGCTGCTGCTGCTCACGCGGCTGCTGACGAAGCCCGCTGTCAATATCAACCACGTCTACCGGTTGCCGCTGCAGATGGGCCGCGACCTGTCGCCGGTCAGACACATGACCGTGCTGATGCTGGCAATGCCGCTCGCGCTGCAGCTTCCCGCCCACTTGCTGCTATCGCTGCTGTTCGCCTGAGCGCCGCGCCAGGCACCGCGCGAACCGGTGGTATAGTCGAACGTCGCCCGCCCGCACCGCCCCGGAGGACGCTTGGAACAGCTCATCGCCCGTGCCACGGAATACGCGCTGCTCGCGTGGGAGTTTCTCAAGCAGCCGTCGATCCTGATCCAGATCGGCATTCTCGTCGTGCTGTTCCCGATTGCCCTGTTGTTGTCCCGCCGCGTGGAGCCGGCGCTCGAGGCGCAGGCGCGGCGCATCAAGGGCATGCCCGGGCTGCTGCGCCTGATCGTCGCGTTCCTGCGGCGGATGGAGTGGGTGTTTTTCGCAGCCCTGCTCGGCGTCGCCTACGTCATCACCGGCGTCCTGCCCATGCCGGAGACGAACTACCTGGTCTACAGCGTCATGCTGCTGTCGGCAGCCTGGCTGCTGATCTCGGTGATTTCGCACGTCATTCGCAGCCGCACGCTCGGCAAGATCTTCAGCGTCGTCGCCTGGGCCTACGTCGCCGCCGTCATCCTCGGGGTGTCCGACGACATTGCGGGCATGCTCGCCGGGGCCAAGTTCGATATCGGTGACACTTCGCTGTCGCTGCTCGGGCTGATCAAGGGGGTCCTGTTTCTCGGCGTGACGCTGTGGATCGCGCTGACGCTCGGTAACTTCCTCGATCAGCGCGTGCAGCGCGTCGACGAACTGACGCCGTCACTGCGCGTGCTGATTGGCAAGATCGCGCGCATTGCGCTGCTGGTTTTCGGCGTGCTGATTGCGATGTCGAGCCTCGGCATCAACCTGACCGCGCTGACGGTGCTGTCCGGCGCCGTCGGCGTCGGCATCGGCTTCGGCCTGCAGAAAGTCGTGTCGAACTTCATCTCCGGCATCATCATCCTGCTCGATCAGTCCATCAAACCCGGCGACACGATCTCGCTCGGCGAGACCTTCGGCTGGATTCGCGAGCTGCGGGCGCGTTTCGTCTCGGTCGTCACGCGCGACGGCCGAGAATTCCTGATCCCGAACGAGGATTTCATCACCCGCGAAGTGATCAACTGGTCCTTCTCGGATGAGTACGTACGCCTCGACGTGCCGTTCGGCGTCTCCTACTCGTCGGACCCGCACGAGGTCACGCGCCTCGCAATCGAGGCCGCCAGCGGCGTCGACCGGGTCGACTCCAGCCGCAACACGCCGGTCTGCTGGATGACCGAATTCGGCGATTCGTCGATCAATTTCCTGCTGCGCTTCTGGATCCGCGACCCGCAGCAGGGCCTCACGAACATCCGCGGCAAGGTGCTGCTCGCGCTCTGGGATACGTTCAAGGAACACGGCATCAACATCCCGTTCCCGCACCGCGAAGTGATCATGAAGACGCCGGTCACGGTGCAGCAGGAGAGCTGAGGCCGCCCAGCCAAAATGTGCGCCGTATCGCATCGACCGGGGCCGCGAATGCCTATGCTCGGTGGATGCAAGTCTCTGTCCGCACTGAGGGTTTCACGCTGATCGAGCTGGTCGTCGTCCTGGCGCTGCTCGGCGTGCTGGCGGCCTTCGCCATCCCGCGCTTCGCGGACCTGGGCGGCGAGGCTCGCGAAGCAGCCCTGCGCGGCATGATCGGCAGTACGAGAAGCGCCAACGCCATGGCGCACGGACTCTCGCTAATCAACCCGGCCGGCCCGAACGCACCGGTCCAGATGGATGGCGCGAACATCACGATGTTCAACGGTTACCCGGACGCGCCCGGCATGCTGCTCGCATCGCAGCTCGACGGTGGCGGCGACTTCCAGGTCACCGTGTTCGGCAACGTCGCGATCGTCGTGCAGGCCAATAACGTGCCGAGCTGGGTGAGCTGCGGGTTCGTCTGGGTGCGCTCGGTTCCGCCCGGCATACCCGTGCCGCGAATCTTCGGCCCGAATACCGGCGGCTGCTGAGTCGAGGCGCGCGGCGCCTCCCGCGCCACCCCCAAATGTTCTAGACTGCCGACAGGCGGGACCGAGGGGGAAATCGATGCGTACACGGATCATGCTGACCGGGATGGTCATTGCCGGCAGCCTCGTGCTGCCGGCCTGGCTCGCGGCACAGGACGAGGCACTTCCGCTCGGTTTCTTCGTCACCAGCGAGGGCCCCGGCGCGGGCGGCGACCTCGGCGGCCTCGCCGGCGCCGACGCGCACTGCCAGGCACTGGCCGACAAGGTCGGCGCGGGGCAGCGCGAGTGGCGCGCCTACCTGAGCACCCAGGCGAGCGGCACGACGGCGGCGGTCAACGCGCGCGATCGCATCGGCAGCGGCCCGTGGGCCAACGCGAAGGGCGACGTCATCGCCGAGAACGTCGACGACCTCCACTACAACAACGCGAATCTCGATTACGAGCACGCGCTCGACGAGCACGGCGACACGGTCAATTCGCGGGCAATGGGCGACGACCCGAATCGCCACGACATCCTGACCGGAACGCAGCTCGACGGCACGGCCTTCCCGCCGGGCGAGGACCGCACCTGCGGCAACTGGACGTCCTCGGACGAGGGTTCCGCCATGGTCGGTCACCACGACCGCTACCGCTTCACGACCCACGGCAGTCCGTGGAACGCGGCGCACCCGTCACGCGGCTGCAGCCAGGAAGCGCTGGTCGGCACCGGCGGCGACGGGCTGTTCTACTGCTTCGCGGCCGACTGAACCGGGCTCCGGTGCCTTGAGCGAGGCGCCTGTCGTCGCGATCAGCGGTGCCGCGTCCGGTATCGGCCTGGTCATGGCGCGGCACTTTCGCGGGCAGGGCTGGCGGGTTGCCGTCTGCGACGCGGACCCGGCGGCGGTCGAGTCCGTGGTCGGCGACGGCAGCGGGATCATCGCGCGAACGGCGGACGTCGCCGATGCCGAGGCGGTCGACGCCTGGTTCGATGCGCTCGTGGCCGACTGTGGCCGGCTCGATGCGCTGGTCTGCAATGCCGGCATTGCCGGGCCGACGGCGCCGGTCGAGGACATCGAGCCCGCGGACTGGCGACGCACCGTCGACGTCGATCTGAACGGGCACTTCTACTGCGTGCGCCGCGCCGTGCCGCTGCTGAAGAGCGCGGGCGGCGGCTCGATCCTGGTGACCGCGTCCAACGCCGCATTCTTCGGCTTTCCGCTGCGCGCCCCGTACACGGCCTGCAAGTGGGCGCTGATCGGTTTTACGAAGACGCTCGCGATGGAACTCGGGCCGCACGCGATTCGCGTCAACGCAATCTGCCCCGGCAGCGTCAGCGGACCGCGCATCGACGGCGTCATCGAGCGCGACGCGGCCGCGCGCGGCATGCGCGCTGAAGACATTCGCAAGATCTACGCGCGGCAGAGCTCGATGCGGTTGTTCGTCGACGCGCAGGAGGTGGCCGGGCTCGCATATTTCCTGGCCTCGGAGGCGGGGCGCAGCATCTCGGGACAGGCGATCGGCATCGACGGCCATACGGAAGGCCTGTCCAACTGGCTTGACGACTGACGACGGGGGTAACGCATGCGGGCGGCATGGTTCGAATCTTTCGGCAAAGCAGGCGATGTACTCGAGGTCGGCGAACAGCCCGACCCGGTGCCGCGGCAGGGCGAGGTACTGGTCAGGCTGGCGACGTCCGGCGTGAACCCGTCCGACGTCAAGAAGCGGGCAGGCTCGTTTCCGAACCTGCTCGAAGACGGCCTGGTGATCCCGCACAGCGACGGCGCCGGCGTCATCGAGGCCGTCGGCGCCGGCGTGGCGGAACGGCGCGTCGGCGAGCGGGTCTGGGTCTACCAGGCGCAATACGGCCGGCGCCACGGCACCGCTGCCGGCCTGGTCGCGATCGACGAACGCCGCGCGCCGCCGCTGCCGGCGCCGGCCAGCTTCGACGTCGGCGCCTGCCTCGGCATACCCGCCATGACGGCGCACCGCTGCGTGCATGCGGACGGCCCCGTCGCCGGCCAGACCGTGCTGGTCACCGGCGGCGCGGGGCGGGTCGGCTGGTACGCGATCCAGTGGGCAAAGCGCGCCGGCGCAACGGTCATAGCGAGCGCGAGTACGAACGACGACGCAGACGCCTGCCGCGGCATCGGCGCCGACGCGGTCGTCAATCACCGCGAGGCGGGCTGGTCGCGGGCGCTGCTGGACGCGACACAGGGAAATCGGATCGACCGGGTCGTCGACGTGGAATTCGGCGCAAACCTTCCCGAAGTGCTCGAGGTTCTGCGAACGGGCGGGACGATCGCGACCTACTCGTCCACGCAGGTGACGGAACCCAAGCTGCCATTCCTTCGCATGATGTACCAGGACCTGACCGTGCGTTTCGTCATCGTCTACGCAATGCCGGAAGCGGCGAAGTCGCAGGCTATCCGTGACATCAACGAGGCGCTGGAGTCGTCGGCGCTGGTGCACCGCGTAGCACGCCGTTACGAGCTGAACGAGATAGCGGCGGCGCACGAGGCGATCGAGTCGGGCCGCCTGCGCGGCTGCGTCGTCGTCGATACGGAGTGAAGCGCGGTGCCGCCGGCCGTAGCGGTTTCGCCGCGCACCGCGGTCCGGAAGGCGCCGCCAGGATTCCCGCAGGTGCCGGAGTGAGCGATGCAAGCTGACGCGGAGACCGGCAGGCGGACCGACTGGACGCTCTTCCTGGCTATCGTCGGCGTCATCGCGCTCGGCTGCCTGCCGATCGTTTTTTTCCACGAGCAGGCCGGCGCACTGATCACGGCTGGCTACGACGCGATCACGGCGCGCTTCGGCGTGGCCTACCTGCTGTACGGGCTCGCGTCGCTGCTGTTCCTGCTGTATCTCGCGCTCGGCCGTTTTGGCAGCGTCGTGCTCGGCCGAGCGGGCGACCACGTCGAGTTCCCGACGCATACCTGGGTCGCGATGTTGTTCTGCGCCGGCGTCGGCGCGGGACTGCTGTACTGGGCGGTCGTCGAGTGGGCGTACTACATCCAGGCACCGCCGTTCGGGCTGGAGGCGGGCTCACCCGCTGCCGTCGAATGGGCAGCTGCATACGGGCTGTTTCACTGGGGCATCACCGGCTGGGCGCTGTTTTGCCTGCCGGCAATTGCGATCGCGTATCCGTACTACGTTCGCCGCGTTCCCTACCTGCGCCTGTCAACAGCCTGCATCGCGTTCCTGCCGGGCGGCGTCAACAGTCGCCGCGGCCGCTTCGTCGATTTCCTGTACATGCTGAACCTGGTCGGCGGGACCGGCACGTCGCTCGGCCTGTCGACGCCGATGATAGCGGCGAGCTTTGCGGGGCTCACCGGGCTCGAACACGACTTCGTGCTCGAGGTCAGCATGGTGCTGATGTGCATCGCGATCTTCGGCACCAGCGCCTGGATCGGCTTGCACGGTGGCTTTCGGCGGCTCGCCGACTGGAACATGATCGTGGCATTCGCGCTGCTGTTCTTCGTTCTCGCAGTCGGGCCGACCATCTTCATCCTCAAGGTCGGGCTGAACAGCGCCGGGCTCGTTCTGCAGAATTTTATCCGCTTGAATACCTGGACCGACCCGGTGGCGGACTCGGGGTTCGTCGAGAGTTGGACCGTGTTCTACTGGGCATGGTGGATTGCCTATGGTCCCTTCGTCGGCATATTCGTCACGCGAATCTCGCGCGGTCGGACCATACGCCAGGTCGTGTCCGGGATGCTCGTATTCGGCAGCCTTGGCGCGGCTGCCTTTTTCATCGTCTTCGGCAACTACGCCCTGCACCTCGAGCTGAGCGAGTCGCTGTCGGTAACCGGGTTGATCCGCGAGATCGGCGAGCCCGCTGCGATTGCCGCCGTCTTCCAGTCGCTGCCGCTGGGTCAGCTCGCGCTCGCCGCGTTTTTCGTCGTGTCCGTGATTTTTCTCGCGACCACTTACGACTCCGCTTCCTACACGCTGGCTTCCGTCTCGACGCGGCGGCTCGAGGCCGGCGAGAACCCTGCGCGCTGGAACCGGGTTTTCTGGGCCTGTGCACTCGGCGTGCTGCCGATAACGCTGATGTTCATCGACGGCGGACTGCGCGTGATCCTGTCGGCGACGGTCGTCGTGTCGTTGCCGCTGATGCTGGTAGGCGTGCTGATGGCCGCTTCGCTGCTGCGCCTGCTGCGCTCCGATCACGGCCCGGGCAGGTAAATCTCGCTCAGCGCGTCAACGAACTCGCCCGGTGCTACGTCGGAGCGATTGGCAAGTACGACAATGGTCAGTCCATTGTCGGGGAAATGCGCGATGTGCGTGCGAAAACCGACCCAGCTGCCGCCGTGAGCGACGCGCCGGTGGCCCGCGTGCTCGCCGACGTCCCAGCCGTAGCCATAGCCGGTCGACGCGCCGTCCGTTGTCACCGCCGGCGTCCAGGCCTGCTCGAGCGTTGCACGACTGACCAGCAGGTTCTCGCGCAACGCGCGGTCCCAGTGGCGAAAGTCTGCGAGCGGGGCGTACATGCTGCCGGAGCCTATGATGCCGTTCAGCGGGCTCCCGTCGTCGAGCGCGTAGCCATCGTCCGTCGGCGAATAGCCGAGCACGCGTTCGTCTACCGTGGGCCAGCGGTGATCGTGAACCAGCGTACCGTGCATGCCGAGCGGCTCGAAGATGCGCTCGCGCATGAACTCGGCGAAGCCCATGCCCGAGGCGCGCTCGACGATATTCGCGAGCATCTCGTACGCGGAATTGCTGTATTCGTAACGGCTGCCGGGCGCGAAGACCGGGGCGGAGAGCTTCGCGAGCAGCCGTTCGACGTCCGCGTTCGACAGTCGCTCGGCATCGTCCGCGACCGTGTCGTAGTAGTCCGGCAGGCCGGCGGTATGCTGCATCAGGTGCCGGATCGTCACCCCTTCGTAAGCCGCGAGATCGGGCAGCCATTCAGCAAGGCGGTCGTCGTAGCCGAGGGTCCCGTCTTCCGCGAGCATCATCACGGCCATGGTCGTAAACTGCTTGCTGACCGACGCGAGGCGGAAGCGAGAGCTGGGCGCCAGGCGCCGCTCAGCGGCGAGGTCCGCGTAGCCATAGGTACGCTCGTGCAGTACCTCGCCGTCAGCGACGACGAGTACCGCCACGCCCGGCTGCACGCCGCCCTGAAACCGCGCGAACAGCGCATCGACCCGGGCGGAGCGGTCGTCGGCCGGCGGGTCTGCGCAGGCAGTGACGGCGAAGATGGCGATCGCCGCCAGGATCCTGGCGGCGGCGGGCAGACGGAGGCTCGATTGCATGGCACGTTCCCGGTGACGATCCCGACGCGCATGATGGCCGGCATTGGCGAAGCGCGCAAAGCGCTCGCAGTCGCAGCACTGCGTCGCAGCCTGCGGCGGGCCAGCCTGCCGCTGGTCTGCGCGACCCTGCTCGCGGGTCCGGCTACGGCGGAAACGGCCGAGCCGCTGCGCGTCATGAGCTTCAATATCGAGTGGGGCGGCACGCACGTCTCCTTCGCGCAGGTCGTCGCGGCCATCCGTGCCGCGGATCCCGACGTCGTTGCCGTGCAGGAGGCCGAGGGCAATCTCGCGCGCCTCGCCGGCGAACTCGGCTGGGAGCAGCATCCCGCGCATCATGTCGTGTCGCGCTTCCCGTTGATCGAACCGGATGCCGACCCGCGCTGGCTGTGGGTCGAGACCCGCCCGGGATACGGCGTGGCGCTCGCGAACGTGCACCTGCCCTCGGACCCCTACGGCGAAGACCTCGTCCGGGCCGGGCGGCCGGCCGGCGAGGTGCTCGCGCTCGAGCGCCGGCTGCGGCTGCCGGCGATCCGGCCCTATATCGACGCGCTGGCCCCGCTGGTTGCCGCCGGCGTGCCGGTCATCGTGGCCGGCGATTTCAATGCACCGTCGCACCTGGACTGGACGAAGAGCGCGCTCGAGCGCTGGCCCGAGCGCCGCTACGCGCTCACATGGCCGGTGTCGCTGGCGCTGGCCGAGGCCGGTTTCCGCGATGCCTGGCGCAGCCGCCATCCGGACGTCGTCACGGCGCCCGGCTTCACTTGGTGGGCTGCGCGGCCGCGCATCGCCGACTACAACCCGGGTCCCGGCAGCGACTGGCAGAGCCGCATCGACGCCGTGCACGTGGCGGGCGCGGTGCAGGTCGCGGACGTGCGCATCGTGGGCGAGCGCGGCGCGGCGGAGGTCGAGATCGATCCGTGGCCGAGCGATCATCGCGCCGTGGTCGTCGACCTGCGGGTCGAGGCGGTGGAACTGCCGCCCTTCGTCGCAGCGGTGCTGCCGCGTGCCGCGGCCGGCCGGCCGATGCCGGTGCGCTGGCGCAACTCGAGCGAGGCCGGCCGGCTGCGGGTCCGCCGTGCGGGCGCCGAGATCCGCGAACAAGCGCTCGCCACAGAGAGCGGCACGCTGGCGCTGACTCTCGATGCCGGCCGCTACGACCTGCTGCTCGAGGACGCGAACGGCCGGCCCGTTGCAAGCGCGTCACTCGCCGTCGTTGCGGCGGACGCGCGACCCTGTGTCGGGCTCGCCGACGCGCAGCCGGCGAGCGGCGAACCGCTGCGCGTCCGCTTTCGCAACGCGCCCGGCAATCGTTACGACTGGATCGCGATCTACGCCGCCGACGCGAGCGCGAACGACGACTACCTCGCCTGGCGGCACGCGGGTGCCCGCATCGACGGTACGGTGACGCTGACCGCCGACAATGCCGCGGGCCCGTGGCCGCTGCCGCCCGGCCGCTACCTCGCGCGCCTGCTCGAGGACGATGGTTACCGCGTGCTGGCCGAGTCGCCGCCGTTCAGTATCGCGGCCGATCGGTCCGAGTGATCACGGCGTGCAGGCGGGTTGCAATTCCATATCGTGGTCCCGCGCCTGACATTCCGCTGCCCGCGGCGCAAAATGAAAGCGACGAGTACTGCAGCCGGTCTCCGGGGCCGGTGACTCCGGGGGGAGCGATGAACGGAACGCTAGAGCAAGGCGAGGACCGCGCAGTCAACTGTCACCCGACCGGCACGTCGCTGCCGGGCCGGCTGTCGCCGCTGGCGATTGCCGTGATGACCGCGCTGAACCCGGCCCATGCACAGGTCGCGGACGACGAGGATCGCCTCGAAGAGGTCATCGTCACCGCGACGCGCCGCGCGACCACCCTGCAGGATGTCGCGCAGAGCATCACCGCGTTCACGACCGAGGACATCGAACGGCAGGCCTTCCAGAACATGGAAGACTACATGAAGTCCCTGCCGAGCATGAACCTCGTAAACCTGATGCCGGGACGCAATTCACTGGTCATGCGCGGCATCTCGACCGGCTCGTCCGAGTACCGCACGGACAGCCCGGTCGCCGTCTACCTCGACGAGCAGCCGATGACCTCGATCTCGCAGCAGGTCGACGTGCGCATGGTGGACATCGCGCGCATCGAATCGCTGCCCGGCCCGCAGGGCACGCTGTTCGGGTCCAGTTCGCAGTCCGGCACGCTGCGCATCATCACGAACAAGCCGAATTACCTCGGCACGACCGGCAAGATCACCGGCACGCTCGGTACGACGAGGGGCGGCGAGGCGAGCTACGACCTGAACGGGCACCTGAACCTGCCGCTGGTGGAAGATCGCGTCGCGCTGCGCGTCGTCGGTTTCACGACGCAGGACGGCGGCTACGTCGACAACGTGCTCGGCACCGACCTGGTCAGCGGCCGGACCAACCTGGACGTCGTCGAGGAAGACTTCAACGACTACCGGACGATCGGCGGCCGTGTTGCCGTGTTGTGGAACATCAGCGACCGCTGGGAAGTACTGGCGACGCACATTGCGCAGAACAGCCGCGCGACCGGCGCCTGGGAGACGGACGCGGCGCTCGGCGAGTACCAGATCGCGCGCTTCTTCGACGAGTATCGCGAGGACGACTGGTACCAGACCGCGCTGTCCTTCACGGGCGATCTCGGCTTCGCCGAGTTCACGGTCACGGCCGCGGACTACAGCCGCGACATCACCTACGAATGGGACAACATGGCGTACGAGCAGTGGAAAGACGCCTACTGGGGCGCCTACTACCCGCTGTACGACTCCGACTACACCTTCGGCACGATCTTCAACTACCAGGTCCAGGAACGCCGTTCCTACGAGGCACGCCTGACCTCGCAGGGCGAGAGTCGCCTGCAGTGGATGGTCGGCGCCTACTACGAGGACCTCTACGACCGCTGGTTCTACGGCGCGCTGAACCCGAGCCTGACCTCGACCACGGCCTGGGAGGCTGCCAACTACTACGCCTACTGGGCGGCTTACTACGGCTACGACGTGCAGTATCCGCTGCCGGAAACCGATATCGCCTACCGCAACACCTATCGCAAGACGATCAAGCAGTCGGCGGTCTTCAGCGAGCTGACCTACAGCCTGACCGACGAATGGTCGGTGACGGCGGGCGCCCGCTGGTTCGAGTACGACCGCGACGAGACCGACATCTACGAGTTCCCGGAGGGCCTGCCGATCTTCGGCGCGCGCGGCGAGGGCGGGGCGCATTCGCGGGCGGGCAAGTCGGACGACGTCGTGCTGAAGTTCGGCTCCGAGTACCACCTCGACGACGACCGCATGACCTACTTCCTGTACAGCGAGGGCTTCCGGCTCGGCGGCAACAACAGCACGCGCGCGGCGGCGACCGGCGTCATCCCGCTGGAGTACGGGCCCGATGCGCTGAAGAACTACGAATTCGGCCTGAAGAGCCAGTGGCTGAACAACCGCCTGCAGCTCAACACATCGCTGTTCTTCATGGAATGGGAGGACATCCAGATCAATGACCGCGCGCAGAGCCCGAGCCCGTGGTGGGCGCGCGGCACGGTCAACGCGGGCAACGCGGAACAGAAGGGCATCGAGGTCAGCGGCTGGTACAACCCGACAGACAACCTCGGTTTCGAGTTCAGCGCCTTCCTGGCCGACCCCGAATTCTCCGAGACCTTCGTCAAGCAGGACGGCGACGTGATCGAGGAAGGCATGCCGATGCCGAACTCGCCGGAGCGCAAGTACTGGGCGGCCGTGCAGTACACCTGGCCCGCGCTCGACGGCGTCGGCGGGGACCTCTGGGTGCGCTACGACACCAGCTACCAGTCGGAGACCTGGGCCAGCCTCGGCTGGATCCTGTCCAACGATCCGGAGGGCATCCACCCGTCCTGGCAGTCGAGCAACGTGCAGATCGGGCTGACCCGCGACGACGGCTGGGAGCTGTCGCTGATGGCGCGCAACGTCTGGGACGACCGCAACATCAACTGGACCTGGCAGCCCGAGTACGGCGACCTGTTCAGCGTGCCGACGCACAACCGCTTCATTAGCTACCAGCGGCCGCGCACGATCAGCCTGACGGTGCGCAAGGCTTTCGGCGAATAGCCGGGCTTATCCGGAATCGGCGAGCCGGACCTGCGTTGCCGGCCCGCGATCGGTAGCGGCCGCATGAAACTGCTGACGACTTCCGTGGTCCGTGGCTCGCAGCAGGGCGAGAGCCACGGCGGTGTCTACCTCGTCGACCTCGACGCGCGCACGGTCGAGCAGAAGCTCGACTGGAACACGGCCGACATCGACTGGCAGGGCCGCGGCTGGGACCGCGGTCTGCGCGGCATCGCTTTCGACGGCGAGGTCGTCTATATCGCCGCGAGCGACGAGCTGTTCGCCTACTCGCCGGGTTTCGAACTGCTCGGACGCTGGCGCAACCCCTACCTGAAGCACTGCCACGAGATCGCCGCCTGGGAGCGGCGCCTGTTCCTGGCATCGACCGGCTACGACAGCGTGCTCGCCTTCGACCTCGATCGCCAGGCATTCGATTTCGCGCTGCACGTCAGCATCGAGGCCTACCGGCCGCGCGTGCAGCGCTACGACCCGGCCGGCCGCGACGGGCCGCTGCAGCTCAACAAGCTGCACCTGAACAACGTCCACTGCGACCGCCACGGCCTGTACATCGCGGGCCTGCGCACCGGCGGCCTGCTGCACTTCAACGGCCGGCGCCTGCACATGGCCGTCGAACTGCCGCCCGGCACGCACAACGCGCGGCCGTTCCGCGACGGCGTGATCTTCAACGACACCGGGGCGGACGCGCTGCGCTACTGCGGGCGCGGCGAGGGCGCCGAGGACCGGGCGTTCCGGGTGCCGGTCTACGACCCGGATACGCTCACGCATTGCGAGACCGACGAGAGCGGAATCGCGCGGCAGGGCTTCGCGCGCGGCCTGTGCCTGCTCGGCGAGACGGTCGTCGCCGGCGGCTCGTCGCCGTCCACGATCACCGCCTGGGACCTGCCGGGCAACGAGCAGCTCTTGTCGGTGAACCTTACCCGCGACCTGCGCAACGCGATCCACGGGCTCGAGGTCTGGCCCTACGACTGAGCGCGCACGGACTCCGGCAGCGAGTCGATGATGTCGGCGAGCTCTTCCCGCCACGGTTGGAGCTGCTTCTCGTAACGCCGCCACTTGCCCAGCGCGCTGCGATAGATCGGCTGGCGGACCTGCTCCGAGCTCGCGGTCTGCACGGCGCGCTCGGTGCGATGGAAGTCGACGCAAGCCTGCTCGAACGGCAGGCCGCAGTGCGCGAGGATTCGGCGCACCTGGGTTTCGAGGTCCGTCACCGTGTCCTCGTAGTGGACGTCCAGCACCTTGCCCGGCAGCACCTCGTGCCAGTGCTGCATCGTGGCATGGTACTGCCGGTAATACTCTGCGAGGTCGTCCATGTCGTAGGTGAAGTTCTGGCCCTTGCCGAACAGCTGGCGATAGTTGCCGAGGCAGGTGTCCAGTGGATGCCGGCGCGCGTTGATGATCTTCGCGTTCGGCAGGACCAGGTGCAGCAGGCCGACGTGCGGGAAGTTGTTCGGCAGCTTGTCGGTGAAGTACGGGCGATCGGTGAAGCGGTGGCGGGCAGCCGCCTCGAGGTACTGCTCGCCGTACGCGCGCCAGTCCTTCGCGCGCAGTTCGCGGACGGCGAGCGGGTACTGGCAATCGTCGGGCCGGTAGCGGCCGATCGACGCGGCGATGCGGCTCAGGTGCGGCAGCTCGGCCGTGCCCTCCACCTGGCTGTGGCTCGCGAGGATCTGCTCGACCAGCGTCGACCCGGAGCGCGGCATGCCGACGATGAAGATCGGGTCGGCGGCCTCGTGGCCGTGGCCGCTGTTTTCCTCGAGAAACTCGCGGCTGAACACCCGCCGGATCTCGTCCTGGCGAATCTCCATCGCGGACGGGTCGTGCGCGACGCGCATGCGCTGCAGGCGGTTGCCGCTTTCGTAGTAGGCCCAGGCGCGCTCGTAATCTCCCGAGTCCTCGCAGGCCTTGCCGAGCGCGAAACGCATGTGCACCTCGGCGCTTTCGTCGAGTTTGCCTCCGTCGAGCTCGCGCTCCATCGCCGCGACTTCCTCGTCTTCGAAGCGGAACACCTTCAGGTTGGCCATCGACCAGTACACTTCGCCGAAATCCGGCTTCGCGCGGATCGCCGCCCGGTACGCGCCCAGCGCCTCGTCCTGCCGGCCGAGGGTCTTCAGCACGTGCGCGTAGCCCATCTGGATGTAGGGCGCGTCGGGGTCGAGTTCGACGGCGCGCGCGTAGGCGGCGACGCTTTCCTGCGGCTGGCCCGCGTGCGCCCGGGCATTGCCGAGCGCGCCCCAGGCGTGCGCGTCCTGCGGGGCGATCCCGGTCGCCCGCTCGTAGGTCTCGGCGGCCTCGTGGTTGCGGCTGCGCTCGTGCAGGACCGCGCCGAGCAGCATCCACGCGCCGAGGTAGTCCGGCGCGATCTGCGTCGCCCGGCGCAGCAGCGCCTCGGCATCGTCCAGGTGCTCCTTGTCGTTCAGGTACACGTTGGCCAGGAAGCGCATCGCGTCGACGTTGTTCGGATTCTCCCTGAGCGCCTGCCGGAAGCTCGCGATCGCTTCGTCCTTCTTGCCGCTGCGCAGCAGTTCGGCACCCTCGGCCACCGCGCCCTTGTCGGGATCGCGTTCCAGCCAGGCCTCGAATGCCCGGTCCGCGTCCTCGCCGCGGCCCAGCGCCGCGAGCGCCTGGCCGAGCTTCTTGTGCGCGAGCGGCAGGCGCGGCTCGAGGCGGATCGCGGTCTCGAACAGCGGCACGGCTTCCGCGTAGCGCTCCTGCAGTGCCAGCACGCTGCCGAGATCCTCGTGCAGCTGCGGGTGCTCGGGCGCGATGTCGAGCGCGTCGCGCAGCTCGCTCTCGGCCTCGGCCAGGCGTTCCTGCTTCATCAGCGCATGCCCGAGTATGCGCCGGTGCTCGGCGCTGCCCGGCGACGCGGCCAGCCAGCCGCGGCAGATTTCCTCGGCCTGCTGCGGCCGGTTGGCGCGCATGGCGTCGATGGCCTCGCGCAGGCTGCGCTGCTTGTCGTCGATGGCTGCCACTCGTTCGTTGCCCGGCATTCAGCGTCCCGGGTCGTAGCGGTCGAACCAGCCGACCATGCGCTCGAGATAGTCTTGCTCGTAACTCGCAGCCCAGCCGCCGTGATGGCTGTCGGGATAGACGACCAGCTGCGTGTCCACGCCGAGCGTGCGCAGCGTCTGGTAGAACAGCTCGGAACTCAGGATCGGCACGTTCCAGTCCTCGCGCCCGCCGAGAAACAGCGTGGGCGTCTGCACCCGGTCTGCACGCAGCAGCGGCGACAGGCGGTCGTAGAGCTCGCGGTTTTCCGTCGGCGAGCCGAACTCCCAGTTGTACCACTTCTGGTAGATGTCGTGACCGTAGTTCGCGACCAGGTGCGCGTGGCCCGCGCCGGAGGCTGCGGCCCGGAAGCGCGTCGACTCCGTGATGACGACGTTGGTCATGTAGCCACCGTAGGAGTAGCCGGTAACGAACAGCCTGTCCGGGTCGGCGAGACCGCTCTCGACGGCATGGTCGACCGCGCCGAGGACGTCCGGCAGGTCGGTGATGCCCCAGCTGCGGTAGATCGCGCGGACGAAGGCCTGGCCACGGCCCGTGGAGCCGCGCGGGTTCGGTTCGAGCACGACGTAGCCGTTCGCCGCGAGGTACTGTGTGCCGAAGTCGTAGCCCCAGGCGAACTGGCCGACCGGGCCGCCGTGGATCTTGAGAACGGCCGGGTAGCGTTCGCCCGGCCGGTAGCCGGGCGGCGTAGTGACGAAGGTCTCGACGACCGTGCCGTCCGCAACGGCGTAACTCGCCTTCCTTTTCTCGCCGAGACGGCGCGAGGCGAAGAATTCTTCGTTGATCGCTGTCAGGGGCCGCGCCTCGCCTTCCCGCACGGCGTGCAGTTCCGGCCCCGCGTTGCCGCGGCTCATGCGGACGTGCAGGTGGCCCCGGGCGTCGACATCCAGCGCGCTGACGTGGACCTCGTCGTCCAGCAGGCGCTCGATCCGGCCATCATCCGCGCGTATCCGCGCGACCTTCGCGCCGCCGTGGTCGTCGTAGACGACGTAAATCCACCGGCCGTCCTCGCCCCAGCGGAACTCGCTGATCCAGCGATCGAGCGGCGCGGACAGGTTGCGCACTTCGCCGCCGCCTGCCGGCCGCACGAGCAGTTCGTAGATGCCGTAGACGCCGTCGGCGGCGCTGGTCCAGGCGAGCCAGCGGCCGTCCGGGCTGAACCTCGGGGACGCAGGCACGCGCTCGTCGTCGGTGACGCGCTCGAGCCTTCCCATGTCCCCGCCCGCGTCGGCGTCGATGATCCACAGGTCGCTGCGGTAGCCGAGGTCGGGGTCGGCCTCGCGGTTGCTGACGAAGGCGACCCGGCGCCCGTCGTGCGACCAGGCCGCGTCGCTCTCGGCGTACTCGCCCGAGGTGATCGGCGAGAGCGCGCCGCTCGCGATGTCGAGGCTGTACAGGTGCTCGTCGGGCGGCGCGACCAGGTAGCCGTCGCCGGCGTCTTCCTTGAACTGCCGTCGCGTGATGACCCACGGCGGCCGCGGCCCGTCGCCGTCCGTTTCCGACGCCGGCGCGCCGAGCACCAGCAGCAGCCGCGACTCGTCGGGCGACAGCTCGAGCGCGTCGACCCCGCGCTCGAAGTTCGTCAGCCGCTCGGCCTCGCCGAAGCGGTCCACCGGCAGCTTCCAGAGCTGCGAACTGCCGCCGCGGTCGGAAAGAAAGTACAGCGCGCTGCCGTCCCGCGCCCACGCGAGCGCACCGGCCTTCGAGCTCTCCGCCGTCACGGCGCGGGCCGTGCCGCCCTCGGCCGGCACGACCCATACCCGGTCGTCCAGCAGGTAGGCGATCTGCGTGCCGTCCGGCGACGCGTGCGGACGGCCAGGCGTCCTGACCGCGTCGTGATCCTCGAGGCCGATGCTCGGCAGCGAGGCCGCGCTGGTCGCGGCGAGTGCAAGGCTTGCCAGGCATGCCAGGTTCATCCGTCCATCCCCCGGTGCAGACTCTGAACAGCGTGCCAATGTAGCGTCCGTGCGGCGGCGGCGACAGGCGTTTTGCACATCGTGAAGCGCGCGACGCATGCGCTGGCCGCTTGCCTATACTCACGGGTCCTGCCGCGGGAATCGCCGATGTGAGACACCTGCTGTCGCTGATCGCCTGTGCCGCCGTCCTCGGCGGCTGCGGAGAACCGCGTCCGTCGTCGCTGCTGATCACGAACGCGCGCATCGTCGACGGCAGCGGCGGCCCGTCGCAGCAAGGCGCAGTGCGCGTCGTGGACGGGCGGATCGCTGCTGTCGGCGAACTCGCGCGTCGCGCGGGAGAGCACGTCGTCGACGCCGGCGGCCTGGTGCTCGCACCCGGTTTCATCGACACGCACAGCCACGGCGACGACGATATTTTCGACCAGCCCGACGCGCTGCCGGCCTTGAGCCAGGGCATCACGACGATCGTCGTCGGCCAGGACGGCGGCTCCCCGCTGCCGCTCGGCGAATTCTTCGCACGCCTCGAGCGCGCGCCAGCCGCCGTCAACGTCGCCGCCTATGCCGGCCACAACAGCTTGCGCGAGGCCGTGCTGGGACGGGACTACCGGCGCGCGGCCAGCGATGCGGAAGTGACCCGCATGGCCGCGTTGCTCGAGCGCGAGCTCGCCGCCGGCGCGCTCGGGCTGTCCACGGGGCTCGAATACGAGCCGGGCATCTGGTCCGAGCGGGGCGAAGTGCTCGCGCTGGCGCGGGTCGCGGCCGCCGCAGGCGGCCGCTACATCAGCCACGTGCGCAGCGAGGACCGCTGGTTCGAGGAGGCGCTCGAGGAGATCATCGCGATCGGCCGCGAGACCGGCATGCCGGTGCAGGTCTCGCACATCAAGCTCGCGATGCGGCGCCTGTGGGGCGAGGCGGAACGCGTCGTCGCGCGCCTGGACGCGGCACGCGCCGCGGGCGTCGACGTCACGGCCGACATCTATCCCTATGAGTACTGGCAATCGAACCTGATGGTGCTGGTGCCCGACAAGGACCCGCGCAACCGCGAGGCGATCGCCGAGGCGCTGGCCGAGATCGCACCGGCAGACGGCATCCGCTTCACGGCCTTTGCGCCGCGGCCCGACTACGTCGGCCTGACGCTCGCCGACGTGGCCGCCTTGCGCGAGCAGGACCCGGTCACGACCTTCAGCGAGCTCGCCGAGCTGTCCCTGGCCTGGGCGGACGAGCAGGGCGGGGCCGGCGACGCGATCATCGGCACGAGCATGCGCGAACAGGACATCGTGGCCCTGCTGCGCTGGCCGCACGTCAACATCTGCAGCGATGGCGGCTTCGTCGACCTGCACCCGCGTGCGCGCGGCGCTTTCCCGCGCGTACTTGCGCGCTACGTCCGCGAGCAGCAGGTCCTGCGGCTGGAGGAGGCGGTGCACAGGATGACCGGCCTGGCCGCGGCGCACATGGGCTTCGCGGAGCGTGGCGTGATCCGCCCCGGGGCACACGCCGACCTCGCCCTGTTCGACCCGGCAAGCGTAACGGACCGCGCGACGCCCGAGTCCCCGGAGCAACTCGCGAGCGGTATCGTACAGGTCTGGGTCGGCGGCGTGCCGGTGTACGCCGACGGCGCGTCGACCGGCGCGCGACCTGGCCGCGTGATCCGCCGGCAGGGCGCGGAGCTTCAGTAACGCGCGTCGCGCGACGAGGCGATGCGTCCGTCCGAGACACTCAGCGTGTAGCGCAGACCGTCGGATGACTGCCAGCCGCGCAGGTCGACCGTGTCGCCGGGACCGAGGCGCAGCACGTCGATTCGTGCCAGTTCGAGCGGGCGACCGGGCGCGAGCGTGCGCGGACCGCCGTCCGTTTCGAGCAGGTAGATCCACGGGCTCGCGTGGTCGGCGGTCGCGTGCACCGTTGCGATTCCGGACGCCGGATCGATGTGCAGCGAGGTCTCGCGGTCCGCGGCGATGGCCCGGGCGCGCGGCGCCCAGCCGTCGGCGACGATGCGGCCAAGCATTGCGAGCGTCCGGCCCATGCGATCGCGTTCGACCCAGTGCTGGTCGGTGATGATGCCGCGGAGCGGCTCGAGCACCAGGAAATCGCGCTCGAGCGTCAGGTCGGCGTGCCAGGGGTCCGCGAGCGCGTCCGCCGACTGCAGGCTGGCGTCGGACAGCGCGGCATAGACGAACTCGCCGAGGATCGCCATGCCCGCACTGGTGCCGCCGACCGGGGCCGGCTTCGCCGCCACCCGGTGAATTGCATCCTCGACCGGCGTGCCTTTCCAGTAGCGGACGTAACGCGACTGGTCGCCGCCGGCGATGAACAGGGCCTCGGCGCCGAGAATCTTGCGCAGCACGAAGGGCTCTGCGGCAGCCTCGCGTGACGGGATGACCAGCGTTTCGACCGAATCGCATGCGCACAGCGAGTACACGTAATCGTTGTAGCCGGCGCCGCCCGCAGCACGCAGCACGACGAAGTCGCCGCCGCCCGCAGCGCGGCCCATCTCGACGTAGTTCGCGTCGACGTCGGTGCCGCCGCCCTGCAGCACGATGAGCCCGCGCGTCGGCGGGCTGACGTCGGCCGGATCGCCGGTCAGGAAGTAGCGGAAGTCGGCACCAGTCGCGCCGGCCTGCAGGCACAGGCAGGTCAGCAGCAGGCCGGTCAGTGCGCCTCGTGCAGGTTTCACTGCGCGCCGTTCAGAGCATGCCGGCCAGCACCGTCGCGATGCCGAGGAACGAGAAAAAGCCCGCGACGTCGGTCACCGTGGTCAGCACGATCGACGAGGACTGCGCCGGGTCCTGGCCCAGGCGGGTCAGCGCGATCGGCACCACGGCGCCGGCGAAACCCGCGGCAATCATCGCGAGCACCATCGACATCGCGATGACCAGGACGAGGCCGAAGGAGCCGCTCCAGAACCACACGCCGATGCCGCAGGTGATCGCCACCGCGATGCCGTTGAGGAAGCCGACGCTGATTTCCTTCCACATCACCGTGAATACGTGGCGGACGCTGATTTCCCGCAGCGCGAGCCCGCGCATCGTGACCGCGAGCGCCTGTGCGCCCGCGTTGCCGGACTGGCCGGCGACCACCGGCAGCAATACGGCGAGCGCCGTGAAGCGCGCGATCGTGTCCTCGAACAGGCCGACGACCGCGGCTGCCAGGAAGGCCGTCAGCAGGTTGATCTGCAGCCACGGCAGGCGCTTGCGTACCGCGAACAGCGGCGTCGACAGTGCGCGCTCGTCGCGGCTGACGCCGACCATCGTCTGGATGTCCGCGGACGCGTCTTCCTGGATCGCCTGCAGCAGCTGCGCGTGGTAGATCACGCCGAGCAGCCGGCCGTCGATGTCGACGACCGCGAGATCCGCGAGCAGGTGCCGCTCCAGCAGTTCGACGACGTCCTCGCGTGGCGTGACCGGCGTGACGGTCGCGCTGACCGGCTGTGCGAAGCTCGACAGCCGCGCGCCCGGGTCTGCGACCGCGATGTCCTGGATGCCGACCTTGCCGGCGAGCCGGTTGTCGTCGTCGACGAGGAACAGGCTGCGGGTCGTCCGCGAGCGGCTCGCGCGCAGCTGCGCGAGCGTCTCCGCCGCCGTCGCGCTGCCGCGGAAGTGCACGACGCGCGTGTCCATCAGGCGCCCGGCGCTGTCGTCGGGGTAGCGCATCAGCCGGCGGATTTCATCGGCGACGGCTGCGTCGAGCTCGCCGAGCAGTGCTTCGCTCTCGTCTTCCTCGAGCAGGTTGACGAGGCGCAGCGCATCGTTAGGCAGCATTTCCGCGAGCAGCGCGTGCAGCAATTCGCGCGGCAGCTTGCGCGCCAGCGCCGCGGCGACGTTGGGCGTCAGCCGCGTGACGACCGGCACCAGCACGGCGGCCGGCTGGCCGGCGAGCGCGCGGGCCGCCTCGACCGGCGGCATGCTCTCGATCTGCTGCGCGGCCCGCCACGGGTGGTCGAGCAGGAAGCGCCGGTTCAGCGCTTCGATCGCGGTTTCGGCGGGACTAGACATCGCCCGGTTCCACGCGGACCGACTGGCGCGGCGCGCCGCTCGCACGCAGCAGGCCGGCGCAGGTCACGCCGAGCGCGGTCAGCACGTGCACGACCAACGACGTGCCGGCCTGGCGCGGCGCGCTGCGAATCTCGTCCAGGCCGCGCCTGAGCGAACTGCGCGACAACCCGCCGACCATCGAATGCGCCCGGCCGATGACCGGCAGGACGAGAAAGCGGTCCCAGCCGGGATGGCCGACCGCCGAGGCCAGCGACGCGCGGCTGGCCAGCGGCACGACCCTGACCCGCTGCAGTTCGCCGAGCGGCGTCGCGGCGTCGGCGCGCAGCAGCCGGCCAGCCGGCACGGCGCCGAGCAGCCGGCCGCTCGCCTCGTCCTGCAGGAACACGTGGCTGTCGTCCTCGCTGTGGCGCAGGTAGCGGATCGCCTCGGCGACCGGCGTCGCTTCCGGGAAGGCCGGCACGTCCGGGTCGATCCAGGCGCCGACCGTGCCCAGCGGGTAGCGCAGTGCGTTCTTCATGCGCTGCGCACGCCGTGCCGGCAGCTCGTCGAGCAGGGCCTGGTGGCGCTCGGCCGGAACCAGACGCAGCAGCGCGACGCCGTCGTGGAAGGGCAGCTGGCGCAGCACGGCGGCGCCCTGCGCTGGCGTCATTCCGCCGAGCAGCCGCGCGCCGGTCCAGGGCGACATCTCGATGAGCACGCTGGCCGCGAGCCGTGTCGGCACCTCGTCGAGAAATGCGGCGCCGCTGGCGGGTTCGATCTCCTCGAGGACCTCGGCGGCCGAGGCCGGCGCGTGGGTCAGGAACGCGAGCGTCAGGGTCGGCCGCTCAGTCATCGTCGTCGGCCGCGTGCACGGTCGTGACCACTTCCTGCAGCAGCGCGGCCGGCACGTTGACCCGGCCCTGCGGGCCCGCGAGCACGACGGCCGTCGGTGTAAGTTCGATGACCGTGCCTTCGTGTTCGCCGATGTGCACGTGCTGGCCCGGCGCGAGCAGCTGGCGCGCCTGGCTGGCCGCGACGAGGTTCGCGACGTAGCGGCGCGCGCCGAGACCGAACGCCAGTGCGAGGCACAGCAGCAGGCCGCCGACGATGACGCCGAACAGGATCGTCAGCATCGTCACGTCGATGCCGACCTGGTCGAGGCCGATGACGAGCGCGGCCAGGAAGATCGCGGCCTGCGCGAGTACGCCGAAGAACCCGGCCTGCTCGGAGCCGGCGGATTCGAGGGCGGCGGAGACGAGGTCGCGCGCGGCGGAACTGACGATGTAGCCGGCGAGCAGGATCAGCGCGCCGGCGAGCAGTACCGGCAGGTAGGCGACGACCCGGTCCAGCCAGGTCGTGAACAGCTCGATCTGCGCGATGCGCGCCGCGGCGGCGACGGCCAGCAGCACGACCAGCCAGAAGGCGACGTTGCCGATCAGCGCCAGCACTGGCGGCGTCAGGCGGGCGCCGCGGCCGAGGCGGCCGAGTGCCGCGTTCAGGCCCTCGCCGACGCGCACGGCGAGACGCTGGGCGAGCCGTGCCAGCCGCCAGCCGATGACGACGACAAGTGCCGCGAGCAGCAGCCACGGCAGCAGCGACAGCGCGGTTTCGAGGCCGGCAGCGAACGCCGCGCGCACCTCCCCGAGGCTGTCCGACAAGTTCGACATTGCGTCCCCCTCCGCCGGCGCACCGGCGCCTGCGCCCAAGTGTTGCCGTGGTGCGGCCGGCTGTCCAGTGCCGTGTCCCGCGAATGCCTCGCAGACTTCGGCGCGACTTGTCGCGCCTCGCGGCGTAGCGGCTGCTGCCCGTGGCCCCGCTATGACTCGTCGCCGCGCCTCGCCGGTCTCGACAGTTCGCCGCCGATCGGGACGAGGTGCTTGCGCGACACGACGCTAGCCCGGCATGAAGATCGTTGCCGGGTGCTCGAGCATGCCGCGGATGCGCTGGATCATCTGCGCGGCGTCGTAGCCGTCGACGAAGCGGTGATCGAAGGACGACGACAGGTTCATCATCAGGCGCACGGCGACCTGGCCGTTGAGCACGACCGGCTTCTCGATCGCCCGGTTGACGCCGATGATGCCGACCTCGGGCAGGTTGATCACCGGCGTCGTGACGATGCCGCCGAGCTTGCCGAGGCTCGTGATCGTGATCGTCGAGCCCTTGAGCTCGCCGCGGCCGATGCTGTTGTCGCGCGCGGCCTCCGACACGCGCCGGATCTCGCGGCCGAGTTCGTCGAGCGACAGCTGCTCGGCGTGCCGGACCACCGGCACCTTGAGGCCGTCGGGCGTCTGCGTCGCAATGCCCAGGTGTACCGGGCCGTGCTGCACGATGACGTTGCGTTCCTTGTCGTAGGTCGCGTTGCACTGCGGGAACTCGTCGAGCGCGCGAATCAGCGCCAGCGACAGGAACGGCAGCAGCGTCAGGCGCTCGTCGCGCTCGCGCCCGGCGTTCAGGTGCGCGCGCAGCGACTCGAGCTCGCTGATGTCGATTTCCTCGACGTAGGCGAAGTGCGGGATCTCGCGCTTCGCCTGGGTCATGCGCTCGGCGATCATCCGCCGCACGCCGATGACCTTGATCTCCTTCGTCTCGCGCGCGGGCACCGGCGCCGGCCCGCGGCCGTTGCGCTCCTGTTGCGCGAGGTAATCGTCGAAGTCCTCGCGCAGGATGCGCCCGCCGGGGCCGCTGCCGGGCACCTGCGCCAGGTCGATCCCGTGCTCCTTCGCGCGCCGCCTGATGGCCGGGGAAGTCATGACCCGGCTGCCGGTCTCGGCAGGCGTCGGCGCGCCGCCCGGCGACCGGGTACGGCCGGCCCCGTTCGCGTCTTTCGCGGGCTTGCCGACATCCCGCCCTGCCGCGCCGTCGTCCGTGCCGTCGTCACTGTCCGCGTCGGCGGGGCCGTCGTCGGCGTCGCCACCGTCGTCGTCTGCCGCCGCCGCCGCGCTGTCGGCGTCCGTCTCGAACACGATCAGCGGTGAACCGACCGCGATCATGTCACCGGGCTCGCCGGCGAGCTTCTTGACCTTGCCGGAGACCGGCGAGGAGATCTCGACCGCGGCCTTGTCGGTCATCATCGTGCCGACGATGTCTTCCTCGGCGACGCTGTCGCCGACCTTGACGTGCCACTCGCCGATTTCCGACTCGACCGTGCCCTCGCCGAGATCCGGCAGTTTGAAGACGTATTCGCTCATCCGTGTATTCCCCCGGCTGTCGTGCGCTGTGCCGTGCTCATCCCGCGTCCATCACGTGCCGGATGCCGGCCGCGATGCGTTTCTGCCCCGGGAAGTATTGCCACTCGAACGCGTGCGGGTAGGGCGTGTCCCAGCCGGTGACGCGCTCGATCGGCGCCTCGAGCCACCAGAAGCAGTTCTCCTGGATCGTGGCCGCGAGCTCGGCGCCGTAACCCGAGAAGCGCGTGGCCTCGTGCGCGATCAGGCAGCGGCCCGTTTTCTTCACCGACTCCGTGATGGCCGGAACGTCCAGCGGGGCCAGCGTGCGCACGTCGATGATCTCGGCATCGACGCCGGTCAGTTTGGCCGCGGCCTGCGCGACGTGCACGAGCGTCCCGTAGGTGATGATCGTCAGCTCCGAGCCCTCCTCGACGATCTCCGCCTTGCCGAGCGGCACGGTGTAGTAGTCCTCGGGCACCTCGCCTTTCGGGTGCGAGGCCCAGGACACCGCCGCCTTGTCCGGGTCGCCATCGAACGGACCGTTGTAGATGCGCTTGGGCTCGAAGAACACGACGGGGTCGTCGGACTCGATCGAGCTGATCAGCAGGCCCTTCGCGTCGTAGGGGTTCGACGGCATCACTGTCTTGATGCCCGAGACGTGCGTGAAAATGCCCTCCGGCGACTGCGAGTGCGTCTGGCCGCCGCGGATGCCGCCGCCGCAGGGCGTGCGGATCGTCACCGGCGAGAAAAAATCGCCGCTGGTGCGGTAGCGCAGGCGCGCGAGTTCGCTGACGACCTGGTCGAAGCCCGGGTAGATGTAGTCGGCGAACTGGATCTCGGCGACCGGCCGCAGGCCATTGACGCCCATGCCGATCGCGGCGCCGATGATGCCGCCCTCGGCGATCGGCGCGTCGATGACGCGGTGCTCGCCGTACTTGCGCTGCAGACCGTCGGTGCAGCGGAACACGCCGCCGAAGTAGCCGACGTCCTCGCCGAGCACGACGACGTTCGGGTCCTTTTCCATGACGACGTCGAGCGCCGAGCGGATGGCCTGGATCATGTTCATCTGGGCCATGCTCAGTCCTCCTCGAGCGCGAGCATCTGCTTGCGCTGCAGCTCTAGATGCGCCGGCGTCTCGGCGTAGACGTCGTCGAACATCGTGCGCGGGTCGAGGAACGGGCCGTCGGTCATCGTGCCGTGCTTCTGCGCTTCCTTCCAGGCCGCGAGCACCTCGGCGCGCAGTTCCTTCTCGAGCTCATCGTGTTTTTCCTCGCTCCAGTGACCTTCCGCGACCAGGTGCTGCTTCAGGCGCTCGAGCGGGTCGCCGAGCGGAAAGGCCTGCCACTCGTCCTTCGGCCGGTATTTCGACGGATCGTCCGAGGTCGAGTGGGCGCCGCCGCGGTAGGTGACGTGTTCGATGATCGTCGGCCCGGCGCCGCGGCGGGCGCGCTCGGCGGCCCACTCGGTCACGGCGTAGACGG
Organism: uncultured Woeseia sp.; assembly: GCA_937925605.1. Classification (GTDB taxonomy): domain Bacteria; phylum Pseudomonadota; class Gammaproteobacteria; order Steroidobacterales; family Woeseiaceae; genus Woeseia. Next base: position 56,861 of record CALALV010000140.1, read on the forward strand.
CGAGCAGGTCGTTCCCGTCCACGCGAATGCCGGGGATCCCGAGGCCGAGGCCGCGGGCCGCGAACGGCCGCCGCTCGCCGCCGGCGAAGCCCTGGAACGTCGAGATCGCCCACTGGTTGTTGACGATGTTGAGAATTACCGGCGCCTGGTAGACCGCGGCAAACGTGATCGCGTGGTGGAAATCGGCCTCGGCCGTCGAGCCGTCGCCGACCCAGCTGGCCGCGACGTGGTCCTCGCCCTTGATCGCCGCCGCCATCGCCCAGCCGACCGCGTGCGGGTACTGCGTGCCGAGATTGCCGGAGATGGAGAACATGTTGCCGCTGCGGCTGTGGTACATGATCGGCATCTGCCGGCCGTTGCACATGTCGCGCGTGTTCGACAGGCACTGGCACATCAGGTCGACGAGCTTCGTGCCGCGGTACAGGAACAGGCCCTGGTTGCGGTAATGCGGAAAGCACATGTCGGAGGGCCGGAGCGCCATGCCCTGGCCGATGGAAATCGCTTCCTCGCCCAGCGACTGGATGTAGAAGGAAATCCGGCCCTGGCGCTGAATCTGCAGCATGCGCTCGTCGAAGATGCGGGTCAGCATCATCCAGCGCAGTGCGACCTGCAGTTGGCCCGGCTCGATGCCCGGGTTCCAGGGGCCCTTCGCCTTGTGATCGTCGTCGAGTACCCGCACGAGTTCCTGCGCCAGGTGGTCGACGTCGCGCACCCGGACGTCCAGCGGCGGCTTGTCGACGCTCCCGGCCGGCGACAGCGGCAGGTAGCTGAAGTCCGGCTGGTCGCCGGGCCGCGCCGTCGGGTGCGGGATGTGCAGTCGTGACTTCGTGCTCATCGATCGGGGTCCTCAGGTTGCGTGTGCCTGTCCGGCCGGCCGCGAGCCGCGGCGCGCCGGAAGGCGGCGGGCAGCACGGGGACCGTGGATTCTACTGAAAACGGCCCGGGCCTGCCGGCCGCGGCGCCCGAGTCTCGCCAGCCGCTGCAGGCCGCGCAATACCAATCTCGTAGCAGGCGGCGGGCCTCAGTCGTCCCCGCCGATGTCGTCCTTGAAGTGCCGGACGTAGCGCAGCGTCACGAAGCTGATCAGCGACATGAGTACCGCGACCTCGTAGCGGTGGTAGGCGACGGCGACCCCGAGCAGGCCGGTGATCCAGATCGTCGCGGCGGTCGCCGTGCCGGCGACGCTGCCATTGTTCTTCAGAATGGCGCCGCCGCCGATGAAGCCGATGCCGGTAATCAGGCCCTGCAGTACGCGGGCCTCGGCCCCGGTCGTGTCGAGTACCGAGATGCCGACCAGCATGTAGCCGCAGGCGGCGACCGCGACCAGCGGGAAGGTCCTGAGGCCGATGCCGTGACTTTGCGATTCGCGGTCCCAGGCGACCGGCAGCGCCAGCACGTACGCGACGCCCAGGTGCACCAGGTTCGTCCAGATGGTAGGCCAGTCCATGTTCATGTCGAGTCCCCCGGCGCCGGCACCCCGTGCTCAGCGCGGCTTCGCGAGCGCCGTGAAGCGGCCGCCGAAAAACAGCAGCGGATCGCCGTCACGGCTCTCGTGGCGCGTGACTTCGCCGACGATGATGTAGTGATCGCCCGCATCGTGCACCTGGTGCCGCCGGCACTCCAGCACCGCCAGCGTCCCCGGCAGGAGCGGCGCGCCGCCGGCGCCGTCCACGAACTCCATGCCGTCGAACAGGCGGTCGTCGGAGCGTGCGAAGTGCGATGCCGTCTCGTGCTGGTGCTCGGCGAGCACGTTGATCGCGAACGCGTCGGCCGCGAGATACGCCTCGAGCGAGCTCGAGACCTTGGAGATGTTCCACAACACCAGTGGCGGGTCGAGCGACACCGAGCTGAAGCTGTTGGCGGTAATGCCGCACGGCCGCCCGCGGGCATCGCGGCAGGTGACGACGGTGACGCCGGTGGCGAACTTGCCGAGGCACTGGCGCAGGCCGAGGACGGCGGACGGTGGCGAGGAGTCGGGCATGTACGGGGCGACCGGGCAAAACGGCCATTCTATACCGGTCCGCTGCGCGCGCGAGGCGCCGGGTCACGCTCCCGGCAAACCGGGCGAGGCCGCCCGGTTTCAGCATGTGGACACAGAACGGGAAATAACGACCATATAGAGTTTTCCGCTCAACGCCCGCTCAAGAACGGCGGCCGGGGGCCGATACCTCGAGCACGGGGTTCGTCCCCGCGCCCGGCCGTGCTGCAGCAGTGCGCGGTCCGGTGCGTCCACCCGGCCTGGATTGCGCAATGTCGTTGAGCAGAAAAATCGCGCTGTATTTCGTCGCGCTCGGTGCCTGCCTGGCGCTGGGCACCTACGGCGCGATCAGCCTGACGATTTTCCCCGCCTTCGAGGAGTTCGAGGCCGACGCCACGATGGAAGCCATCGTGCGCGTCGAACGGACGATGGACGCGGAGCGCCTGACCTTCCAGACGATGCTGGTCGAGTACGCGCACTGGAACGACTTCCGCAATTTTGCGCTCGGCGAGCAGCCCGGCTTCGTCGAGGAGAACCTGAACCCGGCCTACTGGCGCGCGATCGGCGTGGACTACATGTTCGTGTTCGATGCCAATGACGCGCTTTTCTGGAGCATGGACACGTCGAGCGACGCGCAGCTGCCGATCGATCCGGCGGACCTGCTGACGACGCCGCTGTCAGCCGGGCACCCCCTGTTCGAAATCGCCCCGGGGCAGGACGCCGTCAGCGGCATGATCAAGTCGCGGCAGGGGCCGCTGCTGGTGGCCTCCGCGCCGATCCTGACGACTTACGGCGAAGGTCCGCCCGTCGGGACACTGATGATCGCGCGCCAGATACGCGTGGAGATGATCCAGTCGGTCGCCGAACGATCGTCTGCCGACGTGTATTTCCACCCGATCGGTGAGGAGGACGTGCTGGGCCACCCCATCGCCGACCTGCAGGCACGCGCGGAGGCCGGGGACCTGCGCCACGTTCATCGCGCGGAAGACTACATCATCGGTCACCGGATTCTGCGTGACCTCACCCGCGAGCCGATCGCGCTCGGCGAGGTCCGGCAGCCGCCGCTGATCACGTCGATCGGCAAGAGCGCGATCAAGGCCGCCATGGTGCTGATCGCCATCGTGACGGCCGTGTTCCTCGTGTTCGGCGTCGTCGTGCTGCAGCAGCTGATCGTCGCGCCGGTCAACCGGCTGTCCGACAGCATGAAGCACATCCGCGAAACCGGCGATCTCGACGTGCAGGTGCAGAAGGATCGCAGCGACGAGATCGGCGAACTGGCGCGCGAGTTCGACGAGATGACGACGAACGTGCATCTCGCGCAGCGCGAACTGGAGGCGACGCGCGACGTCGCGATCGAGGCGTCGCGCGCCAAGAGCGAGTTCCTGGCCCGCATGAGCCACGAGATCCGCACCCCGATGAACGGCGTGCTCGGCATGACCGAGCTGCTGCGCAACACCGCGCTGGACTTCGAGCAGCGGCGCTTCGCGGACACGATCTATGCCTCGGCAGACAACCTGCTGAACATCATCAACGACATCCTCGACTTCTCGAAGATCGAGGCCGGCAAGCTCGACCTGGAATCCTGCGACATCGATCTCGGCAGCGTGATCGAGGAGACCGTCGACAGCCTCGCCTCGCAGGCGCACAAGAAGGGCCTGGAACTGATCAACGACGTGGCGCCGGCGGTGCACAGCACCGTGCAGGGCGACCCGGTGCGCATCCGCCAGGTGCTCACGAACCTCGTCGCCAACGCGATCAAGTTCACGAACCGCGGCGAAGTCGTCGTGCGCGCTTCCGCCGTCGGCGGCGACGACGAGCATCTCGACGTCCATTTCGAGATCGTCGACACCGGCATCGGGATCAAGCGCGAGAAGCAGAACCTGATCTTCGAGTCCTTCGCGCAGGAGGACGGCTCTACGACCCGCAACTACGGCGGCACCGGGCTGGGCCTGGCGATCAGCCGCCAGCTGGTCGACCTGATGGGCGGCACGCTGCAGGTAGACAGCAAGCCCGGTTTCGGCAGTCGCTTCCATTTCAACCTGCGCATGCGCCGCGGCGAGGAACGGGCGAACGCGCAGCCGCCCGCGCCGCGCTCGGTGGCGGGAAAGCGCGTGCTGGTCGTCGACGACAACGCGACCAACCGCGAGATCCTCGAACAGCAGTTCGCCGGCTGGCGGGCGACCTGTCACAGCGCGAGCGACGCCGAGGAGGCGATGATCCGCATCGAGCGCTCGGTCTATCGCGGAGATCTCTACGACCTGCTGGTACTCGACGTGCACATGCCGCGCGTTGACGGCCTGCAGCTCGCGCGCGAGCTGAGAGAGGTCGAGGCCTACGCGGACGTGCCGATCCTGCTGCTCAGCTCCGTTGCCACGCCGGCCAGCGAGCAGGTCCTGAACGAGCTGCGCATCGCCGGCCAGCTGACCAAGCCGATTCGGCAGGGGCAGCTGTACGATTCGCTGAGCGTCGTACTCGGCGGCGGCGGTCTCAGCGAGCAGGTGCCGAAGGGGCGCCGCGGCGCCGTGCGCTCGCTGTCCGGGCGCGTGCTGCTGGCCGAGGACAACCCGGTGAACCAGGCGGTCGCCCTCGGCATGCTCGACACGCTGGCGGTGGACGTCGCGGTGGTATCGGATGGCGCCGCGGCGGTTCGCGCGCTTGCGGAGCAAAACTTCGACCTCGTGTTGATGGATTGCCAGATGCCGGTGCTGGACGGGCTGTCCGCGACCCGGCAGATACGCGACGATGAAGCGCGGACCGGGCGCAGCCGCGTGCCTATCGTCGCGCTGACCGCGAACGCGATGGCGGGCGACCGTGAGCGCTGCCTCGAAGCCGGCATGGACGACTATCTCGGCAAGCCGTTCACGATGGACCAGCTGCACGCGGCGCTCGCGATGCATCTCGGAGTCGGCGAGGAGCGGCCGCCACAGGAACCGGCCGTTGAGGCGCCGCCGGCCGACGACCCGCTGGACCGCAGCGCTCTCGAAGTGCTCGGCAAGCTGCAGCAACCGGGCGCGCCGAGCCTGGTCGAGAAGGTCATCGGCATCTACCTCGGCAGTTCCGGGGAACTGAAGAAGCGCCTCGTCAGCGCCATCGGCGCCAACGACGCGCCCGCTGTCCGCGAGGCGGCACACGCGCTCAAATCCAGCAGTATCAACGTGGGCGCGACGCGTCTCGCCGACATGTGCAAGGAGCTCGAGGCGCTGGCGCGCCAGGGTGACCTCGACGGGGCGGGCACACTGCGCGAGCAACTCGAGGGCGAGTACGCACGCGTGCTGAACGCGTTGCGTGATGAGCTCGGGGCGGTGGCGAAATGAACCTGCCGGAGCTCAACAGCCGCGCCGGGCTGGCGCTGGTCGCAGACGACGATGCGACCGTTCGCCTGATCATGCGGGAGGTGCTGGAGCAGGCCGGCTTCCGGGTCGTGGAGGCTGCAGACGGTCGCGCAGCACTGGAAGCCTACGAGGAACATCGCCCCGACGTCGTGTTGCTCGACGTGGAAATGCCGCACCTGGACGGCTACAGCGTGTGCCGCCGCATCCGTCTGCAGGAGACCCTGCGGGACACGCCGGTGTTCATGATCACCGGGCGCGACGACCCGGAATCGATCCAGCAGGCCTACGACGCCGGCGCGACGGACTTCCTGAGCAAGCCGATCCCGTGGACGATCATGGCGCACCGCGTCCGCTTCGTGCTGCGCGCAAGCGCCGCGCTGAACGAGATCAAGGGCCTCGTGCGCGCGATGCCGGACAAGATCTTCATCCTGAACGGCGACGGCGAATTGCACGGCACGCTGGAAGACACGCGAACCGCGCATGCAAATGTCGCGGACCTGGTTTCGAGCGGTTCCTGGGCCGAAGTCTTCCCGCCCGGCGTGCGCGACAGGCTGCGCGAAAAGGTAGGCCAGGCACTGGCCACCGGGCAGCCGCAGATATTCGAGCACCAGGTCGACGACGGCGCCGCGCACCTCGAGACCCGCCTCGTCAGCCGCGACCACAGCACCGCGCTCGCGATCGTGCGCAACGTGACCGGCCGCAAGGAAAACGAGAACCGCATCTACGAGCTGGCGTACTACGACGGCCTCACCGGCCTGCCGAACCGCCAGCACTTCCAGCAGACGCTGGACACGGCGATCGACGAGGGCGGTCCGGATGGCGACGAATTCGCGATCCTGTTCGTCGACCTCGACCGTTTCAAGCGCATCAACGACACGCTCGGCCACTCGATGGGCGACGCGCTGCTGCGCTCGGTCGCGGAACGCCTGCGCGAGTGCCTCGGCATCGGCGAGGGCGCGCCCGTCACGGACCTCGCGCGCCTCGGCGGCGACGAGTTCGTCGCGCTGCTGCGCGGTACCGACGCCGCGGCGGCGTCGGCCATCGCGAACTCCGTAGTGACCGCGCTGAGCCGCCCGATGCAGTGCGAAGACCACCGGCTGGTCGTCACCCCGTCGATAGGCATCACGATGTACCCGCAGGACGGCCGCACCAGCGAGGACCTGCTGATGAACGCGGACTCGGCGCTGTATCGCGCCAAGTCCTCGGGCCGCAATACGCACCGTTTCTACTCGGACACGATGCGCATCCGTTCCATGCACCGCCTAGATCTCGAGAACGAACTGCGCGACGCGACGGCGACCGGCCAGTTCTCTCTGCACTACCAGCCGAAGGTCGACGTGCATACCTGGTCCATCGTCGGCGTCGAGGCCCTGATTCGCTGGCAGCATCCGGAACGCGGCTGGATCTCGCCGGCCGAGTTCATCCCCGTCGCCGAGGAGAGCGGCCTGATCGTGCCGATCGGCAGCTGGGTCGTGCGCGAGGCCTGCCGGCAGATCGCACAATGGCGAGACACGCCGCTGAAAGACGTGCGCGTGTCGGTGAACATATCGAGCGAGCAGATCTACACCGACGAGCTGATGGACACGGTCAGCAATGCGCTCACCGCGAACCGCGTGAGCCCCGAGCTGCTCGAGCTCGAGATTACCGAGAGCCTGTTGATGCGCGACGTCGAGTCGACGGTCGAGACGCTGCGCGAGTTCAAGGAGCTGGGCCTCGCGATCTCCATCGACGATTTCGGCACCGGCTACTCGTCGCTGAGCTACCTGACGCGCTTTCCGATCGACACGCTCAAGATCGACAAGTCCTTCGTGCAGGACCTGCACATCGATTCCGACGACGCGGCCATCTGCGCGGCCATTCTCGCGATGGCCCGCAAGCTGAACCTTAACGTCGTCGCCGAGGGCGTCGAGATCAGCGAGCAACTCGAGTTCCTGCGCGGCCACGGCTGTCACCAGATCCAGGGCTACCTGTTCTCGAAGCCCTTGCCTGCCGACGAGCTCGAGCGCCTGGCCGGCGCCACGACCACGATCCCGGCGATCGCCTGATCCGCCCGCTTGTCGGCCCGCGCGGCGCCGGCTACTGTTGCCGGACCCCGGGGCCGGAGACGCTACTTGCGGACATTCGAACGCGCCATGCGCGAGCGCGATTTCTGCGTGACGGCAGACCTGCCGCTCGCGCCGGCCACGACCGTCAAGGCGCTGCAGGCCGACCTCGACC
>CALALV010000141.1 GCA_937925605.1 uncultured Woeseia sp.
AGCGGCGGGCCTGGCAGAGCCGCTGGCGCGAGGCGCTCGCCAGGGTCGCGCTGCGGCATCGCAACCTGCTCGCGATCCCGCCCGCCGCGCTGCTGCCGAGCGTCGCGCAGGCACGACCCGCGTGGCTGGACCTGCTGCCGCTGCTGGCCCATGCCGACGTGGTCGCGGCCGGCGGCGCCTGCCGCGACTGGTCGCCGGCCGCGGCCGGGGCCTGGCAGCAGCGCGCGCTGGCCGTGCTCGGCCGCCGCAATGCGACCGTGCTCGTTGCGGGCGGGGTGTGACTTGATATACGGTTTTCTCCCGCTGCGATGATGACGAGCAGTGCCGACCTCCCAGCCCGGGAGGACATAACGAGAACAGGTACGCGAGGGTTCATTGCAAGACATCACGCCAGATTCCCACGGCCTCGCTGTCCTGCTGCTCACCGCGTTTGCGCTGGTGCTGTTCACGCGGGACAGCATTCCGCTGGAGACCTCGAGCCTGATCGTCCTGACGGCACTCGTCGTCGGCTTTCACTTCTTCCCGTACCAGGGCGAGGGCGTGTCGCTCGGCGCGACGGATTTCTTCGCCGGCTTCGGCAACGAGGCGCTGATAACGATCTGCGCGCTGATGATCGTCGGCAAGGCGCTGGAGACGACCGGCGCGCTGCAGCCGCTGGCCACAATAGTCGGCAAGGCCTGGTCCGCCCGGCCGCTGCTCGCGTCGCTGGTGACGCTGGTCGCCGGTGCCGTGCTCAGCGCGTTCATGAACAACACGCCTATCGTCGTGCTGCTGATGCCGATCCTGGTCGGCGTATCGCTGCGCGTGAAGTTCCCGGTGTCCGGCATCATGCTGCCGATGGGCCTGGCGACGATCATCGGCGGCATGTCGACGACGATCGGCACGTCCACGAACCTGCTGGTCGTAGGCATCGTGCAGGACATGGGCCTCAAGACTTTCGGCATGTTCGACTTCATGCTGCCGGTCGCAATCGTCGGCGGCGTCGGCATCCTGTTCCTGTGGCTGGTCGCGCCGAAACTCCTGCCCGAGCGGGTGCCGCCGATGGCGGACACGAGCCCGCGCGTGTTCACCGCGCAGCTGCACGTCAAGGAAGGCGGTTTCGCCGATGGCAAGACGCTGTCCGAAGTGCTCGCGAAGACCAGCAACGAGATGCGCGTCGACCGCATCCAGCGCAGTGACTCGCTGTTCCTCGCCAAGCTGCCGTCGGTGAAGCTGCAGCCGGGCGACCGCCTGTTCGTCAAGGACTCGCCCGAGAACCTGAAGCACTACGAAAGCCTGCTGGGCGCCACGCTGTTCAACGTGTCCGACAACGAGCACCCGGTCGACGACGAGCGGCCGCTGAAGGCCGAGGGCCAGCAGCTCGCCGAGGTCGTCGTGACCCGCGGCTCGCCGCTGCACTTGCGCAGCCTCGCCGCCGCGGCGTTCAGCTCGAGCTACGGTCTGCTGCCGCTCGCGATCCACCGCGCCCGCGCGCCGAGCTCGCAGGTCACCGGCGACCTGAACGAGATTCGCCTGCGCGCCGGCGACGTGCTGCTGGTGCAGGGCACTCGCGAGGCGATCAACAACCTGAAGCAGAGCGGCTCGATGCTCGTGCTCGACGGTACGATGGACCTGCCGCACACGCATCTCGCGAACCGCGCGCTCGGCATCATGGCTTTCGTCGTCGCCGCCGCGGCGCTCGGCATCATGCCGATCTCGGTCAGCGCGCTGATCGGCGTCGGCCTGACCCTGGCGCTCGGCTGCCTCGGCTGGCGCGACGCCGCGAATGCGCTGTCGACGCCGGTGATCATGATCATCGTGACCAGCCTTGCGCTCGGCAAGGCGCTGATGGGCACCGGCATGGCCGACTTCCTCGCGCTCGGCTTCGTCTCCGGCGTGGCCGACCTGCCGGTGACGGTGATCCTCGCCGTGTTCATCCTGATCATGACGCTCCTGACCAACGTCGTCTCGAACAACGCGGCGGCGGTCATCGGCACGCCGATCGCGGTCGCGATCGCGAACCGGCTGGGCCTGCCCCCGGAGCCGTTCGTGCTGGCCGTGCTGTTCGGCGCGAACATGAGCTACGCGACGCCGTTTGGTTACCAGACGAACCTCTTGATCCTGAGCGCCGGCGGCTACAAGTTCTCGGACTTCCTGCGGGTCGGCATCCCGCTCACGATCCTGATGTGGCTCGGCTTCTCGCTGGTGCTGCCCATGCTGTACCCGGTGTGACGTGCCGGCGCTTGACCTGTCGGCCGCTGCCGGTAATATCCCCGGCATGAGCTTTTTCCGGCAGGATGCGAACTGGCTGTGGCGACCCGCAAAGGAGTGGGTAGCCCGCTGATTTCTGCCTGAGGCACAAGCGAAATCCGAAAAGCCCATCTCCGCCGTCACGGGGGTGGGCTTTTTCTTTGTCCTGACACGTAGCGCGACATGCAACCACCGTTCGATATAGCCGCCGATCTCGATACGCCGGTGTCGGCGTACCTCAAGCTGGGCGAGCTCAGGCCGCGCTTCCTGCTGGAGAGCGTCGAGGGCGGCGAGCGCCTGGCGCGCTACTCGTTCCTCGGTTTCGGCGACGCGCTCGAGCTCTGCTACGACGATGCGGGCCTTGTCGTCGACGGCGAGCAGCACCCGCCGCCGGCGGGCCGCGAGGACTGGCTCGATGCGCTGCGCGCGGCGCTCGCGAAGGTGCCGGAACTCGCGCCGCGCGTCGACGAACTGCCGTTCCACGGCGGGCTGGTCGGCGTTTCCGGTTACGACGTCGTGCGGCTGTTCGAGCGCTTGCCGCAGAAGACCAGGCCGCAGGCCGGCATGCCGCGCGCGGCGTTCACGGCGCCGTCCTCGCTCCTGGTGTTCGACCACCTGACGCGCCGCGTCGCGCTGCTGCACGCGGGCAGCGAGGCCGAGCGTGCCGCGCTGCGCGGCGAGGTGATCCGGCTGCTGCGCGGGCCGCTGCCCGTGCGCGGCAACTCGCTCGAGGTATCCGCGGCCGTGGCGGGCATGAGCGAGGACGACTATTGCGACCGCGTCGCCGCCTGCAAGGACTACATCGCGGCCGGCGACATCTACCAGATCGTGATCTCGGTGTTGTTCCGGGGCAGAAGCAACGTGCCGCCGTTCGAGGTCTATCGCGCGATGCGGCTGCTGAACCCGTCGCCCTACATGTTCTATTTCGAGTTCGGCGACCTGAAGGTGGTCGGCTCCTCGCCCGAGGCGCTGGTGCGGCTCTCGGGCCGCAACGCGTCGCTGCGGCCGATTGCCGGGACGCTGCCGCGCGGCGCCACGCGCGAGGAGGACGAGGCGAACGCCGCGCGGCTGCTCGCGGACCCGAAGGAATCGGCCGAGCACGTGATGCTGGTCGACCTCGCGCGCAACGACCTCGGCCGGGTCGCGAAGCCCGGCAGCGTGCACGTCGATCCCTACCGCTCGATCGAGCGCTACTCGCACGTCATGCACATCGTCAGCGGCGTGAAGGGCGAGCTCGACGCGCGCTACGACGCGTTCGACCTGTTCGCCGCGAGCTTCCCCGCCGGCACGCTGGTCGGCGCGCCCAAGGTCCGCGCGATGGAGATCATCGAGGAACTCGAGATCGGCGGCCGCGGCCTGTACGCGGGCACCGCAGGCTACTTCGGCGCCGGCGGCAACATGGACCAGGCGATCACGATCCGCACGCTGGTCTTCAACGGCGACGAGTACAGCTTCCAGGCCGGCGCCGGTATCGTCGCGGACAGCGTGCCGGAGCGCGAGTACCACGAGGTGCTGGCGAAGAGCGCCATCCTGAGGCGCGCGCTCGAGATCGCGGGAGACGGCCTGTGAGCGGCGTGCGCATCCTGCTGATCGACAACTACGACTCCTTTACCTACAACCTGGTGCAGGCCTTCGCGGCGCAGGGCGCGGAGGTGCTGACGCACCGCAACGACCAGCTGACGGTGGCCGGGGCGCGGGCGCTGGCGCCCACGCACCTCGTCATATCGCCGGGGCCTGGCCGGCCCGAGAGCGCCGGCCGCTCGCTGGAGATGATCGCCGCGTTCGAGGCCGAGCTGCCGATCCTCGGCGTGTGCCTCGGGCACCAGTGCCTCGTCACGCACTACGGTGGCGAGATCGTGCGCGCGTCCAGGCTGATGCACGGCAAGACCTCGCCGGTGACGCATGACGGGGACGGCCTGTTCCGCGGCCTGTCGCAGCCCTTCGAGGCGGGCCGGTACCATTCGCTGTGCGCGACGGCGGAGACCGTGCCGGCCGCGCTCCTCGTCAGCGCGCGCACCGACCAGGGGGAGATCATGGGCGTAAGACACCGCGAGCGGCCGATCGAGGGCGTGCAGTTCCACCCGGAAAGCGTGCTGACGCCGGAAGGCGACCGGCTGCTCGCCAATTTCCTGGAGTTCGGGCGATGAGCGGGCCGAGCGCACTGCTGGAGCAACTGCTGAGCGGCGTGTCGCTCGGCGAGCAGGAGGCGCGCGGACTGATGCTTGCACTCGCCGAGGGCGGCATGGAGCCGGCGCTGGCCGGCGCGCTGCTGGCCGCGCTGCGCGCGAAGGGCGAGACCGCCGAAGAGATCCGCGGCTTCGCGACCGCGATGCGCGAACTCGCGCTGGCGCCGTCGATTCCGGACGGCACGCCCACGGTCGACACGGTCGGCACGGGCGGCGACGGCTCCGGCAGCCTCAACCTCTCGACCGGCACCGGCCTGCTGGCCGCGGCCTGCGGCGTGCGCGTCGTCAAGCACGGCAACCGCTCGGTGTCGTCGAAGTCCGGCAGCGCCGACCTGCTGGAGCGCCTCGGCATGCCGCTGCCGCTCGCCGAGCCGGCCGCGATCGCCTGCCTCGAGGCGACCGGCTTCACGTTCCTGTTCGCGCCGGCCTACCACCCGGCGATGAAGGCGATCATGCCGGTACGCGGCGCACTCGGCGTGCGCACCGTGTTCAACGTGCTCGGCCCGCTGACCAACCCGGCCGCGCCTCCCTACCAGCTGATCGGCGCGTTCAGCCCGGAAGTTGCCCGGCTGATGGCCGACTCGCTCTCGGGCCTGCCGCTCGAGCGCGCGTTCGTCGTGCACGGCGAGCCGGGCTGGGACGAGGCGACGCCGGCCGGCGAGTTCCTGCTCTGCGACGTGCGCCCCGGCCGCGTGAGCGAGGAGCATCGGACGCCCGAGGACTACGGTCTCGCACGCTGCGCGCCCGCGGACCTCGCCGGCGGCGACGCGGCGCACAACGCCGCCGAGCTCGAGCGCGTGTTCGCGGGCGAAGACCGCGGCGCGCACCGCGACGCGCTGCTGATGGGAACCTCGCTCGTGCTCGAGGTCATGGGCGAGGCCGACGGCCCGCGTGCCGGCGTCGAACGCGCCGCCGCCGCGATCGACGACGGCCGCGCGCAGGCGCTCCTTTCCGCGCTGCGCGCGCACTTCGCGGACTGAGCCGATGGGCGACTTCCTGAGCGAGATGGCGGAGGCGAGCAGGGCACGCGCGGCGACGGCGCGCCGTCGCTACCGCGACGACGAGCTCGACCTGCCGCTGCCGGCGCTGAAGCTCGGCGACTTCGACGTCATCGCGGAACTGAAGCGCCGCTCGCCGTCGGCCGGCGCGCTCGCAGACGACGGGCTCGACCTCGTCGCACAGGCGCGCCGCTATGCCGACGGCGGTGCCGCGGCCGTCTCGGTGCTGACCGAGCCGAGCCGCTTCGGCGGCGCGCTCGAACACCTGCGCGAGCTTGCCGCGGTGCTGGCGGGTGTCGGCATCCCGGCGATGCGCAAGGACTTCCTGGTCGAACGCGCGCAGTTGCTCGAGGCGCGCGCAGCCGGCGCCGGCGGCGCGCTGCTGATCGCCGCGATGCTCGACGACGAAACGCTGCGCGACATGCTCGACTGCGCGCTCGAACAC
>CALALV010000142.1 GCA_937925605.1 uncultured Woeseia sp.
GCCTCCCGGCGGGAGGCCCCTTTTTAAATTTGGTGCCGAGGAGAGGACTTGAACCTCCACGGGGTTTCCCCCACTAGCACCTGAAGCTAGCGCGTCTACCAATTCCGCCACCTCGGCAGGACGGACCGCGGGCGGGCGACCGTCGCAAGGGGGCGCACTTTAATCAAAGGTCCCGTATCCTGTCAATCGGCCAGCAGACCCGGAGAACCCGACCCCGTGCCCCGCAGGAAAAAGACCGCGAAGACCGACAAGACCGCCTACAAACACCCGCTCCCGGACCGCAACGCGTTGCTCGACTACCTGCGCGATACCGGCCAGCCGCGCAAGGTCGACGCGATGATGAAGGACCTCGGCCTGCGCGGCCAGCGCATGCGCGGGCAACTCGTGGACCGCCTCAAGCGCATGGTCCGGGCCGGGCAGATTATCGAGCAGCGGCGCGGCGAATACTGCCTCGCCGAAAAGCTGCACCTCGTTGCGGGCACCGTCATCGGTCACCCGGACGGTTTCGGCTTTCTCAAGCGCGACGACGGCGAGGACGACGTCTACCTGTCGCCGCGCGACATGCGCTCGCTTCTGCACGGCGATCGCGTGGCAATCAAGATCGTCGGCACCGACCGGCGCGGGCGGCCCGAGGGTCGTGTCGTCGAGGTGCTGGAGCGCGGCACGGCCGAGGTGGCCGGGCAGTTCATCCGCGAGCGCGGCATCGGTCTCGTGATCCCGGACAACCCGAAAATCGCGCACCGGATCCTGATCGCGAAAGGCGAGTCGGCGAACGCGAAGCCCGGGCAGATGGTCGTCGCCGAGATCCTGGACTACCCGAGCGACCAGGAACAGGCGACCGGGCGCGTCGTCCGGATCCTCGGCGCGCCGGGCCAGAAAGGCATCGCAACCGACATCGCGATCCATGCGCACGGCATTCCACACAGCTGGCCGAAGGAGGTGCGTGCGCAGGCGAACAAGTTCGGCAAGCAAGTTCCGGCGACTGCGAAACGCGGCCGCGAGGACCTGCGCTCGACCCGGCTGGTCACGATCGACGGCGCCGACGCGCGCGATTTCGACGACGCGGTCTATTGCGAGCCGGCCGGCAACGGCTGGCGCCTGCTGGTGGCCATTGCCGACGTCGCGCATTACGTAGAGAAGGACTCGCCGCTCGATCGCGAGGCGATCAAGCGCGGCACCTCGGTCTATTTTCCGGACCGCGTCGTGCCGATGCTGCCCGAAGCGCTGTCGAACGGGCTGTGCTCGCTGAACCCGAAGGTCGACCGGCTGTGCATGGTCTGCGAGATGCGGGTCAGCGCCGACGGCAAGGTGACGCGTTCGCGTTTCTTCGAGGGCGTCATGCGCTCGCACGCACGACTGACCTACAGCGAGGTCGCCGGTTTCCTCGAAGGCGACGAGCGCGGCGCCGTGCCGAAGGACCTGCGTGAACCGCTGCGCCACCTGCACGCCCTGTACCGGGCATTCGCGAAGAACCGTGATCGTCGCGGTGCCCTCGAACTCGACCTGCCGCAGATGCGCATCGTGCTGGACTCGGACGGCAGCGTAAAGGAGATCGCCGCCGTCGCGCGCAACGACGCGCACCGGCTGATCGAGGAATGCATGATCGCGGCCAACGTGCAGGCGGCGAAGTTCCTGCGGCGACACCGTATCCACGGCCTGTACCGCGTGCACGCGAAGCCGGACCCGGAGCGCTTCGAGGACCTGCGCCAGTACCTGCTGACGCTCGGGCTGAAGGTGCCGCACCCCGATCACGTGGAGCCGCGACAGTTCAACCGGCTGCTGACCGCCGTGCGCGACCGGCCGGACAGCCAGGCGATCTCGATGGCGATGCTGCGCTCGCTGACGCATGCCGAGTACACACCGGAAAACATCGGCCACTTCGGCCTCGCGCTCGACGCCTACGCACATTTCACCTCGCCGATCCGGCGCTACCCGGACTTGCTGGTGCACCGCGCGATCCGCCACATCCTGCGTGGCGGCAAGGCGGGCAATTATGCCTACGACCGGGAGCAGATGGAGCGGCTCGGTCACGTCACCTCCGCGCACGAGCGGCGCGCCGAGGAGGCGACCCGCGAGGTCGAGGCCTGGCTCAAGTGCGAGTACATGGAAGACAAGGTCGGCGAGGTGTTTGACGGCGTGATTACCGGCGTCACCAACTTCGGCGTGTTCGTGCAGCTCGACGATCTGCAGATCGACGGGCTCGTGCACGTGACCAGCCTTAGCAATGACTACTACCAGTTCGACCCGGCCCGCCTCGAGCTGGTCGGTGAGCGCAGCGGCCGGCGCTACCGGCTCGGCGAGCCGATGCGGGTGCAGGTGCAGCGGGTCGACCTCGACACGCGCCGGATCGACTTCCGGCCGCACGAGGAGGGCGCCGCGGAGCAGCCGCGCCGCGGGCGTCGGAGGCGGCGATGAGCCGCGCGCGTTACGTAACGGGCCTGCGGGCGGTCGAGCAGCTGCTCGCGACCCGGCCGCAGGGCGTGCGGCGGCTGTACGTCGAATACCGCACGGTCAATCCGCGGGTCGAGGCGGTCGTCGCGGCCGCCGGCCGCCATGGCATCGAAATCCAGTCGGCCAACCGCTCGCGGCTCGCGCAGATCGCCGGCGAACAGCGCCACCAGGGCGTCGTCGCCGAGATAGAGCGCAGCAGCCAGCTCGACGAGGCGGCGCTGCGAACGCTGGTCGAGACGCGGCTGACCGCGGAGGGCGCGCCGCCGCTCCTGCTGCTGGTCCTCGAGGGCTTGCAGGATCCGCACAATCTCGGCGCCTGCCTGCGCACTGCCGACGCCGCCGGCGTCGACGCCGTGATCGCGACGAAGCACGGGGCCGCCGGGCTGGGTCCGACCGTCAGCAAGGTGGCGGCGGGCGCCGCCGAGAGCCTGCCGTTCGCGGCCGTGACCAACATCGCGCGCACGCTCGGCTGGCTCGCGGACTACGGCGTCAGCGTGGTCGGCACCAGCGACGCGGCATCTGCGAGTCTCTATGACACGGACCTGGCGGGCCCGGTCGCCATCGTGATGGGCCGGGAGCACACGGGCCTCAAGGACAACGTCGCGGCGCGCTGCAGCCGGCTGGTGCGCCTGCCCATGCACGGCTCGGTGGCCAGCCTGAACGTCTCCGTGGCCACCGGTATCTGCCTGTACGAGGCCCTGCGCCAGCGCGGCGAGCCGTCCGAGGCCCCGGCGTTCCCGCCGGCCGACGACCAGGCCGGCCCGCGGCAGGAATCGTAGCGCCTGCCTGCGACCGGCCGCGCTCGCAGGCGCTGCGGCAAGGCCAGCGCCGGGCCCGGCTTCGACCGTGCCGCGGATGCGTATTTTGCCCGGGCGGCCGGATTCCTCCCCGACTCGGCGCAACAGGCTGATTTTTCGCCGGAGTTCGCTTGCGCCGCCCCCGGTGCTTGGGTAGGATTCGCGTCCCGCCATGACGGCGGGCGGGGTCGAGAGCCCCGTACCTCTTGCCTCACCGGACGCGCCGGGAGGCTTTAATCCGCAAGGGGATACAATGCGACACTACGAGATCGTGTTCCTGGTCCACCCGGACCAGAGCGAACAGGTGCCTGCCATGGTTGAGAAATACCAGGGCATGGTCACCGAGGCCGGTGGCACTGTCCACCGCAGCGAGGACTGGGGCCGGCGGCAGCTGGCACACCCGATCCACAAAGCCCACAAGGCCCATTACGTGCTGATGAACGTCGAATGCACGCACGACGTCGTCAGCGAAATCACGGCCGCCTTCCGCTTCAATGATGCCGTGCTGCGGCACCTGATCATCAACCGCAAGGAAGCCGTCACCGCGGCCTCGCCGATGGCGGTCGCGGTTGAGGAAGAGAAGGTCAAGGAGCGCGAGGCGCAGAAGCGTCGCGACGCCAAGGCGGCCGCCGAGGCCAAGCTCAGTGGCGACACCGACAAACGCGCCGGGAAGCCCGACGATGACGCGGGCGACGACGCGGCCAAGTCGGATGACAAGGCAGACGACAAAGCAGACGACACGAAACCGGCGGCCGAGGAGAAGCAGGCCGCCGCGGCGGAGTAGCGGACCATGAGTCGATATTCACGTAGACGGAAATACTGCCGCTTCACCGCGGAGGGCATCACCGAGATCGACTACAAGGATCTCGGCCTGCTGAAGGCGTACATCACCGAGACCGGCAAGATCGTACCGAGCCGCATCACCGGGACGAAGGCGCACTACCAGCGCCAGCTGTCCATGGCGGTGAAGCGGGCCCGTTACCTCGCGCTGCTGCCGTACACCGACCGCCACTGACCTGGCGGGGCCGGGCACGTGCGGCCGATAAGCGCCTGGCTGACGGCGCGACCATGGAACGGCATCCTGGGGCTGGCGCTGACGCTGCTCCTGCCCTTTGCGCCGCTCCTGAGCGGCGCCGTCATGGTGCTGCTGATGCTGGCCGCGGGGCCGCAGCGCGCGCTGACGGTCGCGGTGGCTGCCGGGGCGATGCTGGGGGTGCTGTTCTTCGCGTTCGGCAACCCGGTCGTTCCGCTGCTCGTGAATGCCGCCGGCGTATGGTTGCCGGCAGCGCTGTTCGGTGCGGTGCTCGGACGCACGCGCTCGCTGACGCTGACGCTGCAGGTCTCGGTCATCCTGGCGATTGGCGCGACGCTTGCGTTTTTCGTGGTGCTGGGTGACCCGACGCCGTTCTGGACGGTACAGCTCGAGGCGGTAAGCACCTGGTTCCGCGAGGCGGGGCTGACGCAGCAGGCCGACGTGCTCCTCGAACAGCGCGAGCTGATCGCGCCACAGATGACCATGCTGTTCGTGTTTACTACCTGGTCGCTGTGGGTGCTGGTACTGGTGCTCGGTTACGCGCTGTACCAGCAGTTGCCGGAGCGACGCGGTGTCTTCGGCCGGTTCTGCGACCTGCACTTCGGTCGCGTGCTGGCGCTGACGATGGCCGTCGCGTCGCTGACCGCGCTGGTGGTCAGTGCCGCCTGGTTGCAGAACGTGGCGTTCGTGCTGTTCGTCGTGTTCTGGCTGCAGGGGCTCGCGTTCCTGCACTGGCTGCACGCTGAAGGGCCGCTGCCGGTGGCGCTGCTGATCGGCGTCTACGCGCTGCTGCCGTTCTTGAACGCGCTGCTGGTAATGCTGCTGGCGGTGCTGGGTTACACCGACGCGTGGTTCGACTACCGGCCGCGCATCGCCGCCGCACGCCGGGCCGGGAAATGACGGCGTCGGCAAGGAAAACAGAGTCAATACAGGGCTTTAGACAATGAACGTAATTCTTTTGGACAACGTGGAAAACCTGGGCAGCGTCGGCGACATCGTCACCGTCAAGCCGGGCTACGGCCGCAACTACCTGCTGCCGCAGGGCAAGGCCGCGCTGGCGACCAGGGCCAACATGGAAGAGGTCGAGCGCCGGCGCGCGGAGCTCGAGAAGGCAGCCGCCGAGGAACTCGCGGCCGCGAAGGAGCGCGCCAAGCTGGTCGAGGGCATGGAACTCGTGATCCCGGCCAACGTCGGCGCCGAGGGCAAGCTGTTCGGTTCGGTCGGTCCGATCGACATCGAGCAGGCCTTCGAAAAGCTCAACATCGAGGTCGCGCGCGCCGAGGTCCGGATGGCCGAGGGCCCGATCCACGACGTCGGCGAGCACACGGTAGGCCTGCACTTCCACAAGGACGTCGAAGTAGAGATCACGGTCCGGGTCGTCGGCGAGGAATAATCCGGTCCGGATCGGGTATGCTTCCCGGAGCCGGCCGGCGGGGTCGGTAAACCACGTCCCGGCGGCGGACAGGGGGCCTGCAAACGATGGTTCGAGCGTTCGACGACGGCATGCAGCCGGACGACGCGGAGCGGCGGCTGCGCGTGCCGCCGAACTCGGTCGAGGCCGAGCAGTCGCTGCTCGGCGGCCTGATGCTCGACAACGCGGCCTGGGACAAGGTCGCGGACCTGATCACGGCGGAAGAACTCTACCGCAAGGATCACCGCCTGATCTTCGCCGCCATTGCCGCGCTGGTCGAGGACGGCCAGCCCTGCGACGTCGTCACCGTTTCCGAGTACCTCGACAACCGTGGCGAGCTGGCGGCCGCCGGCGGCCTCGAGTACCTCGCGACGCTGGCCAACGAAACCCCGGGCGCGGCCAACGTCCGCGACTACGCCGGCATCCTGCGCGAGCGCGCGACGCTGCGCGCGCTGATCAACGCCGGCAACGAGATTGCCGGCAATGCCTACGCGACCGAGGGTCGCTCCGCGACGGAGCTCGTCGACGAGGCGGAGCGCCTCGTGTTCCAGATCGCGGAGAAGGGCGCCCGCGGCAAGGCAGGCTTCCAGGCGCTGAAGCAGATCCTGCCCGCGACGGTCGACCGGATCGACCTGCTGCACCAGTCCGACGGCGACGTCACCGGCATCTCGACCGGCTACAACGAGTTCGACAAGATGACCGCGGGCCTGCAGAAGGGCGACCTGGTCATCGTCGCCGGCCGCCCGTCGATGGGCAAGACCACGCTGGCCGTCAACATCGCCGAGAACGCCGCGATCGGCAGCCGCGTGCCGACCGCGATCTTCTCGATGGAGATGCCCTCCGAGCAGCTCGCGTCCCGCCTGATTTCCTCGCTTGGCCGGGTCGACCAGTCGCATCTGCGCACCGGCCGCTTCCCGGACGAGGACTGGTCGCGCATCAACACGGCCGTGCAGCTGATGTCGGATGCGCCGATCTTCATCGACGACACGCCGGCGCTGACTCCGACCGAGATTCGCGCCCGCGCGCGGCGCCTGAAACGCGAACACGGCCTCGGCCTGATTGTGCTCGACTACCTGCAGCTCATGCAGGTTGCCGGCACGACCGAGAATCGCGCGACCGAGATCTCGGAAATCTCGCGTTCGCTGAAAGCGCTGGCGAAGGAACTCGAGGTACCGATCATCGCGCTGTCGCAGCTGAACCGCTCGGTCGAGCAGCGCACCGACAAGCGCCCGGTCATGTCCGACCTGCGCGAGTCCGGTGCCATCGAGCAGGACGCCGACCTGATCGTGTTCATCTACCGCGAAGAGGTCTACAACCCGGACACGCCGCGCAAGGGCGTCGCGGATATCCACATTGCCAAGCAGCGCAACGGGCCGG
The DNA here is from genome assembly GCA_937925605.1 of uncultured Woeseia sp. Classification (GTDB taxonomy): domain Bacteria; phylum Pseudomonadota; class Gammaproteobacteria; order Steroidobacterales; family Woeseiaceae; genus Woeseia. Next base: position 7,070 of record CALALV010000142.1, read on the forward strand.
TAGGCGATTTCCCGCTGACCTTCGTCGGCCGCTTCACGAAGTTCGAGAACTGGGTGCCGGAGCAGTACGTCGACGGCGACTGGGCGTAAGCGGGTCGCCGTGACCGCCGGCGCCCGCGCGCACGTCTTTCCTGCCGCCCTCGCGCACAACTTCGAACTCGTCCGTGCGCGGGCCGCGGGCTGCCGCCTGATGGCGGCCGTCAAGGGCAATGCCTACGGTCACGGGCTCGAGCTCGCCGCGCGCGCCTTCGCCGCCGCCGACAGCCTCGCGATCGCCCGCCTGGTCGAAGCGCGGGCGCTGCGGGCCGCGGGGATCGGGCAGCCGCTGGTCCTGCTGTCCGGCGTGGCCGATGCCGACGAACACCGCGCCGCCTGCGAGCTCCGCTGCGAACTCGTCGTGCACACGGCCACGCAGCTGCCGCATTTCGAGGACCCCGGCGTGCCACCGACGGTGGCCTGGCTCAAGGTCGACTCGGGTATGCACCGGCTCGGCTTCCAGCCGGCCGACGTGCCGGGCGTGCTGGCGCGCCTGCGCGCCGCGCCCGGCGTCGCCGAGGTGCGACTGATGACGCATCTCGCGACCGCCGACGACCCGGCGGATGCGCTCGGCCGGGCGCAGATCGAGACCTTCCGCCGGCTGGCGCGCGGCTTCGACGGCGCCGTCAGCGTCGACAACTCGGCTGCGCTGTTCGGACCGGTCACGGCCGGTACGGCGGGCTGGGGCCACACCGGCGACACCTGGGTGCGGCCGGGCATCGCGCTGTACGGGATCTCGCCGTTCGCCGACCGCTGCGGCGCGGACCTCGGGCTGCGCCCGGCGATGCACTTCGAGGCGCGCCTGATCGACGTCCGTCCCCTGGCCGCCGGCGAGCGGGTCGGCTACGGCGGTCACTGGCGCGCAGTCGCCGACACCGTGCTCGGCATCGTGGCGGCGGGCTATGCCGACGGCTACAGCCGCTTCCTGCCGTCGGGCACCCCGGTCTGGGTCAACGGCAGGCGCGTGCCGCTGGCCGGTATCGTGTCGATGGATCTCGCCGCCGTGGACCTCGGGCCGGGCGCGCGCGACGCGGTCGGCGACCGCGTGCAGCTATGGGGAGACCGGTTGCCGGCAGAAGACGTGGCGCGCGCAGCCGGCACGATCGCGTACCAGCTGACGACCGGCGTCAGCCATCGCGAACGGGATGTCGTGGAGAACGGCTGAGCCGCTCAGGCGTTGAAGAAACCCATCTTCACGCCGGCCAGCTGCAGCACGTCGTTGTCGCGCAACTTGCGGGCCTGCTGCCCGATCGGCTGCCCGTTGACCATAGGGTAATCGCCTTCCTTGCCGGACTCGACGTGGACGATGAAATAGCCCTCGGCACGGCGGGTGATTGCCGCGACCTGTACGCCGGGCCGGCCGAGCGTCGTCAGCGCCTTGGTCAGCTCCAGCTCGCGGCCGGCAAAGGAGCCGGACAGCACCTGCAGCTTGGCCAGCGGCAGCGCGGACGGCGCCGCCGCGGGGTCCAGGCCCGCCGCGGTCTCGGTGTGTGCGCGCGGCTCGGCAGCTTTCTTCGCCGCCGGCGGGATGTCCACCTTCAGGTCGGCACGCTCGCGGGCCGGTTCGGCGGCCTGGCGCTCTGAGACGGCGGCCTCGGCCGCTTCCTCGGCCTTCGCCAGCTGCGCGGCATTCTGCTTGCTCGCCGGGATCACCATGGTCTTCTCGAACTCGTCCTGTTCGGGCTCGCTCGCCTGCTGGTCCGAGAAGCGCAGCTGGTGGTGGCCGATCGTGATCACGTCGCCGTGCTGCAGCGCGTGCTTCTTGATCAGCTTGCCGTTGACGTAGGTGCCGTTGGTGCTGTTCAGGTCCTCGAGGAACGAGTCGTTGAGGATGTTGATGATCAGCGAGTGATGGCCGCTGACGGCAGGATTGTCGATGCGGACGTCGTTGTCGGGAAGGCGGCCAATCGTGTACCGCTCTTTGGACATGTTGTATTCAGCAAGGACCTGACTGTCGAGACTGAGGATTAAACGTGCCATTTTCTTGTTGCCGTTTCCTTGATCGCTGTCCGATACCTTACGGGTGACACCGGAAACCCCGAAGCCCCTTACGCGCCGAACAGGCTCTTCACCCGTTCCACCAGCCCGCGCCTGGCCGCAAACGAATCGAGCACTTCGGCCAGCATCACCGAGATGTTGTCGCGGCCGCCGTGCTCGTTCGAGAGCTGTACCAACTGTTGACCCACCACATCAAGGCTAGCATTAAAAGTGCTGATAGTTAAGTGAATATCTTCATCTTCGACCATGTCCGGGAGGCCGTCGGAGCAGAGCAGGAAAACGTCCCCGCGCTCCACGTCGTACTCCTGGACCTCTACCTCCACGGTCGGCTCGACGCCGAGCGCCCGGGTCACGTAATTGCGGTTGGTCGAGCGCTGTGCCTCCTCCTCGGAGTAGAAGCCGCGGTCGACCAGCTCCTGCAGCAGCGAGTGGTCGAGCGTCAGCTGTTCGAAGCGGTCCCCGCGCAGGCGGTAGGCCCGCGAGTCCCCGACGTGGGCGATCGACACCCGGTTGTCGAAGAACATGGCCGCGACCAGGGTCGTGCCCATGCCCTCGCAGTGGGTCTGGCTCTGGGCCGTCTGGTAGATGATCTTGTTGGCCCGCGCGACGGCGTCCCGCAGGACGATGGTCTGGCGCATGAGCCCCGTGTGCGAGTCGACGGCATTGCGCTCCTCGCGCACGGCGCCCTCGGCGACCAGCTCCGTGATCGTCTGCACGGCGATGCCGCTCGCGACCTCGCCCGCGTTGTAGCCGCCCATGCCGTCTGCGAGCACCATCAGCCCGACGTCCGGGTCGGAGCCGATGGCGTCCTCGTTGTGTTCCCGAACCTTTCCGGTATCGGAAATCTCGGCCATTTTGATTTTGCCGCGCAGGCTCATACGAAATCTTCGAGTCCGGGCTCAGGTCGAGGCGTATTTTGCACAGTTCCGCAGTGCCGTGGCCATATCGGCGCCACTGGCGAAGCGGTCTTCGGGGCGCTTGGCCAGCGCCCTGGACAGAACGGTATCGACGCTGGGGGGTACTCCCGGGCGCCGCTCGGCGACCGGCGCGGGATCGTCACTCGTAATTTTTTTCATCAGCAACGCTATGTTGGTGGCCTTGAACGGCACCTCGCCGGTAAGCAGCTCGTATAGAGTAACACCAAGCGAAAACAAGTCCGACTGTCCCGTGAGATTCTCGGCACTTAGCTGCTCCGGCGACATGTACATCGGGGTCCCGAGGACGATGCCGGTCTTGGTCCGGTTGTTGTCGGTCAGGCGGGCGACGCCGAAGTCCGAAATCTTCAGGACGTCCGCCTTGGCGTTGTAGAGCAGGTTCGCCGGCTTGATATCACGGTGGATCACGCCCTGGTTGTGGGCATAGTCGAGGGCATCGGCGGTCCTCGCCGCGAGCTCCAGGGCCTTGCGCGGGGCCAGCAGCCGCTTCGGGTCCTTGAAGTAGTTGAGCGAGGTGCCCTGCAGGTACTCCATCGCGATGTAGGCGAGGTGCTGGTCCTCGCCGCAGTCATAGACAGTGATGATGTTGGGGTGCGCCAGGCGGCCGGCGGATTCGGCCTCCCGGAAGAAGCGCTCGCGGGCTTCCTTTAATTCCTCGTCCTCGAATTCTTTCTCGATCGGTATGACTTTGAGCGCGATCGCCCGGTTGATGCGCGGGTCTTGCGCGAGGTAGACGGCACCCATCGCGCCGCGCCCGAGCTTCTTCTCGATGACGTAGCGGCCGAGCCGGCGCGGCGTGCCGTTGCCGACGTCGAGCGAGGCCGACGGCGGTCCGGCAGGTTCCGGGCGCGCGCCGCCGCCGCCGTTCTGCTTCAGCCAGCTGAGCACGGCCTCGGCGCGCTCCGGCTTCGCCTGCTCTTCGAAGGCGAGGGACAGCTTGTACATCGCGCTGGCCAGTGCGTCGCTGGGCGGGCAGCGGCGGAATTCCGCAAACGCGGGTTCGAGCCGGCCGGCCGAGAGGAAGTCGCTGCCGCGGTCGAAGGCCGCGTGGTCGACGGCCTCGGGCGTGTAGCGGGGGCGCCCGGCCGGGGAGGCGGCCGCCAGGGCGGCGGCGGGCAAGAGGGTCACCGGGGGAACAAGGGCGAAGCGCAGGTCCGCCGCGACCAGCAGGGCCGCCTCGATCGCGACGAGGGCGGCAACGGCCACGGCAGTGGCGATGACGATGTGCCGGCGCGGCTGGCCCGGCAACAACAGCACGGCGAGGACGGCCAGCACGGCCGGCGCGAGGATCTCCATGGCCCCGGTCCAGCCCGGCGACGTGATCGCGGCGCCGGCCTCGAGGCTGCCGAGCATGGCAGCGGTCAGTTCGGCCGCGGTGACGTATTGGCCGGAGGGCAGCCGGGCCGCGGCCGCGGCCAGCGGCGGGTCTGCGTCGACGAACACGGTCCTGGCCGCGACGCGGTCCGCCGGTATCCGGCCGGTCAGCAGGTCGGAGGCCGCGAGTCGCGGCAGCGGCGTGTAACGTGACAGGTACATGGTCGCGTCGTTGCGTGCGACGTCGGCTGCCGGCATTCCGTCGTCTTCGGCCAGCGCCACGGCGAGCGCGAGCGCCGGCGACATGACGCCGCCGTTCAGGTACCAGAGCGCCGCCCGGCGCGCGATGCCGTCAGAGTCGTTGCGGACGTCGAAATAGCCCGACCCGGCCGCGCTCGCAGCGAGCGGGTGGCGGCTCGGGACGAACACCGGGGCCAGGCCGTCGCGCGGCGCAACCCAGTCGCCGCTGGCCCAGGGTGCCAGTGCAGGGGGATTGGCGAGCACGATGCGGGACGCCCCGGCCCGGCGCAGGCCCTCGACCACGAGTTGGAAGTCCTCGGCCAGTGCCGCATCGTCGCGCCCGCCCGGCTCGATTGCGAGTATCACCCCGTCGACGGCCGGCGCCGAGCCGATCGTCCCGGCCAGCCGGTCGTACAGGAAGCGATCCGCAGCGACGAAAAAGCCGGCGGCCGGCCCGTACAGGACGACCAGCAGCAGGCTGACGAAACCGAGGGCGATCAAGCGATCGCGATTGTCCTTTTTCTGCGCGTCCAAGTGCCTGACTCTCGAAAGTCCGGCGAGTATAGGAAATAGCAAGTGTTTTTAGTGAGATAGGGTTGGCATTTTTCGTGCAGGCGGCAGCTGTGACGCAGCGCACACTGGCGCGTGCCGCGGCGGGCCGCAAAGCCCGGCGCAATGCATTAACCTAGGCGGTTTTCCGACGGACGGTAAGCAATGGCGAAGACCCGGACGGCCTACGTCTGCAGCGCCTGCGGCGCCCACAGCGTCAAGTGGCAGGGCCAGTGCCCCGACTGCGACGCCTGGAACACGCTGGAGGCCACGAGCCTGGCCGGTCCCGCCCGCACGTCCGGCGGCGGCCCGGCTCCGGCGCGCCTGGGCGAACTCGGCCGCGAACCCGACCTGCGCTACCCGACCGGTTTCGGCGAGTTCGACCGCGTGCTCGGCGGCGGGCTCGTGCCGGGTTCGGTCGTGCTCCTGGGCGGCGACCCGGGCGTCGGCAAGTCGACCCTGCTGCAGCAGGTCGCCGCCCGGCTGCCCGACGGGCTGCCGGTCTGCTATGCGAGCGGCGAGGAGTCGCTGCGCCAGATTGCCGAGCGGGCGCGGCGCCTGGGACTGTCGTCGGACGAACTGGCCCTGCTGGCGGACACGTCGCTCGACAACGTGCTCGAGCGGGCGAGCGCGCTCGGCGCCCGGGTCCTGGTCGTCGATTCCATCCAGACGATGGTCAACGAGGCGCTGGGCTCGGCGCCGGGCTCGGTCGCGCAGCTGCGCGAGTGCGTCGGCCGCATCGTGCAGTTCGCGAAGCAGCGCGACGTCGCGGTGTTCCTGATCGGCCACGTGACGAAGGAGCGCGCGATCGCCGGGCCTCGCGTAGTGGAGCACATGGTCGACACCGTGCTGTACTTCGAGAACGACCCGGCGAGTCGTTACACGATCGTGCGCGCGGTGAAAAACCGCTTCGGCGCGTCGAGCGAGATGGGTGTGTTCGCGATGACCGAGACCGGTTTCCGCGAGGTCGCGAACCCGTCCGCGATCTTCCTGAGCGGCGACGCCGAACGGAACCCGGGCAGCCTCGTGTCGGTGGCCTGGGAAGGCAGCCGGCCGCTGCTGGTCGAGATCCAGGCGCTCGTCGCGGACGCGATCGGGCACCCGAAACGCGTCGCGCAGGGCGTCGAGCAGGGGCGACTGGCGCTGCTGGTCGCCGTACTGCAACGCCACGCCGGCATCGCCCTCGCGAGCGACGACATCTTCGTCAACGTCGTCGGCGGCCTGCGCATCGGGGAGACGGCGGCGGACCTGCCGGTCACGCTCGCGGTCGTGTCCAGCCTGCGCGACCGCGCGACTGCGGGGCGGCTCGTGGCTTTCGGCGAGGTCGGCCTCGCCGGGGAGGTGCGCCCGGTGCGCTTCGGTACCGAGCGCCTGGCCGAGGCGGCCAAGCAGGGTTTCGCGCGCGCCATAGTGCCGCGCGCCAACCTGCCGAAGAAACGGCCGAAAGGCCTCGAGATCGTGCCGGTGACGCGGATCGGCGAGGCGCTTGCCGCCGCCTTCGACTGAGGACGACCGCCCTCAGCCGGCGGCAGCGCGGTCGCCGGCGTTGCGCGTGTGGATGCGCGCGGTCTGCACGCGGTTCTCGTCCGAGCGCACGATCTCGATCGGGTAGCCGCCGATCTTGAGGCCGGTACCGGACTCCGGGATCGTCTCCAGGTATTCGATGATCAGGCCGTTCAGCGTCTTCGGCCCGTCGGTCGGCAGGTCCCAGTTCATTACCTTGTTCATCTCGCGGATGTTCGCGGTACCGCTGACGAGATAGCTGGTCGGCGACTCGCGCACGATGTGTTCGTCGGAGTCGCTCGCCGGCACCGTCGTGAACTCGCCGACAATCTCCTCGAGGATGTCTTCGAGCGTCACGATGCCCTGGATGTCGCCGTACTCGTCTACGACCAGCGCGAAGCGTTGCCGAGAACGCTGGAACTGCACGAGCTGCGTGCTGAGCGGCGTGCCCTCCGGCACGAAGTAGGGCTCGACCAGCGCGGCCTCGATGTCTTCTTTGCTGAATGCCGACTGGCTCGCGAGCCGCGCGAGCGTGCGCAGGTGCAGTACGCCGACGACCTTGTCGATGTTGTCGCGGTACACGGGCAGGCGGGTGTGCTCGCTCGAGCGTATGACCTGGGCGATCTGCTCGATGTCTTCGTCCAGGTCGATCCCGACGATCTCGTTGTGCGGCACCATGACGTCATCGACCGACACTTTTTCGAGGTCGAGGATGGCAATCAGCATGTTGCGGTACTTGCGCGAGATCATCGAACCGGCCTCGAACACGATCGTGCGCAGTTCCTCGCTCGTCAGCGAGTGCGCCTTGGCATCTTCCTCGCGCACGCCGAGCAGCCAGAGCACGGTGTTCGACATCAGGTTGACGAGCCAGACGAACGGGTAGGCGATAACGAGCAGCGGCGTGTAAATGTAGCTTGCCGGGTAGGCGAGGCGTTCGGGTCGCAGTGCCGCCAGCGTCTTCGGCGCCGTTTCGGCGAAGATCAAAACGACGAGCGTAAGCAGTCCCGTACCGATGACGATGGCGGGGTCGCCGCCTATGTCCTGCGCAATCAGCGTGACCAGCGCTGCCGCCGACATGTTGACGAGGTTGTTGCCGAGCAGGATCAGGCCGATCAGCCGGTCCGGACGTTTCAGCAGCTGTTCGGCAAGCTGGGCGCCGCGGTGACCACTGCGCGCACGGTGGCGCAGCCGGTAGCGATTCAGGCTCATCAGGGCCGTTTCCGTGCCCGAAAAAAACGCCGAGAGCATCAGCAGTACGGCGAGCAGCCCGAGCAGCAGGCCTAGCGGAGCGCTATCGCTCAAGGGTCGAGCACCTCTTGGTCACTGAAAAACAAGTTGAGCAGCCGTCTACGGTGCTGTCAAGGAAACGCCGCGCGGGCCGCGGCGCTCAGCCCCAGCTGCGGCCCAGGATCGACTCCAGCACGAAGCGGCTGCCGAAATAGGCGAGGCACAGCACGCCGAAGCCCCACAGGTACAGCGAAACCGCGGTGCGGCCGCGCCAGCCGGCGAAGACGCGACCCGCGAGCAACACGCCGAACAGCAGCAGCGCGATCAGCGACAGCACGGTCTTGTGCACGAGGTGCTGGGCGAACAGGTTCTCGACGAACAGGAATCCGGACAGGACCCCGAGCAGCAGCGAGGCGAAACCGGCGGCGGTGATGCCGAACAGCAGGCGCTCGGTGTAGACGAGCGGCGCGAACAGCTGGTTGAGGCTGCCCAGGTTGCCGGCGCGCAGCCGGTGCTCGTGGACCAGCCCGAACAGCGCGACGATTGCGCCCGCGGCGAGCAGGCCGTAGGCGAACAGCGAAATCAGCACGTGCGCGGCCAGTTGCCAGCCCGATTCGACGGGGCCTGCGATCGCGTGGCTGCCGGTGCCGGCCGCGGTCAGCGCCGCCAGCAGCATCAGCCCGCCCGCGAGTCCGCGCAGGCGCTCCTCGAAGGCTCCGAACACGGCGATGAAGCCGAGTTGCATGCCGACGAAAGAGGCCGCGTTCGCGAGCGTCAGCGAGAAGCCGCCCGGGACCCAGACGAGCCGCAGGAGCGTCATGACGTGCCACGCGAGCGCCGCACCGGACAGGACGAACGCGACCCGGAGCATGTTGAGCCGGCCCGCCTGGAATCGCGGCAGCCGGGACAGCGCGAAGCACAGGCCGGCGATTATGTACAACAATGGAATTGTGATTTGAAACACAGAATGCCGCAGGGCGATCCCATAGTTTGCGTCGCAGAATCATCCCACATGGTGCAGGTCAAGAGAACCCTGGGCGCTCCTTGCAAACCCCGTCTGCATACCGAGCGTTGCGCACTGACATTCCGGCAATGACGGCGGAATCGACGGTACCGGTCAGCGTATGCAGATTCGAATTCTCGGTTGCAGTGGCGGCATAGGCGGCGGAACCCGCACCTCGGCCATGCTCGTCGACGACGACGTACTGATCGACGCCGGCACCGGTATCGGCGACCTGGCCCTCGACGAGCTGCGACGCATCCGGCACGTATTCCTGACCCACGCCCATCTCGACCACGTGGCCGGCCTGCCGATGCTGGTCGACGCGATCTTTGCCGACAACCTCGACCTGCCGCTGACGGTGTACGCACGGGCCGAGACCATTGCCGCGCTGCGCGCACACATCTTCAACTGGGTCATCTGGCCGGACTTCACGGAGCTGCCGTCAGCCGAGCGCGCGGTGCTGCGTTACCACGAGTGCAATCCCGGCGACACGCTCACGGTCGGGCATCGCGACTTCCACGCCGTCGAGGTGTCGCACACGGTGCCGGCGATGGGTTACACGGTGCAGAATTCCGGCGGCGTATTCGCCGTCAGCGGCGACACGCGCACGAACCGCACGCTGTGGCCGGTGCTGAACGCCTGCGACGACCTGCGCGCGCTGGTCATCGAGGTGTCCTTCCCGGACGAGATGAAGGAACTCGCCGAGGTCGCCGGGCACTACTGCCCGCAGACGCTGAAGGCCGATCTCGCGAAGCTCGAGCACTCGCCGGAAATCTGGATCACCGGCATGAAGCCCGGCGAAGAGGACACGATCTACCGCCAGGTCCGCGCGCTGCTGCCCGGGCAGGAACTGGTCAAGATCATCCACGCCGAACTGGTGACGCTGCTCGGC
>CALALV010000143.1 GCA_937925605.1 uncultured Woeseia sp.
CGGGCGCGGCCGCGAGCTCGTCAACCCGGACGACGCGACGATGGTATTCCTGTATTACGACCTCGCCGGCATCGGGCCGCCGTTCGACGCGTGGGTGGAACAGGACGGCCGGCTGCGGGTGGCGCCGCCGGCCGACAAGGCAAGCCTGCGCACGGCAATCCGGCAGGAACTCGAGGCGGGCGCCGCGTCGGTGCGCGACGTGGGCCTGTTGCGGCTGTCGCTGAACAACGCGCAGCTCAGCCACTACGATCCGGGCTACGGCGAGTTCACGGTGCGCGCGCTCGCACCGAGTTCCGTCGTCAGCTTCGACCACTTCGGGCAGAAGGTCGAGCTGCGCTTCGGCAACGGTCGCAGCGCGCAGGTCTGGAAGGTGCCGGAAGCCGAGGCCCAGTCGATCACCGACCGGGTCGGCAACTACGCGGCCGTGCAGCTCGACGCGCTGCTCAGGATCGGCAGCGTCCAGCCCGGGGCCGGCGGCGGCACGATCGTCGTCGACATCCTCGAGTACGAGCTGCGCGAAACCCGCGGCGGCACGACGATCGCGCGGGTCGTGACGGCGGCCGGGCAGTAACGCGCAGCGGCCGCGCCGCTCAGCCGGCGCGGCCCTGCGCTTCGAGTTCGGCAACCGACTCGCGCAGGATGTCTGCGAGCCGCGCGACGCCCGGCCCGGCGGTCTCCGGCTCGGCGACGACCAGGTAGACGGGCCCGCGGCGTTCCGCGCCGCGCGCGAGCGGCAGCGGCTTCAGCGAGCCCTCGGCAAGTTCGTTGCGGATCTTGTGCTCGGGGAACCACGCGAAGCCGTAGCCGCGGCAGGCGGCGCCGATCGACGTCGGCATGTTGCCGACGGTCCAGCGCTGCTCCGTTTCGAGTCCCGGCCCGGTCGGGCGGTCGCTGCTGGTCTCGCGCACGATCAGGCGGCGGTGGCGACGCAGGTCCCGCTCGCGAAGCGGCCGGCCGAGCCTCTGCAGCGGGTGGTCCGGGTGCGCAACGGCAACGAAACGCAGGTCCAGCAGCGGGTCGCCGAGGTAGTTCGCCGGCACGTGCGCAGTCACCGCGAGCTGCGCGCGCCCGCTCTCGAGGTCCTCGGCCGCGCCGCGCATGACCGATTCGTAGAGCTCGATACGCGTGTGCGGGCTGTCTGCGCCGAAGCGGTCGAGGCAGCGCAGCAGCAGCCAGGTCGGGAAGATCACCTCGACGCTGAGGCCAATCTCCGCTTCCCAGCCGGCCGACAGGTGGCGCGCCGACTGCTCCAGCGATCCCGCATCGGCGACCAGTTCGCGGGCGCGCCGGTACAGCAGGCGGCCAACCGGGGTCAGTACCGCCTTGCGGCCCTCGACCGCGAACGCCTCGACGCCGAGCGCGGCCTCGAGCTTCTTGACGGCGTAGGTCACGCTGGACTGGCTCTTGTGCAACGACTCGGCGGCCTGCTGGTAGCCGCCGGCGTCGACGACCGCGATCAGGGCGCGCCATTGTTCCAGGCTGACTCGGGGCGTCATTTATCAAATAAATAGATAAGAACAAGCCAAATATTATGCTTTTTTATCGATCTGGTGAATGGTCAACTGTTCGCAGCTCCGACATCGACCGAGGAACCGATCATGGAAACCCTGCTCGTCCTGCACACCAGCCTGAACGGCGACGCCAGCCTGTCGTCGACGCTCGCCAGCGGCTACGTCGAGCGCTGGCGCCGCGAACACCCGGACGGCCGCGTGGTCGAACGCGACCTGGCGGCCGAGCCCGTGCCGCACCTGACGGCGGAGCGCTTCGCCGCCTTCGGCAAGGACCCGGCCGAGCTGAGCCGCGAGGAAGCCGGCTGGGTGGCGGAGTCGGACCGGCTCATCGCCGAACTGAAAGACGCCGATGAAATCGTCGTCGCGCTCCCCATGTATAACTTCGGCATCCCCTCGACGCTGAAGGCCTGGATCGATCACGTGGCGCGCGCCGGCAAAACCTTCCGCTACACGCAGGCCGGTCCGCAGGGCCTCGTGACGGCCGGGCGGGCGGTGGTCTTCGCCACGCGCGGCGGACGCTACGTCGGCACGGCGCTCGACACGCAGACCGGCTACGTGAAGAACGTGCTCGGCTTCTTCGGCGTCGACGACGTGCGCTTCGTCTACGCCGAGGGCACGGCGATGGGCGAGCAGGCGCTGCAGGCCGCAATCGACGAGGCCTGCGAGCAGCTGGACACGGTAATGGCCGAGGCCGCCTGAGCGGCCTCACACTGGAGACAAGGCAATGAACGCACGAACACTGGCCTGGCAGATGAAGAGCGTCGAGACCTCCGATGGCGCGGGCGTGAAGCTGCGCCGCAGCCTGGGCTCGCGGCCGGGCCTGCGCCTGGACCCGTTCCTGATGCTCGACGAGTTCGGCACGGACCGGCCCGAGGATTACATCGCCGGCTTCCCGCCGCATCCGCACCGTGGCTTCGAGACGGTGACCTACATGCTCGACGGCCACATGCGCCACGAGGATCACCTGGGCAACGTCGGCGAACTGACCGAGGGCGGCGTACAGTGGATGACGGCCGGGCGCGGCGTCATCCACTCCGAGATGCCGCAACAGGAAGAAGGCCGCATGCGCGGTTTCCAGCTCTGGATCAACCTGCCGGCCGCCGAGAAGATGAAGCCGGCGGCCTACCGCGACATCCCGGCCGCGAAGATCCCGGTGGTCGAGGCGGACGGGCGGCGCGTCAAGGTCATTGCCGGCAGCTATGCGGACGGCGACGAGCGCGCGTCGGGCCCGATCTCGGGGCTGACGACCGAGCCGCTGTTCTACGACGTGCATCTCGATGCCGGCGCGAGCTTCGAGGTACCGGTGCCCGCGGGCCACGCGGCTTTCGTCTACGCCTACGAGGGCACGCTGCACGCCGGACCGGCGGAGCGCGAGCAGGCCGTGCGGCGGCAGTCGCTCGCCGTGCTCGAGAACGGCGACGCGGTGCGCGTGCGCGCGGGCGACGAAGCGGCACGCTTCATCCTGCTGGCAGGCAAGCCGCTCGGCGAGCCGGTCGTGCAGTACGGCCCCTTCGTCATGAACACGCGCGAGGAGATCGAGCAGGCGATTGCCGACTACCAGGAGGGCACGCTGGCGCAGGCGCCGGCCGCCTGATCGCCGGTACGGACAGGTCGCGCGACTTCGCAGGGGTCGTGCCGGTGCCCGCAGCGAGCCGCAGGCACCGGCACGGCGTGTCACCTAGTCGGGCGGCTCCCAGAGCGGAGAGAGGTGTGCATGCGCGATGCCCCAGCTGCCGCCCTCGCGCACGAGCACCAGCGTCAGCCAGTGCGGCGGGGCATTGATCGGCGCAGCACCCGTCGGATAGATATGGAATCGTCGCAACATGCTCGCCACCGCGACGTTGCCGTATATGCGCACCTCGGGATCCTCGATTTCGGTGATCCACTTTGCGGGACCGCCGTCAGCGGCCTCGTTGGCCGCACGGGCCGCCATCTGCAGTTCCAGGTTCCTGGCCTGGTCCGTCTGGCGCAAACCGGTGATCATCACCCGGTCCGGCCGGATCAACTCGGCCTGTCGGCCGAGGTCGCCTTCGAGATCGGCGTATTTCATTATCACCGCCAGCACGTCGTCGTGAGCGTCGGCAAGAAGCGAGGCGGGTAAAAACAGTGCCAAGGCGATCGCAGCCAGGCACTGACTGGGCTTGGTCATCCTCATGGCTTTCTCCTCGATGGACGGATCGTCCCTGGGAAAGCGTGCAACTTCGTCCGTGACAGGGCCGTCACTTCCGGTCTGTTGTTGACGCGCGTTGCCCCCGAAGCCTAGTACATTCCGGGCTGGCTGGTGGTCCGGGCTCGCTTCGGGCGCAGGTCGGCGCAGCGGGACCGCTTGGCCGGGACAGGGGGCGGCACGCAGCCCGGGGGGCAGGCCGCCCGGCGCAGCGGTCGTCCGCTGCGGTCCCGTCGCCATGAACGAGCGCCAAGAGATCTGGCGGGCGATCGCCGACTGCCGGAAATGCTCGCTGACGCAGCCCCCGGCGGCCTGGTGGCGGCGCCGGAGGCCCCTGTGCCACGGTAGCGCGGCTCCGCCAGGCCCCGGGGCGCAGCGGCGTGAGGGAAATTCGCGCGGGACATCGCTTTAGGACACAGGAACAGTCGAGATCGGTCCCGGACCGACAGGGAAGCTGACCATGCGCCTGATGTCACCGCGATGGATCGCCATCGCTCTCATGCTGCTGCTGTGGGCCGCGTATTCGCTGGGAGGGTCGTGATGACGATACTCGCACTGCGGGACAATGCAGCCGCCGTCGTCGGCGAGCCGCGGCCGCTGGCCGTCGCCGACCCCGAAGAGATGCCCGACGACGCGCAGCCACCCAGCGCCGCGGCGCTCGGCGGCGCGATGCGCGAACTGCGCGTGAACTTGCTCGGCGTGAGCCAGACCGAGGCCGCAAGGCTGATCGGCATGGAGCAGTCGGAGCTGAGCCGGATCGAGAACGGGGTCGGCAGCCGCGGGCCGTCCTACACGACGATCGCGCGCATCATCGAGGCCTACCATCGCTTCCTGCACGCGCACGACCCGGGCTGCAGCCTCGGGTTGGGCTTCCGGCTGCGGCGGCCCGGTGACCCGGGCGCCCGCTACCGCCCGCTCGCCGGCAGCTGCTAGGCCGTCCGCGTCCTGCGGGCGCGGCGCTCGACGCCGGCGAGTGCACTGCGCACCGCTTCTTCCGTCAGCGGTTTCGGCAACGTGGCGTCCGGTACATTGCCCGCGGTCAGCGCGCGGATCTCGTCGTCCAGGTAACCGCTCGCGACCATGGTCACGAGCCCCGGGTAGTCGCGCCGGCACAGCGCCACGATGTCGGCGCCGGACAGGCCCGGCATCGAGTAGTCGGTGATCACGACGTCGAGATCGTGATGATGCTCCTCGAGCAGGGCGGGTACGTGCCCCGGATCGTCGCAGGTGAGGCAGTCGTGCCCGAGGCGCCCGAGCAGGGCCGCGGTGAGCTTGAGTACGAGCGGATGATCGTCGACGACCAGGATACGCAGCGCGGACACGGCACCGCCGGGCGGCGCTGGCGGTGTGCTGAGCGCGTTGCCTTCGCCGGTCGCGAGCGCCTGCTCGACCGCGCCGACGAGCTGCTCGGTGCGGAACGGCTTCTGCAGGATCGGCGTCGAAGTGCGGTCGGACTCGGCGATCTTGTCCGCCGCGTGGCCTGACATCAGCAGCACCGGGCTCGCGAAGCCCTCCTCGCGCAGCCGGTGCACGAGCTGCACGCCGGACATGCCGGGCATGACGACGTCCGACAGCACCAGGTCCCAGGCTTCGCCGAGCGCGATCGGCAGTGCCTGCTCGGCGGAGCCCGCCGTGCCGACGACGCCGCCGCGGTTGACGAGGGTGCGAGCGACGATGTCGCGAACCCCGCCCTCGTCGTCGACGACCAGCACCCGCGTCCCTGCAAGGGTGCCCTCGTCGCGGCCTGCCGCCGCTTGCACCGATTCAGCCGCGGGCGAGGGGTCGATGCGCGGCAAGCTTACCGCGATGGTCGTACCTCGACCGGGGGTCGAGTCTATCCCGATCGTCCCGCCGATCTGCGTGACGATGCCGTGCACCATCGCGAGGCCGAGACCGGTGCCGGCGCCGCGTTCCTTGGTCGTGAAGAAGGGCTCGAAGGCGCGGCTGCGCACTTCGCCCGACATGCCGCAGCCGCTGTCCGAGACCCGGATCTCGGCCGCGTCCTGCTCGTCGCCCGCCGTGCCGCCCGTCACGCGGCGGGTCGCTATCGACAGCGTGCCGCCCTGGTCGGCCATCGCGTCGCGCGCGTTCAGGGCGAGGTTGATCAGTACCTGCTCCATCTGCAGCGGGTCGATGTTCACGCAGCCGGCGTCCGGGTCCAGGTCGACCTCGAGCTTCACGTTCGCGGGCAGCGAGCGCGTGATCAGCGCGCGCGCCGTCGACGAGCTCGTTGAGATCGGCGATGCGCAGCTGCATGACCTGCTGCCGGCCGAAAGCCAGCAGCTTCTGGGCCAGCGAGCCTGCCTTTTCTCCCGCGACGCGAATTTCCTTCAGGTCCCCGTACAGCGCGCTGTCCCTGTCGACCGTGTCGAGCAGGTTGTCCGCGTAGCCGACGATGACCATGAGCAGGTTGTTGAAGTCGTGCGCGATGCCGCTCGCGAGCTTGCCGACGCTCTCGAGCCGCTGCGCGTGCGCGAGCTGCGCCTCTGCGCGCTTCCGCTCCTCGGTCTCCGCCCGCATCGCGATCAGCGCGCGCTGCGATTCGATGATGTGCCAGCGGCGAGTGAAGAAGACGACGGCCGCCACGAGGTAGGCGCCGACCAGCGCCGGCAGGTAGCGCGCCAGCGAGATCAGCGGCAGGACCTCGATGCCGACCGCGAACGAGCCGGCGAGAATGATGCCGAAGGTCGCGAGCAGCCATGGCAGCGACAGGATGTAGGCGCCGCATACGATCGCGATCATCGGCAGGTAGGACAGGAAGAACGGGCTGCCGGTCAGGTAGAACGCGAGCGCGCGTTCGCGGTCGGGATGCAGGCGGCGACCGCGGCGGCCGGGTAGGTCAGCGCGCGCGGCAGCGCGCCATGCACGGTGGCCAGGTACAGCCCGAGAAAGCCTGCGGCCGAAACGGCGTCCGTCGCGACGATCAGGCCGCGGGATGCGCCGGCGGAGGCGTCGATCAGGCCGAGGAACACGAAGATGGTGAAGATGATCGCGAGCCCGAGGCTGACCGGCCGCAGCGAGCGGAAGACCAGCTCGTCGAACACCGGGTCCGGTGCCAGCAGCCGCGTTGCGATGGTGGCCCCGTCGGCGAAGGCCGGGCCCGCATCCCGTTGCATGGTCGGCCCTCCCCGGACGCCGCGTCGTAGAGCGACACCCTAAAGGAAGCGCCGGGGCCGGGACAGGGGGGAAATGTACGCACGAGTGGGTACGGCGGGGGCTTGCAGGCGGCCGCAAATAATACAGAAAATCGAATAAAAAATACTAAATATACTAATTTAAATATCATTCGCCGCCGTCTAGTCTCCCGCTTGGCCCGGGCGGTCCGGGCTTTCGACGCACAGACAGGGAAAGAGCATGCAGCAGCGTAACGTGGACGTCGCCGTGATCGGCGCGGGCTCCGCCGGCCTTGCCGCCTACCGGGCGGCGCGGCGGTGGACGGACAAGGTCGTCATCATCGAGGGCGGCGCCTACGGGACGACCTGCGCGCGCGTCGGCTGCATGCCGTCCAAGCTGCTGATCGCGGCCGCCGAGGCCGCGCATGCCGTCGCCGACGCGGACGCGTTCGGCGTGCGCGCGGGCGCCGTGCGCATCGACGGCGCCGCCGTCATGGAGCGCGTGCGCAGCGAGCGCGACCGCTTCGTCGGCTTAGTCGTGGATTCCGTGCATGCCCTGCCCGAAGCGGTTCGGCTGCGCGGCAACGTGCGCTTCATCGACGATCATCGCCTCGACGTCGGCGGGCACACGGTCGTCACCGCCGACCGGATCGTCATCGCCACCGGTTCCTCGCCCGCGGTTCCGAGCGCGTTCCGCGAACTCGGCGACCGCCTCGTCGTCAACGACGACGTGTTCGAGTGGCGCGACCTGCCGCGCAGCGTCGCCGTGTTCGGCCCGGGCGTCATCGGTCTCGAGCTCGGCCAGGCGCTCAACCGCCTCGGCGTCGAGGTGCGCATGTTCGGCATCGGCGGACTGGTCGGGCCGCTGACCGACCCGGCCGTGCGTGCCAAGGCGCTGGCCGCGTTCACGGCGGAATTCCCGCTCGACGCGGACGCCCGGGTCGACGGCCTGGCGCGCGTCGCCGACGGTGTGCGTATCGACTACCGCACGGCGGACGGCGAGCGGGCTGTGGCCGAGGTCGACTACGTTATTGCCGCGACCGGGCGCCATCCGAACGTCGCCAACCTCGGCCTCGAAAATACGAGCCTGCCGCTCGACTCGCTCGGCGTGCCGCTCGCCGACGACGAAACGCTGCAGGTCGGCGAAAGTCACGTCTTCATCGCCGGCGACGCGACCAGCCGCAAGCCGCTGCTGCACGAAGCCGCCGACGAAGGCCGGATCGCCGGCGACAACGCCGGCCGCTTCCCGGCCGTCGTGCCCGGGCTGCGCCGCTCGGCGCTGTCTATCGTGTTTTCCGACCCGCAAATAGCGATGGTCGGCTCTAGCCTTGCGGAACTGGCGGGCCGGCCGATCGTGACCGGCGCGGTGCTGTTCGACGACCAGGGCCGCAGCCGGGTCATGCGCAGGAACTTCGGCCTGCTGCACGTCTATGCGGACGCGCGCAACGGCCGCTTCCTCGGCGCCGAGATGGTCGGCCCCCGTGCCGAGCACCTCGCGCACCTGCTGGCCTGGGCGCACCAGTCCGGGCTGACGGTCGCGCAGATGCTCG
>CALALV010000144.1 GCA_937925605.1 uncultured Woeseia sp.
TCGGCAGCGTCGACGCCGAGCGTTTCCACCCGGGCATGAGCATCGACTTCCTCGCACGGATCGGCGAGCTGGTCGCGGCGGCGCTGCGCCGCTACTGAGCCCGCGACACGCGCAGCGGAGCCCGCGATGCGCGAAGCCGATCGACAGGCCATCCCCGAGTTCTCGCGGCACCTCGCGCTCGAGCGCAGGCTGTCGCCGCTTACCTGCCGGAACTACGAGCGCGACCTCGCGGCGCTGGCCGACTGGTGCGCCACGCAGTCCGTCGAGCGCTGGGAGCAGCTCGACGAGGAACACGTGCGCGCTTTCAGCGCCAGCTGCTACCGGCGCGGGCTCGCCGCGCGCAGCATCCAGCGCCGGCTGTCCGCGGCGCGGACCTTCTTCCGCTGGCTGCGCCGCGAAAAGCGCGTCAGCCGCAACCCGGTCACGTCGGTCAGCGCGCCGAAATCGGCGAAGCGCCTGCCCGGCAACCTCGACGCAGACCGCATGGCCCGGCTGCTCGAAATCGAGGGCGAGGGACCGCTGGTCGACCGCGACCGGGCGATCCTCGAGCTGTTCTATTCCTCTGGGCTGCGGCTCGCCGAGCTGACCGGCCTCGACCTGGCCGACCTCGACCTGGCCGACGGCCTGGTCAGGGTGACCGGCAAGGGCAGCAAGGAACGCGTCGTGCCGGTGGGCCGCAAGGCGCGCGAGGCCATCGAGGCCTGGCTCGCCGCGCGCCGCGCGCTGGCCGGCGCGGAGCAGCAGGCGCTGTTCGTCAGTCGCGCGGGCACCCGCCTGAGCCGCCGCGCGGTGCAGCAGCGGGTCGCGCACTGGGCGCGCCGGCAGGGCATCGACGCCCGCGTCTACCCGCACCTGCTGCGGCATTCCTTCGCCACCCACCTGCTCGAGTCGAGTCACGACCTGCGCGGCGTGCAGGAGCTGCTCGGACACGCGAACATCAGCACGACCCAGGTGTACACCCACCTTGATTTCCAGCACCTGGCCCAGATATACGACGCCACGCACCCCCGGGCCCGGGCGAAACGCAAATAGGGCACCTGCCCCGCCTCGCACGGTCTTTATACTGTGCGCCCCGGCCCACACCCAGTCAGCAGGATCTTGAGCATGCAACAGTATCGCGGCACCACGATCGTCTCGGTGCGTCGCGGCCGCGCCGTCGCGATGGCCGGCGACGGCCAGGTCAGCCTCGGCAACACGATCATGAAGGGCAACGCGCGCAAGGTGCGCCGCCTCGCGGGCGGTGACGTTATCGCCGGCTTCGCCGGCGGCACGGCCGACGCGTTCACGCTGTTCGAACTGTTCGAGGCGAAGTTCGAGCAGTACGGCAACCTGACCCGTGCGGCGATCGAGCTCGCCAAGGACTGGCGCACCGACCGCCGGCTGCGCCGGCTCGAGGCGTTGCTGTGCGTCGCCGACGCGGACAAGTCGCTGATCATCTCCGGCAACGGCGACGTGATCGAGCCCGAGCACGACCTGATGGCGATCGGCTCGGGCGGCGCCTACGCGCAGGCCGCGGCGATGGCGCTCGTGCAGAACACCGACCTGTCCGCGCGCGAGATCGTCGAGCAGGCGCTCGGCATCGCGGCCGAGATCTGCGTCTACACGAACGACAACATCGTCGTCGAGGAACTCGACGCCGCCGGCGGCAAAGCGCCGGCGTCGCGCTGACGCGCGGCACCCAGGCAACGAAAGCCATGAATTGACAGCACGAGTATCCATGCAGGCAAGGAAGAAACACGCATGTCCGAAATGACACCCCGGGAAATCGTCCAGGAACTCGACAAGCACATCATCGGCCAGGACGAGGCGAAGCGCGCGGTCGCGATCGCGCTGCGCAACCGCTGGCGGCGCGTGCAGGTGGCGGAACCGCTCAAGAGCGAGATCACGCCGAAGAACATCCTGATGATCGGCGCGACCGGCATCGGCAAGACCGAGATCTCGCGGCGACTCGCCAAGCTCGCGCGCGCCCCGTTCATCAAGGTCGAGGCGACCAAGTTCACCGAGGTCGGCTACGTCGGCCGCGAGGTCGACAGCATCGTCCGCGACCTCGTGGACATCGCCGTCAAGATGACGCGCGAGCACGCGATGGACAAGGTCCGGCACCGCGCCGAGGACGCGGCCGAGGAGCGCCTGCTCGACGCGCTGCTGCCGCGCAGCCCGCGGCGCGGTTACGACGACGAGGAGGAGCCCCGCCGCGACGATAGCGACACGCGGCAGAAATTCCGCAAGATGCTGCGCGAGGGCCGCCTGGACGACAAGGAAGTGGAGATCGAGATCCAGGCGATGCCGGTCGGGGTCGAGATCATGGCGCCGCCCGGCATGGAAGAAATGACCAGCCAGCTGCAGGGCATGTTCCAGAACCTCTCCGGCAACCGGCGCAAGACCCGCAAGCTCAAGGTCGCCGAGGCCATGAAGCTGCTGACCGACGAGGAAGCGGCGAAGATGGTCGACGAGGAAGAGATGAAGGCGCAGGCGCTCGAAGCCGTCGAGCAGCACGGCATCGTGTTCATCGACGAAATCGACAAGGTCGCGCGGCGCTCCGAGACCATGGGCGCGGACGTGTCCCGCGAGGGCGTGCAGCGCGACCTGCTGCCGCTGGTCGAGGGCTGCACCGTCAACACCAAGTACGGCATGGTGCGCACCGATCACATCCTGTTCATCGCCTCCGGCGCCTTCCACGTGTCGAAGCCGTCCGACCTGATCCCGGAGCTGCAGGGCCGTTTCCCGATCCGCGTCGAGCTGAAGTCGCTGAAGACCGGGGACTTCGTTCGCATCCTGACCGAGCCGGACGCGTCGCTGACCTCGCAGTACCGCGCGCTGATCGCGACCGAGGACGTCGAGCTCGAGTTCACCGACGACGGCGTGCGCCGGCTGGCCGAGGTCGCGTTCCACGTCAACGAGACCACCGAGAACATCGGCGCGCGCCGCCTGCACACGGTCATGGAACGCCTGCTCGAGCAGGTGTCGTTCGAAGCCTCCGACAAGAGCGGCAGCAAGGTCGTCGTGGACGCCGCCTACGTCGACGACCATGTCGCCGAGCTGTCGAAGGACGAGGACCTGAGCCGCTACATTCTCTGACGCGCCGCCGATGGACCCGGTCCCGACAGAGATCAGGCTGCGCAAGGCCTCGCGCGTCCTGACCGTCACGTTCGCGGACGGCGCGAGCTACGACCTGCCCTTCGAGTACCTGCGCGTCTACTCGCCGTCGGCCGAGGTGAAGGGCCACGGGCCGGGCCAGGAAGTGCTGCAGACGGGCAAGGAGAACGTGCGCATCACCCGCATCGAGCCGGTCGGGCGCTACGCGCTGAGGCTCGTGTTCGACGACGGTCACGGCACGGGGCTGTACTCGTTTCGCTACCTGGAAACGCTCGGCCGCGAGTACGACGCGCGCTGGGCCGACTACCTCGACCGCCTCGCGGCCGCGGGGTATGCTCGCCGTCCGGCAGACGGTGACGCATGAGCGACGAGCAGACGCATTTCGGCTACGAGACCGTGGCGCGCGACGAAAAGGCGCGGCGCGTGCGCGGCGTGTTCGACTCGGTGGCCTCGCGCTACGACGTCATGAACGACCTGATGTCGGCCGGGCTGCACCGGCTGTGGAAGCGCTTCACGATCGAGCAGGCCGCGGTGCGCCACGGCCAGTACGTGCTGGATCTCGCCGGCGGGACCGGCGATCTCGCGCTCGCGCTGTCGCGGCGCGTCGGCAACTCCGGGCGGGTCGTGCTCGCGGACATCAACGCTAGCATGCTGCAGGAGGGCCGCCGGCGCCTCGTCGACCGCGGCGCGGCCGGCAACCTGTGGATCGCCCAGGTGGATGCCGAGCAGCTACCGTTCGCCGACGCGAGCTTCGACTGCATCACGATGGCCTTCGGCCTGCGCAACGTCACGGACAAGAAGCGCGCGCTCGCCTCGATGTACCGGGTGCTGAAGCCGGGCGGCCGCCTGCTGGTTCTCGAGTTCTCGCGACCGGCCGCGGCGCTGAAGCCGGCCTACGACCTCTACTCCTTCAACGTGCTGCCGCTGCTCGGCAAGCTGATTGCCAGCGACGACGCGAGCTACCGCTACCTCGCCGAGTCGATCCGCATGCACCCGGACCAGGACACGCTCGCAGGCATGCTGGAGGACGCAGGCTTCGAGCGCGTACGCTACCGCAACCTCGCAGGCGGCATCGTCGCGCTGCACAGCGGGTTCCGGATCTGATGGACCCGCTCTACGCCCTGTTCAATCCGCTCGTCGACCTCGTCAATCGCCGTATCGGCGAATCCACCCCGGCGCGGCGGCTCGCGAAGAGCCTGGACGGGCGCACGGTCGCGGTGCGGGTCCGCAACACCGGGCTCGCGGTCGCGGCAAGCGTTGCCGAGGGTCGCCTGCGGCTGACGACCGCGGACGAGGTCGAGCCCGACGCGCTGATCGAGGGCTCGCTGTTCGCGCTCGCACGGCTCGCCGGCGAGGACAGCGAGACGCTGGTCCGCGACGGCAGCGTCGGCTTCAGCGGCGACGCGATCGTCGCGAACGAATTCCGCGAGCTGCTGCGCCACGGCCGCCCTGACTGGGAGGAACAGCTCGCCGGCCTGGTCGGCGACGCCGCCGCGCACGGCGTTGGCGAAGCGGTACGGGGCCTCGGCCGCTGGGGACGCGAAGCCCGCAGCACGCTGCAGCAGAACATCGGCGAATACCTGCAGGAAGAAAGCCGCACGCTGCCCACCCGCTTCGAGGTCGAGGAGTTCGGCGAGGCGGTGCAGGTGCTGCGCGACGATGTCGCCCGCCTCGAGGCGCGGCTCGCCCGGCTGGAAGCCGCGTCCGGGAGCGACGCACGGTGATCGCGGGCACCATCCGCAGGCGGCGCACGCTGCTCCGCCTGCTCGATATCCAGCGCGTGCTCGTCCGCCACGGCCTCGACGAGATCATTCGCAAGGTCCACCTGCTGCGACCGCTCCGCTTCGTCTTCTACCTGTTCCCGCGCGCCCGCGACGTCTCGGAACCGCTCGGCAAGCGCCTGCGGCTCGCGCTCGAGGAGCTCGGGCCGATCTTCGTGAAGTTCGGCCAGGCGCTGTCCACGCGCCGCGACCTGCTGCCGCCGGACGTCGCCGACGAGCTCGCGAAGCTGCAGGACCAGGTGCCGCCGTTCCCGGCCGCCGAGGCGCTCGCGATCCTCGAGCGCGCCTATGGCCGACCGGCCGCGGAGGTGTTCGCGCGCTTCGACGAGGAGCCGCTCGCCGCGGCCTCGATCGCGCAGGTGCACGGCGCCGCGCTCGCCGACGGCACCGAGGTCATCGTCAAGGTCCTGCGGCCCGGCGTGCGCCGGCTGATCGACCGCGACCTCGAGGTGCTGTACGCGATCGCCGCGCTCGCCGACCGCTACTGGACCGACGGCAAGCGCCTGCGGCCGCTCGAGGTCGTCGCCGAGTACGAGAAGACCATCGTCGACGAGCTGGACCTTCTGCGCGAGGGCGCAAACGCGGCCCAGCTGAAGCGCAACTTCGCCGGCTCCGACCTGCTGTACGTGCCGGAGATCTACTGGGACTACTGCCGCCCGCAGGTGCTGGTACAGGAGCGCATCTACGGCATCCCGATCAGCGACATGGACGCGCTGCGGGCCGCGAAGGCGAACATCAGGCGGCTCGCCGAGAACGGCGTAGAGATTTTTTTCACCCAGGTGTTCCGGCACAACTTCTTCCATGCCGACATGCACCCGGGCAACATCTTCGTGCAGGTCGACGACCCCGAGCACCCGCGCTACGCCGCGATCGACTTCGGCATCGTCGGCACGCTGAGCGCGCTGGACCAGCGCTACCTGGCCGAGAACTTCCTGGCCTTCTTCGACCGTGACTACCACAAGATCGCGAAGCTGCACGTCGACTCCGGCTGGGTGCCGCCGGACACGCGGATCGACGAGCTCGAATCGGCGGTGCGCACGGTCTGCGAGCCGATCTTCAACAAGCCGTTGTCCGAGATTTCCTTCGGCCAGGTGCTGCTGCGCCTGTTCGAGACCGCGCGACGCTTCCGCATGGAAGTGCAGCCGCAGCTGATCCTGCTCCAGAAAACGCTGCTCAACATCGAAGGCCTGGGCCGCGAGCTCTACCCGCAGCTCGACCTGTGGGAGACGGCGCAGCCGGTGCTGCGCCGCTGGATGGACGAGCAGGTCGGCGGGCGCGCCGTCATCGACAGCATCCGCGAGAACCTGCCGCAGCTGCGCGAGGCGCTGCGCGAGCTGCCCGGTGCGATCAAGGTGCTGGCCGACCAGGCGGCCGAGGGCAAGCTTTCGATGCGGGTCGAGTCCGCCGGCCTCGCCCGCATCGAGCGCGAACTGGAACGCCAGCGCCGCGAACGCGTGCTGCTGTTCGCCGCCGCGACCGCGAGCGGCTGCGGTACGCTGCTGCTCGCGCTGGCGACGTTGCCGTGGCTCGGCTGGACGCTGCTCGGGGGCGGGCTGCTCGGCTTCGTCATCGGCGCGCGAACGAACGGTCGCCGCTAGCGTAGCGAATCCTCGGATCGCATCGTTACTTGGCACCAGGCCGGCGCGCCGCAAGCCGCCGTGCCGCATCGATTACACTGCCCAGCGCATGAACGAGCACCACCGCACGATTCGCACCTTCGTCCGCCGCAGCGGCCGGCTGACGCCCGCGCAGCAGCGGGCGCTCGAGGAACTGTGGCCGCGCTGGGGCGTGCCGCCGGGCGACGGCCCGCTCGCGTTCGAAGAACTGTTCGGCCGCAGCGCGCCGCGCGTGCTCGAGATCGGCTTCGGCAACGGCGAGACGCTGGTCGAGCAGGCGGCGGCGAACCCCGGGCAGGACTACCTCGGCATCGAGGTGCACGAGCCCGGCGTCGGGCACTGCCTGCTCGCGCTCGAGCGGGCCGGCATCGACAACCTGCGGCTGGTCGCACAGGACGCGCTCGAGATCCTGCGCGAGCGGGTGCCGGACGGCTCGCTCGCGCGCATCAACCTGTATTTCCCGGACCCGTGGCCGAAGAAGCGGCACCACAAGCGGCGCATGCTGAACGACGTTTTCCTGGAACTCGCCGCGCGCAAGCTCGCGCCGGGCGGTCACCTGCACGTCGCGACGGACTGGGCCGGCTACGCCGAGCACATCGACGAAGTTATTGCCCGCTCGGAGCACTTCCGCACGGCGGAGCGCCGGCGGCATGCGGGCGAGGCGCCGCTGGAACGGCCGACGACCAAGTTCGAGCGCCGCGGCCTGAAAAAAGGCCACGCGATCGTCGACTGGAAGCTCGAGCGCAATTAGTGGCTTATCAACGCCCTGCACGGCCTCCGGACAAACGCGTAGAGGAAGCGCGCGTAACACGCCTTGCCAAGCCTGCTCATTGATCTATAAGTTGATTAAAGAGGACGACACTCACCCGACAGGGATGTCCCCGTGCGGAAACGCATCGAGGGTAACCCCATGGCAGTCGCTTATCCCCAGGTCGGGCACTGGTACCGGCGCGCCAACCGCGCACTGTTCGAGGTCGTCGCGCTCGACGAACAGGACGGCACGGTCGAACTGCAGTACTTCGACGGCACCATCGACGAGATAGACCTCGAGAGCTGGCCGGCGCTGCTGATCGAGCGCGTGCGTGCGCCGGAAGACTGGACCGGCTCCCTCGACGTCAACCCCGAGGACTTCGTCAGCAACGACATGGGCGAACTGCCGGTCGGCTGGCACGACCCGCTCGAGATCCTCGAAAAGGCCGAGTAGCTCAGGCCGCGTCGGGTCCCTCGACCCAGATCTCGCCGTCGACGATCTCGACCGGCAGCGCGCGCAGCCGCTTGCCCGTGCACGGCCCGCCGACGCAGAGCCCCGTGTCGATCTCGTACACGGCGCCGTGCGAGGCGCAGATGATCAGGCTTTCGTCCTTCGTCAGGAAACTGTCCGGCTTGAAGTTCAGCGGATGGCCGACGTGCATGCAGTAATTCTGGTAGGCAAAGACCGACTGGCCCTCGCGCACGACGAAGCCACGGAACGGCCAGTCGCCCTCGCCGATCGTGAATTCCCGGCAGCCCGGGTCGGCGAGTTCGTCGAGCCGGCCGACCCGCTGGCGGCGCGTCGTCGTCATGTTTTCTCTCCCGCGACGACCCGGCCGTAATGGCGCGCGACGTACAGTGACAGCAGGATCGCCGGCACGCCGACGCCGGCCGCGTACAGGAAGAAGCCGGTCCAGCCGAGCGCTTCCTGAACGTTACCCGAGTAACCCGCCGTGAACTTGCCGAAGAACGTGCTGGCCGAGCTCAGCAGCGCGTACTGCGTCGCCGTGAAGGACAGGTTGGTCAGGCTGGACAGGTAGGCGATGAACACGGTGCCGGCGAAGCCCATCGTGAAGTTGTCCGCGCTGATCGTCGCCGTCAGCATCGCGAGGTTCGCGCCGGTCAGTGACAGCGCCGCGAAGAACAGGTTCGTGCCGGCGATCAGCACGGTTGCCAGCACGACGCAGCGCGCCAGCCCGTAGCGCAGGATGGCCCAGGCGCCGGCCGCGGTGCCGGCCAGCGAGACCCACAGCCCGTAGATCTTAGCGACGCTCGCGATCTCCGCCTTGCTGAAACCGATGTCGAGGTAGAAGGGATTGGCGAGGATGCCGAGCACGTAGTCGCTGATGCGGAACACGGCGATGAACGCGAGCAGCAGCACGGCATGCGCGCCGTAGCGACGGAAGAAGTCCGCGAACGGCCCGGCCACGGCCGTCGACAGCCATTCGCCCGCGCGCTCGAGCGGCGTGCCGGACGACGGTGCAAGCGGCGCGTCGCCCGCGTCCGGCTCGCGCGAGACCAGCGTCGTCACGATGCCGACGAGCATGCAGCCCGCCATCGCCTTGTAGGCCATCGACCAGGAGCCGAACTCGGCGATGTACAGCGCGCCGGCGGTGCCGACCGCGATCGCGATGCGGTAGCCGTACTGGTAGGCCGCCGCGAGGACGCCCTGCATCTCGACCTCGGCGATCTCGATGCGGTAGGCATCGAGCGCGATGTCCTGGGTCGCGGACAGGAGCGCCACGGCGATCGCCACACCGGTGAAGGCGCCGAGCGCGGTCGCGGGATCGAGGTCGGCCAGCACGACCAGCGAGGCGCCGATGCCGAGCTGCGCGGCGAACAGCCAGGCGCGGCGCCGGCCCAGCAGCCGGGTCAGCAGCGGCAGCGACATCCGGTCGACCAGCGGCGACCACAGGAACTTGAAGCTGTAGGCGAAGCCGAGCCAGGCGAAGGTGCTGATCGTGCTGCGCTCGAGGCCGGCCTCCTCGAGCCAGGCCGTCAGCGTCGAGTAGACGAGCGGGAACGGCAGCCCCGCGGAAAAGCCCAGGAAAAACAGCGCCAGCACCTTGCGCTGCAGGTAGTAGCGCCAGCCGCGACCCGCGCGGGGCGCCGGGTCGCTTGTCGCCGCGGTGCTCAGGCGAGTGTCCAGTCGTAGTCGAGCGTCAGCGGCGCGTGGTCGGAGAAGCGCTCGTCGCGGTAGATGGCGCTGGCGAGCGCGCGGTCCGCGAGGCCCGGCGTTGCGACGTGGTAGTCGATGCGCCAGCCGACGTTGTTGTCCCAGGCGCGCCCGCGATTCGACCACCAGGTGTATTCCTCGCGCTCCGGGTGCAGCCGCCGGAAGGCGTCGACGTAGCCGAGCGGACCGAACAGGCGGTCCATCCACTCGCGTTCCTCCGGCAGGAATCCGGAGTTCTTGCGGTTCTGGCGCCAGTTCTTCAGGTCGATCTCGCGGTGCGCGATGTTCCAGTCGCCGCACAGCACGTACTCGGCGCGCCGGCGCCGCAGTTTCTGCAGGTGCGGCACGAAACCGTCGAGAAAGCGGTACTTGGCCTCCTGGCGCTCGTCGCTCGAGGAACCCGACGGCAGGTAGACGGACACGACGGACAGGTTACCGAGCTGCACCTCGAGGTAGCGCCCCTCGTCGTCGAATTCCTGCATGCCGAAACCGCGGATGACTTTTTTCGGTGCGTGCCGGGTGAAGATCGCGACGCCGCTGTAGCCCTTCTTCAACGCGTCTTCGTAGTAGCAGTGGTAGCCGGCAGGGCGGAAGCACTCGTCCTCGAGCTGGTGCTCCTGCGCCTTCGTCTCCTGGAGGCAGACGACGTCCGCGTCCTGGCGTGCGAGCCACGCGAAGAAACCCTTGCGCGCCGCCGCGCGTATACCGTTTGCGTTGAGACTGATTACCCTGAACACGCTCGACTCGTACGATTTGCAAAACACTGATATTTCGCGACGTTATGACAGGCTCCGGACGCCTGCCGCCGGCTCGTGGCCTGTGTCATACTCACGGCCCCGCGCCGGGCAGTCCCGAAAAGAGCCCGCCATCATACAGAAGCGGAGCGCCGGTCCAACGTCATGCGTGCCTACAAGAGCGAATTCCTCGATCTCGCGCTGGAACTCGGCGTGCTGCGCTTCGGCGACTTCACGCTGAAGTCCGGACGCCAGAGCCCCTACTTCTTCAACGTCGGCCTGTTCAGCACCGGCTATGCGGCCGCCAAGCTCGGCCGTTACTACGCCGCCGCGATCAACGAAGCCGGCGTCGAGTTCGACATGCTGTTCGGGCCGGCTTACAAGGGCATCCCCCTGGCCACGCTGGCCGCGGCGGCGCTGGCCGAGCACTACGACGTCGACGTGCCCTATGCGTTCAACCGCAAGGAAGCGAAAGCGCACGGCGAGGGCGGCAGCATCGTCGGCGCGCCGCTGTCCGGGCGGGTGCTGATCGTCGACGACGTGATCACGGCGGGCACGGCCGTGCGCGAGGCCGTCAGCCTGATCCACGACGCCGGCGCAGAGGTCGCGGGCCTCGTCATCTCGCTGGACCGCCAGGAAGTCGGCCGCGACGCGCGCTCCGCGGTGCAGGAACTCGAGCAAACGCTTAGGATTCCCGTGATCAGCATCGTCAGCCTCGAGGATCTCGTCGACCTGCTCGAGGAATCAAAGGAGTACGGGGAGCATTTGGAGGCCGTGCTGGCCTATCGCAAGCGCTACGGAATCCGCACCTGAGCGCCGCCGCGGGCCGGGTTTACAGCCCGGAGCCCGGCGACTAAGCTGTCAAAGCGCGAACCAGTACCTCTTTCCGCTCGGGCAATTGTGTGATATTGGCGCCATGCGTCTCCTTTTCGTAGCCATCCTGCTGGCCGTTTGCGGCGTTGCCGCGGTCCACGCCGACACCCCGAAAAAGGTGTACAAGTGGACCGACGAGCACGGCGTCACGCACTACGGTGACAGCGTCCCGGCCGAGTACGCCGAGATCGAGAAGCAGGTCGTCAACGACGCCGGCGTCACGGTCGACGTGCTGCAGGGCAAGAAGACCGACGAGGAACTGGCCGAGGAGCAGCGCCAGGAAGCGCTGCGCATGGAGCGCGAGCTGCAGCGGCGGGCGGACCAGGCACTGCTCGCCACCTACCTGTCGGTGGACGAAATCGAGCTGCACCGCGACCGCCGCGTCGAGCTGTTCCAGGCGCAGGCGCGGGTCACGGAACTCTACCTGCGCAACCTGCAGAAGCGCCTCGACTCGCTGGAGCAGGAAGCCTCGCGCTTCCAGCCCTACAGCAGCGACCCCGACGCACCGATGATCGACCCCGACCTCGCCGCCGACCTGAACGAGACGCGCGCCACGATCGGCCGCCACCAGGCAAACCTCGAGAAGTTCCGCGAGGACGAGCAGCAGATCGTCGCGCGCTTCAGCGACGACATCGACCGCTTCAAGCAGCTCAAGGGCCTCAACTAGCCCGAACCCGGTGCGTGCCGGCGTCAGCCGCTGCCGGAGTGGCCGAAGCCGCCTTCGCCGCGCTCGCTGTCGGCGAATTCCTCGACGACGCGAAACCCGACCTGCTCCACCGGCACGAACACCATCTGCGCGATGCGCTCGCCGGGCTCGATCGTGTAGGCCTGCTGCGCGCGGTTCCAGCAGGAAATGAACACCTGCCCCTGGTAGTCCGAATCGATCAGCCCGGTCAGGTTGCCGAGCACCAGACCGTGCTTGTGGCCCAGCCCGGACCGCGGCAGCAGCACGGCGGCCAGCCCGGGGTCGCCGATGTGGATCGCGAGCCCGGTCGGCACCAGCACGGTCTCGCCGGGCGCTACCATCAACGGCTCGTCGATCACGGCGCGCATGTCCAGCCCGGCCGAGCCGTCCGTCGCGTAGGCCGGCAGCGGGATCGCGTCCCCGACGCGCGGGTCGAGGATCTTCAGTTCGATCTGTCGCATTGGATTCCCGTCAGTCGCTCGCCTTGAGCGCGGGCAGCTCGGGCTGCGTGTCCGCGCTGTAGCGTTTCTCGTAACGCTCGGCGATCAGCTCGACGAGCTCGCGCGCCAGCGCCGTTTTTTTCGTTTTCGCGAAGCTCTGCTCGCCGTCTTTCCAGAACACCTCGACGGCGTTGTCGTCGCTGTCGAAACCGAGTCCCTTGCCCACGCGGTTCGCGACGATCATGTCGAGTTTCTTCGACACCAGCTTGCCGCGCGCATAGTCGCGCAGGCGGTCGGTTTCCGCGGCAAAGCCGACCGTGAACGGCGCGGGTTTCAGGCGCGCGACGGAGGCCAGCGTGTCGGGTGCGCGCACGAGGTCGATGCTCATCTCGGCACCCGTCTTCTTGATCTTGTGCCGCTCGGCCTTCTCGGGCCGGTAGTCGGCGACCGCCGCCGCGCCAATGAAGATGTCGACACCGTCGATGTGCGCGTGGACCGCGGCGAACAGCTCCTTGGACGATTCGATGTCGACGCGCTCGGCGCCGGCCGGCGTCTCCAGCGCGACCGGCCCGCTGACCAGGATGACCTTCGCGCCGGCGTCGAGCGCGGCCCGGGCCAGCGCGTAGCCCATCTTGCCGGAGCTGCGGTTCGTGATGTAGCGCACCGGGTCGAGCGCCTCGCGGGTCGGCCCGGCCGTGATCATGACGGTGCGGCCGGCGAGGATTTGCGGGACCGGCTCGCGCTCCGGCTGCGGCTCCGGCTCGGCGTCCGGCGCGGTTTTCGTTGCGGCCTTCGCTGCGGCTTTCGCTGCGCTTGCCGGTGCGCTGACGGCCGCGGCGACTTCCGGCTGGACGTCGTCGAGCATCAGCTCCGCCAGCGCCGCGGGCTCGCTCATGCGCCCGAGCCCCTGCTCGCCGCAGGCCTGGTCGCCGGCCTCCGGGCCGGCGATGCGGATGCCACGGGACTCGAGGAGCTCGCGGTTCGCCTGCACCGCCGGGTTCGCCCACATGACCCGGTTCATGGCCGGCGCGATCGTGATCGGCGCCTCCGAGGCCAGGCACAGCGTCGACAGCAGGTCGCCGGCCCCGCCGGCCGCGAGCCGCGACATGAACTCGGCCGTCGCCGGCGCCACGAGGATTGCGTCCGCCCAGCGCGCCAGCTCGATGTGGCCCATTGCGGCCTCGGCGTCGCGGTCCCACAGCGAATCGCGCACCGGGAAGCCGGACACGGCCTGCAACGTCGTGCGGGTGACGAACTCGGCGGCGGAGGCGGTCAACACGACCTGCACGGTCGCGCCGCGCTCGGTCAGCCGCCGGACCAGTTCCGGCGCCTTGTAGGCGGCGATGCCGCCGGTGACGCCGAGCAGTATGTTGCGGTTTTTCATAGGTTCATCGCGGCTCCCGGGTGCACGCAGCTTAGCCGTTCGGGCGGTGGCGTGGCCAGCGAATCACCGCGTCCGGGCAGGATTCCCGGCTGGTTCCGGGCGCCGTCGGCGACGACACTGCCGGCAGGCTCCGAACGCCAGGGGAATCGCGATGCAGGGACGCCATCCGACGACGACACGACAGCGTGAACTCGGCCCGCTCGACCCGGGGCCATCGGCGCTCGCGGCACGCTCCGACGCCGAGCTGCTCGCAACGGTGCTCGCGGTCGGCCGCGGCAACGATGCGGGTCTCGCGGAACGCCTGCTCGACCTGTTCGGCGGCTTGAGGCCGCTGCTGGCCGCGCCGGCCGCGGAGCTGCTGGCCGTGCCGCGGGTCGGCCGCGCGCGGGTCGCGGTGCTCGGCTCGCTCGGCGACCTGGCGCGCCGCTACTACGAGCAGTCGCTGCCGGCCGGCCACGCGATCCGCAGCCCGGCCGACTCGGAGCAGTTCCTGAAGGCCCGGCTGCGCGACCTGCCGCACGAGCTGTTCTGCTGCCTGTTCCTCGACAACCGGCACCGGGTGCTGGCCTTCGAGCCGTTGTTCCGCGGCACGATCGACGGCACCAGCGTCTACCCGCGCGAGGTCGTCAAGCAGGCGCTGGCCGCGAACGCCGCAGCGGTGATCCTGGCCCACAACCACCCCTCGGGCGTGGCCGAGCCCAGCCAGGCCGACGAGCGCATCACGCGCCGCCTCAAGGCCGCGCTGGAGCTGGTCGACATCCGGCTGCTCGACCATCTCGTGATCGGCGACGGCTGCTGCACCTCGCTGGCCAGCCGGGGCCTCCTCTAGGCCTCCATCCGGCGACCCGTGACCTTGATCGGCGCCGTGGACGCTGGTATAAAGACGCGCTCTCTTGCCCGTCCCTCGCGGGCAATTCACGTAAAATCAGAGACTTGAAGATGTCCAGGGTATGCCAGGTGACCGGGAAGCGTCCGCAGACGGGCAATAACGTTTCCCACGCACACAACAAGACTCGCCGCCGCTTCCTGCCGAACCTGCAGCACAAGCGCTTCTGGCTGGAGTCCGAAAAACGCTTCGTACGCCTGCGCGTATCGCGCAAGGGCCTGCGGCTGATCGACAAGCACGGCATCGACAAGGTCGTCGAAGACCTGCGCGCCGCCGGCGAACGCATCTGACGGCGGAGGTAACGAACCATGCGTGACAAAATCCGACTCGTGTCCAGCGCCGGCACCGGCCACTTCTACACGACCACCAAGAACAAGCGCCTGCATCCGGAAAAGATGGAGACGCGCAAGTACGACCCGGTCGCGCGCAAGCACGTGACCTACAAGGAAGCGAAGATCAAGTAAGGCTTCGTTTCAGCAAGATCGAAAAGATACCGGCCGCTGGCCGGTATTTTTTTACCTGCGCCTCACCGGTCCGCACGACGTCGGATTGGCACCGCCTATTACGTTGTAGAGCAGCTCCTACTCACGGCTGACAACATCGCGCCTGATCACGCGGGAGTGGAGCGCGATGGACGGGAGCGGGCCCGCACGCCGGGAAATGCCCCGGACCTCCGTTTTCGGAGTCGGCCCGGGACCTTTCCCGGCGCACGGACCCGCGCGGTGCGGCACGGCGCACCGCGTTATCGATGATTCGGGGCATCGCCGCGGTGATACTTGCTGCCGTGCCGGACAGCCGCGCAGGTCGTGGAACCTCCCCGAGGGCCCGTGCGCCGGGTGAGCCTTCGGGCCGACTCCGAAAACGGAGGTCCGAAGGCTCACCCGGTGCGCGGGCCCGGAAGTCACTGGCGCGCTACCACGACCTCCGACCCACCCGAACAAGCCTGCCAGGCCCACGCTGCGGAGGTGTTCGCCACCGAGCCACGGAAACGCGAAGTGCGGGGAGCAAGCACGAGGGCCTGCGTGCCGGGTAAGCCTTCGGGCCGACTCCGAAATTGGAGGTCCGAAGGCTTACCTGGTGCGCGGGCCCGGAAGCCTCTGGTGCGCTACCACGAACTCCGATCCACACGAACAAGCCTGCCAGGCCCACGCTGCGGAGGTGTTCGCCACCGAGCCACGGAAACGCGAAGTGCGGGGAGCAAGCACGAGGGCCTGCGTGCCGGGTAAGCCTTCGGGCCGACTCCGAAATTGGAGGTCCGAAAGCTCACCCGGTGCGCGGGCCCGGAAGTGTCAATCGCGTTCCACGATGCGAGACCCGCGCGCGCCGAACGCCCGCGGCGCGCCGCGGGCGAAGGACGGGCAAAGGAGTTCAGGCCGGCTGCAGCCGGTAGCTGCGCAGCCGCGCGGCGAAGTCTTCCAGCACCTTGATGCCGCTCGCCTCGGCCTCCGCGCACCATTCCCTGAGCTGCGCGATCAGCTTTTCGTTGCCGACGTTGGCGCCGTTCCACAGCGTGGTCAGGCGCTCGCGGAACTCGTGCACGGTGCGCAGCGCGGCGTTGTCAGACAGCAGCGTGGAAAGGCGTTCGCGGGCGCGCTCGTCGAGCAGAGCGGGCTGGCGGACGAGCAGGCGACGGGCGCGTTTCAATGCCGAGTCGCCGGCGGCTTTCTCACGGCGGAAGACCGGCAGCGTCACCTGGCGGGTGTAATCGCGCAGGACGTGCATGCGGTTGACGACGATGGCGCGGACGTTCTCGAGATCCACGTGCAGGTCGGGGCGTGGCGCGATCTCCGGCCGCGGCGCGACCTTGCGCACTTTCGCGAGGCCGAGCGCGCGGAAGATGCAGATGTACATCCAGCCGATATCGAATTCCCAGGACCGTACCGAGAACTTCGCCGAGGTCGGGAACGCGTGGTGATTGTTGTGCAGCTCCTCGCCGCCGACGATGAAGCCCCAGGGGACGAGGTTGGTGGCCGCGTCGTCGCATTCGAAGTTGCGGTAGCCGCTGTGGTGGCCGAGGCCGTTGATGACGCCGGCCGCGAACAGCGGCATCGCGATCATCTGCACGGCGATGATAATGATGCCCGGCACGCCGAACAGCAGCAGGTCGGCGACGACGGTCGTAATGATTCCGAGGTTACGGTAACGCTGGTAGACGTTGCGCTCCATCCAGTCGTCGGGCGTGCCGCGGCCGAATTTCTCGAGCGTCTCGTTATTGCGCGTCTCGGCCTTGTACAGCTCGGCGCCTTCGAGCAGGACTTTCTTCAGGCCGAAGACCTGCGGGCTGTGCGGGTCGCCGTCGGTCTCGCAGAAGGCATGGTGCTTGCGGTGCACGGCGACCCATTCGCGGGTCAGCATGCCCGAGGTCGCCCAGATCCAGAAGCGGAAGAAATGCCTCAGGACCGGGTGCAGGTCGAGCGAACGGTGCGCGGCGTCGCGGTGCAGGTACAGCGTCACCGCCATCATCGTGATCTGCACCAGCACCAGGGCGGCGATGACGTAGCCCCAGAATGACAGGCCGAGCAATCCGTACAAGTAGTCCATGCAATAATTCCGTGGTCGATTGAAGTGGCGCGAGCGGCCACTATAACGAACGGCTCGCGCCGCCGACAGGACCGGTTCACGATTTCCGGCAGTCTGCCGGATTCGTGTGCCGGTACGCTTACAGACAGCCCGGCGGACAGCCCGTTCCGCACCTCCCGCCGCAATTGGTCCAGGATGCCCGAATTACCCGAAGTCGAAACGAGCCGCCGCGGCATACGCCCCTACGTCCTCGGCCAGACCGTGCTCGAGGTCGTCGTGCGCGAACGGCGGCTGCGCTGGCCCGTGCCCGACGGTCTCGAGGCGCGGCTCGCCGGCGAGCCTATCCGGCGGCTGGAGCGGCGCGCCAAGTACCTGCTGTTCGGCACCGATGCCGGCACCGCGCTCGTGCACCTCGGCATGTCCGGCAGCCTGCGCATCATCGAGCCCGACGAGCCGCCCGGGCGGCACGACCACGTCGACATCCGCCTGGGCAACGGCAAGGCGCTGCGCTTCCGCGACCCGCGCCGCTTCGGCTCGCTGCTGTGGGCGGAACCCGGCGAGCTGCACCCGCTGCTCGCGAAGCTCGGGCCGGAGCCGCTAGCCGACGGCTTCGACGGCGACTGGCTGTGGCAGCGCGCGCGCGGGCGCCGGGTCGCGATCAAGTCTTTCATCATGAACGCGGAAGTCGTCGTCGGCGTCGGCAACATCTACGCGAGCGAGGCCTTGTTCGAGGCCGGCATACACCCGCTGCGACAGGCGCAGCGCGTCTCGCGCGTGCGTATGCAGCGCCTGGCCACGGCGATCCGCGACGTGCTGAACCGTGCGCTCGCGGCCGGCGGCACGACGCTGAGAGACTTTTCGGGGGGCACCGGCGAACCGGGCTACTTCCGCCAGCAGCTGAACGTCTACGAGCGGGCCGGACGGCCGTGCCGGCGCTGCGGCAAGCCGGTGCGGGCGCGGGTGATCGGCCAGCGCTCGAGCTACTACTGCACGAGCTGCCAAGCCTAGCTTACTTACAGCGCTCCAGCAGCGCGTCCTTGACGTTCGGCGGCACGAACTCGCTGATGTCGCCGCCGAGCTTCGCGATCTCGCGGACCAGGCTCGAGGAGATGTAGGTGTAGGTTTCCGTCGGGGTCAGGAACGCGGTCTCGACGTCGTCGGTCAGGTGCCGGTTCATGTTGGCGAGCTGGAACTCGTACTCGAAGTCGGAGATGGCGCGCAGGCCGCGGACGATCACGGCGAGGCCGTGCTCCAGCGCGAAGTCGATCGTCAGGCCCTCGTAGCCCGTCACTTCCACGTTGTCGAATTCGGCGAGCGCCTCGCGCGCGAGTGCGACGCGCTCGTCCAGCGTGAACATCGGCTCCTTGCCGGGGTTCGCGGCGACCGCGACGACCACCTTGTCGAACAGGCGGCGGGCGCGCCGCACGAGGTCCTCGTGGCCGAGCGTGATCGGGTCGAAGGTGCCCGGGTACATCGCACTGACGGTCATGCCATCCTCCTTCAGCCGGCGGCGACCAGCAGGTAGCGCACCTGCCCGGCCTGCCGGTCCTTCAGTACCTGCCAGCCGGCGGGCAACGCCGGCTGCGGATCGTTGCGTCCAAGTTCGAGGTAGACGCGCGCGTCGTCTGCCAGCCAGTTGCGCTCTGCGAGCAGTCTACACAAGTCGTCGAGCAGGCGGTCGCGGTACGGGGGATCGAGGAACACGACGTCGTAGGCGCGCGGCGACTCGCGCGCGAGCCAGTCGACGGCGTCGGCCTGGACGATCTCCGCGTCCGCAGCGCCGAGTGTGGCGGGCGCCTCGCGCAGCGTGCGGAGGGCCGGCGCGTGTGCGTCGAGCAGCGTCACTGAGCGCGCGCCGCGAGACAGCGCCTCGAAGCCGAGCGCGCCGGTGCCCGCGCAGGCATCGAGGCAGCGCGCGCCCTCGATGCGCGGTTCCAGCCAGTTGAACAGCGTCTCGCGCACGCGCTCCGCGGTCGGCCGCAGCCCGGGCAGCGCCGTGACCGGCAACAGACGACGCCGCCACTTTCCCGCTACAATGCGCAGCCGTCCCGGTCGTGTCGCGCGCTGACGGCGCGGCGTTTTCGCCATGGCTCCCCCGTCGTCCCGGCGGATCGCGCCGCCGGCCGGTTCGGAGTGTAACGCGCATTACGCATCGCTGACGGAGCGAGCCTTTGTTCGGCAGGAAGAAAGACAGCGAGAAGGACGGCAGGCAGGGCTTCGTCGCGCGCCTGCGCGCACGCCTGAACCGCGGCGACAGCTGGCTCACCTACGACCTCGCGAACCTCGTGCCCGGCGGGCGCATCGACGAGGACGTCATCGACGAACTCGAGTCGCGGCTGGTCATGGCGGACGTCGGCGTCGAGACGGCCGGGCGCATCGTCAACGGGCTGCACGACAAGCTCGCGCGCAAGCAGCTCAAGGACACCGACGCGTTGCTCGATGCGTTGCGCCGCTCGCTGCTCGACCTGCTCGAGCCGGTGGAAAAGCCGCTGGTGCCGGACTGCGCCGACGGCCCCTTCGTGATCCTGATGGTCGGCGTCAACGGCGCCGGCAAGACGACGACGATCGGCAAGCTCGCGCGCCGCTTCCT
The DNA here is from genome assembly GCA_937925605.1 of uncultured Woeseia sp. Taxonomy (GTDB): domain Bacteria; phylum Pseudomonadota; class Gammaproteobacteria; order Steroidobacterales; family Woeseiaceae; genus Woeseia. The sequence goes on from CALALV010000144.1 coordinate 19,532, forward strand.
CGACGAGGGGCGC
>CALALV010000145.1 GCA_937925605.1 uncultured Woeseia sp.
GGCGCGGCGCCGGCGGAGCGGCAGGCAGGCGAGCCAGCGTCGCAGGACGGGCCCCCCGGGGGCGGCGATGCCGGGGCCACGACGGCAGGCGGGCACGAGCCCGCGGGACCCGGACCCGCTGCGGCGCCCGTGCCGCGCCCGTCCAGGCTGCCGGCCGCCATCGCCACGCTCGCCCTGCTGCTCGCGATCGCCGCCGGCGCCGGCGTCGGCCTGCTCTGGTTCGACCGCGAGTCCGGGCCGGACCCCGCGGTCGCGGACCTCCGGCAGGCGCTCGAGCGCGCCGGCGCACGCGTGGACAAACTGGCCGGTACGCTCGAGCGAGCGCGCCGCGAACTGGACGATCTGAAGGGCGCCGGCAGCGGCGCGGAGCGCGAGATCGAGTCGCTGCGGCGCGCGCTCGAGCAGCGGCTGCAGACGCTCGAGGCGCTGCCGGGCCGGCTGGCTAGCATCGAGTCCTCGCTGGCCGCGCTGCAGGGCATCTCGAGCGGGCTGCGCGACACCTGGCTGCTGGCCGAAGCCGAGTACTACCTGCAGATCGGCAATGCGCAGCTCGAACTGGCCGGCAATGCCGAGCTCGCGCGGATCGCGTTGCAGCTCGCGGACGAGCGCCTGGCCTCGCTCGGCAACCCGGCGCTGACCGGCGTCCGGCGCGCGATCGCCGACGAACTGCGCGGACTCGAGGCGGTGACCGACGTCGACGTCGAGGGCACCGCGCTGACGCTCGCGAGCCTCGCCGATGCGGTCGAGTCGCTGCCGATCCGCAACGACGTCGTCGAGCCGGAATTCGACGACCCGGCCGTCGCCGGGGACCTGAGCGGCATCGACCGCGCCTGGGCCTCGCTCAAGAGTTCGCTGTCCGACGTGATCTCGGTGCGCCGCAGCGATGCGCCGGTGAAGCCGCTGCTGCCGCCGGACGCCGCCTATTTCCTGCGCAGCAACGTGACGCTGCAGCTGCAGGCCGCGAGGCTCGCACTGCTGCAGGGCGAAGAGGCGCTGTACCTGCAGAGCCTCGACGACGCCGCCGCCTGGCTGCGCGAGTACTTCGACACCGATACGCGCCCGGTGCAAAGCGCGCTCGACACGCTCGACGAGCTGCGCGATGCCCGCCTCGACACCGTGCGCCCGGATATCTCCGGCTCGCTCGCGCTGCTCAGGCAGTTCGCCGCGAGCCGCGGCAACCCGCAGCGCATGCCGGACGCCTCCGCCGGGGACGGGCCGGCGCAATGAAATTCGGCCTGCTCGTCGCGACGGCGGTCATCCTGAGCGCCATCGCCGCCAGCTTCCTGCTCGAAGACCCGGGCTACGTCGTCATCCACTTCCGCGGCTACATCGTCGAGATGTCGGTGCCGGCGCTGCTCGGCCTGCTGGTGCTGCTGCTGCTCGGCCTGTGGACGCTCGTCAAGCTCGCGCGCGCGCCGCGCAAGCTCGGCGAGGCGGCCGGGCGGCTGCGTGCGAACCGCGCCGGCCAGAACATCACGCGCGGAATGATCGCGATCGCGGAAGGCAATTTCGCGCGCGGCGAGAAGCTGCTCGCGCGCTCCGCGGGGGTCAGCGAGGCGCCACTGCTCAACTACCTCGAAGCGGCCCGGGCCGCGCACCTGCAGGGCAAGGACGACCGCCGCGACGAGTTCCTGCGCCAGGCCTACGAGGAGCTGCCCGACGCGGCCAACGCCGTGCTGCTGACCCAGGCCGAGCTGCAGCTCGAAAGCCGGCGCTACGAGCAGGCGCTCGCGACGCTGCGCCAGCTCGAGGAGAACTCGCCGAACCATGCGCACGCGCTCGCGCTGCTCGGCCGGCTGTACTACCGGCTCGAGGACTGGGCGCAGCTCGAGGAGCTGCTGCCGCGCATCCGCAAGCACGGGCGCGTCGACGAGAAAACGCTGACCCGCTGGGCCGTGCGCGTGCACTCGCAGCGGCTGGCGGAAGCGACAACGGGTACGCAGGTCGACGAGGCCTGGCAACGCGTGCCGCGCGGGCTCAGGCGGCACGTCGAGCTGATCGAGGCCCGCTGCAACGCGCTCGCGCGCGCCGGCGAGCCCGAGCGCGCGGAGCGCGAGATCGCGACGGCGCTGAAGCGCGAGTGGCAGCCGGCGCTGGTGTCGATCTACGGCAAGATCGACGCCGGCGACGCGGCGAAACAGCTGAAGAAGGCCGAGCGCTGGCTGAAAGACCACGCCGAGGATCCGGACCTGCTGCTCGCGGCCGCCCGCCTGTGCCTGCGCAACGAGCTGTGGGGCAAGGCGCGCAGCTACCTCGAGAGCGCGCTCGCGGTGCGCCCGACGCCCGAGGCCTACCAGGTCTACGGCCGGCTGCTGGCCCAGCTCGGCGAGGGCGACGCGGCGGCGGATGCGTACCGCGCCGGGCTCGGGCTGGTCGCCCCGGTCACCGAGACGGCGATTCCCTGGCTCGGCCCCGACCCGGCCGGCGACTGACCCGGAACGGCGTGGCAGACTACGACGTCCTCGTCGCCGGCGCGGGCTACAGCGGCGCCCGCCTGCTGGCGCTGCTGCCGCCGGGCAGCGCGCTCGGCCTCGGCCGCAGCGGCGGCGACGGCCTGCGCGCGGTCGATCTCGACGGCGAAGCGCCGACACTGCCGGGCGCCAGGGCTGTCGTCTACACGGTGCCGCCGCCGGCCGAGGGCGAGGACGACCCGCGGCTCGGCCGCTTCCTCGCCGCGCTGCCGACGGCACCGGAGCGCATCGTCTATTTCTCGACCTCGGGCGTCTACGGCGACTGCCGCGGCGCGCTGGTCGACGAGACCGCGCCGCGCCGCCCGGGCACGCCGCGG
>CALALV010000146.1 GCA_937925605.1 uncultured Woeseia sp.
CAACGCTGCTGGCCGGCGGCACCGACGTCGGACTGTGGGTCACGAAGCAGCACCGCGATCTGGATACCGTGATCTGGACCGGTCGCGTGCGCGAGCTGCGCACGCTCGACGACGGCGAGGCCGCGCTGACGGTGGGCGCGGCGCTCAGTTTCGCCGAGCTGCTACCGACGCTTAACCGGCATTACCCGGCGCTCGAGGAGCTGTGGTTGCGCTTCGCATCGCCACCCATTCGCAACGCGGCGACACTGGGCGGCAACGTCGCGAACGGCTCGCCGATCGGCGACTCGATGCCGGCGCTGCTCGCGCTCGACGCGCGCCTGAAGCTCAGGAGCGCGACCGGCAGCCGCGAACTTGCGCTCGCCGACTTCTACCTCGACTATCGCAAGACCGCGCTCGCGCCGGGCGAGTTCGTCGAGAAGCTCGTGCTGCCGAAACTCGGGGAACACGACCGGCTCGCGAGCTACAAGGTCTCGAAGCGCTTCGACCAGGACATCTCCGCGGTCTGCGCGGCCGTGCGCCTGGGCTTTGACGGCGAGACCGTCGCCACGGCCCGGGTCGCGTTCGGCGGCATGGCCGCGATTCCGCAGCGCGCTTCGGGCTGCGAGGCCGCGCTCACGGGTCGGCCGTTCGACGCCGAGGCGCTCGCCGACGCGATGGCCGCGCTCGACGACGACTTCGACCCGATCAGCGACATGCGCGCGAGCGACGAGTACCGCCGGCGCGTCGCGAAGAACCTGCTGAAACGCTGCCAGCGCGAATTCCTGGCGGGCCACGCGCCCGAACCGCGAGTGTACGAGTATGGACGCCGCCGCACGGCCTGACGCGGACGGCGGCCACGTCGCCGGTGCCGCGGGCAGCGCGATCCCGCACGACAGTGCGCACCTGCACGTCAGCGGCGAGGCGCTGTACACCGACGACCTGCCCGAGCCGCGCGGACTGCTGCACGTCGCGGTCGGGCTGTCGGCACGCGCGCACGCGCGCGTCCTGGATCTCGACCTCGACGCCGTGCGCGCCGCGCCGGGCGTCGTCGCCGTGCTGACGGCGGACGACATCCCGGGCGCGAACAACTGCGGCCCGGTCATGGACGACGACCCGATCCTCGCGCCCGGCGTCGTGCAGTACGCCGGCCAGGCCGTGTTCGCGGTCGTCGCAACGACGGTCGGCGCCGCGCGCCGGGCCGCGCTGCAGGCGCGGATCGAGTACGAAGAACTCGAGGCGATCCTCGACCCGCTGACCGCGGTCGAAAAGGGCTCGTTCGTGCTGCCGAGCGAGACGCTCGAGCGCGGCGACGCGCCGCGCGCGATTGCCGGGGCCGCGCACCGGCTGCAGGGCCGGGTCGAGGTCGGCGGCCAGGACCAGTTCTACCTCGAGGGCCAGGTCGCGATGGCGCTGCCGCGCGAGGACGGCGACCTGTACGTCTACAGCTCGACCCAGCACCCCGGCGAGGTGCAGCACCTGGTCGCCGAGGCCGTCGGGCTGACTTCGAAAGACGTCGTCGTCGAGTGCCGGCGCATGGGCGGCGCGTTCGGCGGCAAGGAAAGCCAGCCTGCGCTGATCGCCTGCATCGCGGCGCTCGCGACCTGGAAGACCGGCCGGCCCTGCAAGCTCCGGCTCGACCGCGACGTCGACATGCTGATGACCGGCAAGCGCCACGACTTCGTCATCGACTACGACGTCGGCTTCGACGCCGACGGGCGTATCGAGGGCATCGAGTTCATGTTCGCGTCGCGCTGCGGCTATTCCGCCGACCTGTCCGGCGCGATTAACGATCGCACGATGTTCCACTGCGACAACGCCTACTACCTGCCGGCCGTGAAGATCGTGTCGCACCGCTGCAAGACGCACACGGTTTCGAACACGGCCTTCCGCGGCTTCGGCGGGCCGCAGGGCATGTATGCCATCGAGTACGTGATCGACGAGATCGCGCGCTTCCTCGACCGCGACCCGCTGGATGTGCGCCGGCTCAACTACTACGGCATCGGCGAGCGCGACGAGACCCCCTACCGGCAGGTCGTGGAAGACAACCTGCTCGAGCCGATCACGGCAAGCCTCGAGGCCAGCGCGGAGTACCGCGCGCGCCGCGCCGACGTCCGCGCCTTCAACGCGGCGCACGACACGCTGAAGCGCGGGCTCGCGCTGACCCCGGTCAAGTTCGGCATCTCGTTCACCGCCACCCACCTGAACCAGGCCGGCGCGCTGCTGCACGTCTACACGGACGGCACGGTGCACCTGAACCACGGCGGCACCGAGATGGGCCAGGGGCTGTTCACGAAGGTCGCGCAGGTCGTCGCGAGCGAGCTCGCTATCGACATCGACCGGATCAAGATCACGGCCTCGGACACGAGCAAGGTGCCGAACGCGTCCGCGACGGCGGCCTCGAGCGGCTCCGACCTGAACGGCAAGGCCGCTCAGCAGGCGGCACAGACGATCAAGGCGCGGCTGCGGCGCTTCGCCGCCGAGCACTTCCGCGTGGCCGAGCGCGACGTGCACTTCGCGGACAACCACGTCGAGGCGGGCGAGGAGCGCATCCCGTTCGCGGAGCTCGTGCAGCTCGCCTGGTTCGCGCGCGTGTCGCTGTCCTCGACCGGTTTCTACCGCACGCCGAAGATCCACTACGACCGCCCGACCTTCAGCGGCCGGCCGTTCTACTACTACGCCTACGGCGCGGCGGTGTCCGAGGTGCTCATCGACACGCTGACCGGCGAGTACCGGATCCTGCGCGTCGACATCCTGCACGACTGCGGCCGCTCGCTGAACCCGGCGATCGACATGGGCCAGATCGAGGGCGGCTTCATCCAGGGCGTCGGCTGGCTGACCGGCGAGGAGCTCTGGTGGAGCGCGCGCGGCGAACTCGGCACGCACGCGCCGTCGACCTACAAGATCCCGGTCTGCTCGGATGTGCCGGAAGACTTCCGCGTCGAGATCCTCGAGTCGGGCAAGAACCGCGAGGACACGATCTTCCGCTCGAAAGCGGTCGGCGAGCCGCCGCTCATGCTCGGCCTGTCCGTGTTCCACGCGCTGCGCGACGCGGTTGCTGCCTGCGGCGCGGACCGCTGCCGGCCGCCGCTGCGCGCGCCGGCGACGCCGGAAGCCGTGCTCGAGGCGATCATCGCGGTCGCCGGGGAGCCGGTCGATGACTGACTGGCTGCGCGAGGCGCGCGCGTTGCACGAGCGCGGCGAGCCGGCGGTGCTCGTGACCGTCGCCGGCGTGCGTGGTTCCGCGCCGCGCGAGACCGGCGCGAAGATGCTGGTCACCGCACAGGACAGCCGCGGCACGATCGGCGGCGGCGACCTCGAGTACCAGTGCCAGCGCATCGCCGCGCGGCTGCTGCGCGAGGAGCGCGCAGGCGGGCTGCGGCGCTTTCCGCTCGGCACACAGTGCGGGCAGTGCTGCGGCGGCGTCGTCGATGTGCTGTTCGAGCCGCTCGGCCTTATCGGCTGCCTGGACGAGCTGTTCGACGCCTGGTCGGAGCGTCGCGATGCCGTGCTCGAGACGACGCTCGACACCGACGGCCGGCTGCAGAAGCGCCTGCTCGCCGGCACGCCGCCTGACGTTGCGCAAAGGCAGGACGTGCCGGGCCGCGGCGGCCGCTTCTGCCTGCGCGAGCCGCTTGCCGGGCCGGCGTTCGACGTCGCCGTGTTCGGCGCCGGCCACGTCGGCAGCGCGCTGGTCCGGGTGCTCGCCGGTCTCGACTGCTCGTTGCGCTGGATTGACGGGCGGCGCGGGCTGCTGCCGCCCGGCCTGCCCGCGAACGTACGCGCTGTCGAGGCGCCGGACCCGTTGCGCGAGGTCGCCGCGCTGCCGCCCGGCACGTACGCGTTCGTCATGACCCACAGCCACGCGCTCGACCTTGCGCTGGTCGCGGCGCTGCTCGCGCGCGGCGACACGGCCTACTGCGGGCTGATCGGTTCGGCGACCAAGCGCCGCCGCTTCGAGCAGCGGCTGCGCGCGCAGGGCCTGGGCGATGCCGCGCTCAGGCGGCTCAGTTGCCCGATCGGTATCCGCGGCATCGACGGCAAGCGCCCGGCCGAGATCGCGATCTCGGCGGCGGCGGAAATGCTCCGCCTGCGCGAGCGGCGCGCCGGGGCCGACAGCCGCAAACCCGCCACGCTGCACGCAATCTCCACGCAAGGACGCTGACGCAACACATGGACGCTTACCTGGTCGACTGGCTGAACCTGATCGGCCGCTTCATCCACTTCGTGACCGGCATTGCCTGGATCGGCTCGTCGTTTTATTTCATCTGGCTCGACAACCACCTCGTGCCGCCGCAGGCGGCGGCCGACGACGCGAAGGGCGTCGGCGGCGAGCTCTGGTCCGTGCACGGCGGCGGCTTCTACCACGCGCAGAAATACCGCGTCGCGCCGCCCGCGCTGCCGGAGACGCTGCACTGGTTCAAATGGGAGGCCTACAGCACCTGGCTGTCCGGCATGTTCCTGCTGGCGCTGATCTACTGGTACGGCGCGAGCATTTACCTCGTCGACCCGCAGGTGCAGGACCTTGCGCCGCTCGCGGCGAGCGGGCTCGGAGCGGCGACGCTCGTCGCCAGCTGGTTCGTCTACGACGCGCTGTGCCGCTCGCCGCTCGGCCGCCATGAGCGTGCGCTCGGGGCCGTTCTGCTCCTGCTGGTGGCCGCGCTGGCCTGGGGCCTGTGCCAGCTGTTCAGCGGCCGCGGCGCATTCATCCACTTCGGCGCGGCGCTCGGCACGATCATGGTCGCGAACGTGTTCTTCGTGATCATCCCGGGGCAGAAGCGCATGGTCGCCGCGGCGGAGCGCGGCGAGGCACCTGAGCCCGTCGACGGCCTGCGCGGCAAGCAGCGCTCGGTGCACAACACCTATTTCACGCTGCCGGTGCTGTTCGTCATGCTCAGCAACCATTTCGCGATGACCTGGTCGCACGAGTACAACTGGCTCGTGCTGATCGCGCTCGCGCTCGCCGGCGCGCTGGTGCGCGCGTGGTTCGTCGCACGGCATCGTGGACGGCCGTCGCCGTGGCCGCTGGTCACGGCCGCGGTCCTGGTCGCCGCGGTTGCGATCGGGCTTGCGCCACGCAGCGCGGCGACGACGGCAGCCGCGGTGACGCTCGCCGACGTGCGGCCGGTCATCGAGGCGCGCTGCACGGTCTGCCACGCCGAGGAGCCGACCCACGTCGCGTTCCAGGCGCCGCCGGGCGGCGTCGTACTCGAGACGGACGCGCAGATCGAGACCGAGGCCACGCGCATTCACCAGCAGACCGTCCTGACCCGCGCGATGCCGATCGGCAACCTGACGACGATCAGCGAAGAGGAGCGCGCGCTTATCGACGCGTGGTACCGGGGGCGCAGCGATGACTGATCCCGGCTATCCGCGCGACATGGTCGGTTACGGCGCCCGGCCGCCCGCGGCCGACTGGCCGGGCGGCGCGCGGCTCGCGCTGCAGTTCGTCGTCAACTACGAGGAGGGCGCCGAGAACTGCGTGCTGCACGGCGACGCGGCCTCAGAGGCCTTCCTGTCCGAGATCGTCGGCGCGCAGCCGATCCCGGGCATGCGCCACGTGAACATGGAGTCGCTGTACGAGTACGGCTCGCGCGCCGGCTTCTGGCGGCTGCACCGGCTGTTCACGGAGCGCGGCCTGCCGGTCACGGTGTTCGGCGTCGCGATGGCGCTGGCCCGCAACCCGGAGGCGGTCGACGCGATGCGGGCGGCCGACTGGGAGATTGCGAGCCACGGCTACCGCTGGATCGACTACCAGCACGTCGACGAGGCGACCGAGCGCGTGCACCTGCAGAAGGCGATCGAGCTGCACCGCGAGGCGACCGGCGAGCGCCCGACCGGCTGGTACCTCGGCCGCTGCAGCCCGAACACGCACCGGCTCGTCGCCGAGGAGGGCGGCTTCGTCTACAACGCGGACAGCTACGCCGACGACCTGCCGTACTGGGACTACGCGCACGGCGCGCCGCAGCTGATGGTGCCGTACACGCTGGACGCGAACGACATGCGCTTCGCGACCGCGCAGGGCTTCAACAGCGGCCGGCAGTTCCACGACTACCTGAAGGACAGCTTCGACCAGCTGTACGCGGAAGGCGCGGAGCGCCCGGCGATGCTCTCGGTTGGCCTGCACTGCCGGCTGGCCGGGCGTCCGGGCCGGGCCGCCGCGCTCGCCCGCTTCCTCGACTACGTGGCCGCGCACGAGCGGGTCTGGGTCTGCCGGCGCATCGACATCGCGGAGCACTGGCGCGAGAAACACCCGCCGGAGGCGCGCAGTTGAGGGGCGCGGACAAGGCGGAATTCGTCGCGCGCTACGGCGGCATCTACGAGCACTCGCCGTGGGTGGCCGAGCGCGCGTTCGAGCGCCTCTCGGCCGAGCGCGAGCTGACGCTCGCGGAGGCGATGGCGCGGGTCGTCGACGAGGCGGGCGAGGAGAAGCAGCTCGCGCTGATCCGCGCCCACCCGGACCTTGCCGGCCGCGCGGCCGTGCAGGGCGAGCTGACCGCCGCCTCGACCGGCGAGCAGGCCAGCGCCGGCATCGACCAGTGCACGCCCGAGGAATTCGCCCGGTTTACCGAGCTGAACGACCGCTACCGCGAGAAGTTCGGTTTTCCATTCGTCATGGCGGTGCGCGGCAGCAACCGGCACGCTATCCTCGCCGCCTTCGAGGAACGGCTGGCCAACGACCCGGCCGCGGAGTTCGCGCGCGCGCTCGCCGAGATTCACAAGATCGCGAGGCTGCGGCTCGCGGCACTGAACGACCATCACGGATGAGTGACGTCAACGACAAACCCTTTCACCAGTGGCTGCCGCTCGCGCACCCGCGTCTCGGCACCCGCGTCATCGCCGCGAGCGACGAGTTCTTCGCGGCCAAGGAGCGGCTGATCGAGCCGGCGCCGCCCGTGTTCCTGCCCGACAAGTACGACGACCACGGCAAGTGGATGGACGGCTGGGAGTCGCGCCGCCGGCGCAGTCCAGGCCACGACTGGTGCGTCGTCCGGCTCGGCATCCCGGGCATCGTCCGCGGCGTCGACATCGACACGAGTTTCTTCACCGGCAACTTCCCGCCGACCGCGTCGCTGGACGGCTGCGTCAGCGACGAGGACCTGCCCGGCGAGGACGCGGGCTGGCAGCCGCTGCTCGGCGAGACCGCGCTGAAGGGCGACTCGCATCACTGGCGGGCCGTGCACTACGGGGAGCCGGTCACGCACCTGCGCCTCAACATCTTTCCGGACGGCGGCGTCGCGCGGCTGCGCGTGTTCGGCGAGGTGCGACCGGACTGGTCCGCCGTCGGCGACGACGAAACGCTCGACCTGTTCGCGGTCGAGAACGGCGGGCGCGCACTGGCCGCGAGCGACGAGCACTACGGCTCGATGCACAACCTCAACGTCGCGGGCCGTGGCATCAACATGGGCGACGGCTGGGAGACCGCGCGCCGGCGCGGGCCGGGCAACGACTGGTGCCTGGTGGCGCTCGGCCACCGCGGCGAGATCTCGCAGGTGGAAATCGACACGGCGCACTTCAAGGGCAATTACCCCGACCGCGCGTCGCTGCGCGCCGCCGATGCCGGCGGGCAGTCCCTGTCGGAGCTGCTCGCCGCCTGCCAGGAGTGGCCCGAGCTGCTGCCCGAGTCGAAGCTCGGTGCGCACCGCGAACACTTCTTCGCGGACGAACTCGCGGCCCTCGGCCCGGTGACCCACGTGCTGCTGTCGATCTTCCCGGACGGCGGCGTCAGCCGCCTGCGGCTGCACGGCCGGCTGGTGCGTGACTGAGATGGCCGGGCGCATCCTGACACCGCTGCCGCTGACGGCCGAGCGCTTCGCGCCCTACGGCGACGTGATCGCGGCCGGCGGCGGCGAGCGCGGCGCGATGAACGCCGCGCGCTTCGAGCGCTGGGACGACCTCGCCGGCATCGACGTCGATCCGCGCGACGGCGGCCACGTGGCCCTGAGCGTCGCGCGCTGCCGCACGCCGACCCGGCTGCCGTACCGCGTCGACATGATCGAACGCCACCCGCTCGGCAGCCAGGCCTTCGTGCCGCTCGGCGGGTTCCGCACCTCCCGCGGACGCGGCGGCAAGCTGCGGGTGATTGCCAACATCAAGAAACCCGCAGTCCTCGAGCGGATTCTGGGCCAACTCGGCCACACTGCGGAGCCCGTCGATCCGGCGCATCCGAGCGGAGCATCGCCGCCGGGCGATCACTGGGTCTGACCGCTCCGTCCTGGCCTTCACGATCCGGGTCACCGTGCAGGGACGGGCGGGTCTTGGCTCATGTAGTGCTGCGCCAGCATTTCCGGGGGTGACAGGGGATCGTTTACGCGCCTGAACGGCGAGGGACCGGGCCAGCTCCGCCCGAAGCCGGCCTCGATCTGCGGTCGTCGTGCCGGTTGTAGCCCGGTTTCAGCTCGCTCCAACGGTTTGGCTCCTGACACAACATTTTGCTTACGATCCGCCTGCGCTTTGTCCCACGGCCGCCAATGTCGAATTGCAAAAGGAAATCCCACATTACGCAATCCTTGGATTCCAGTGCCTCTTTCGGATAGGTCGCTTGAAGATTCGCGCATAGCTACGTGAATGCGCCACCGATGCTTGAAAAATGCAGGAATGTGCGATTCGTCGATCAAACTTACTATACTTGTCTTAATGCAGAATGGATGACAAAAGAATTCGGGGACTCATTTAGGTTAGCTGTGCTCGTCCTTGCTCCCCGTCCCGAATAATTCTAGGCAATGTCGTCACCCGCGTGATCCAAAAGGAGCCCGGCAGGCGACGGTCGCGGTATCCGGCAACGACCAGTCGATGGCCCATGAGCTCGGGCCTGGGAACCACGAATATCCAACATGAACTACATTCACGGAATTCTCTGGCGATGCTGAGATAGGTTTTCTTATGGCTTTCCAATTTGACTAACGTCGGACTACCGAAACATCCATACAAAATGCCGACTTTCGCATAAGCCGCATGATCACGACTTAATTGATACGGGGCGCAGCTACCAAGTCGGAGGGCCGGCATAGAGAGCCTTCCAGATTGTTCTTGGTGTAGCTGGAAGCGTGTGAAAGATGGTGCACATAAAGGAGAAAACGAATGAGAAGAAAAATTTTCGGAATACCACTGCCATTCTTTGCATTCATACTTCTGATGTCATTTTTCTCGCCAGCATCCCATGCGAATGACTGGTTGTCTTATGTGAATTCTGCTGTATCGAATCCGAGCATTTCTGGAGTGTACTGGCAGGTCGGCACGGATGCCGAAGGCGATTTGGCCGTCACAGCAGTAGCCGTAGATAACAACGGGAACGTAACGGACGTGTCACACTTTGATGAGACTGGCGATCTGACGACCGGAGCAACGCAAAGCGGGGAAGAATCGCTCGGGGATTATATAGAGCGAACCGAGGGCGGTGGTGATGTAGGCAGCAGCGGTTTCTATAATCCCAACGACCCATTCAGCGATCCATACAATTGTGGTTTCGATTGTGGTGACGACGATCCCTTCGGCACGCCGGACGATCCATTCGGCGGTGGTTTCTAAACGCGTATGGGCCGAGGCTTCAAAGTGCAGACAGAGCCCAGGTCAAGCGCGCGTCGGAACGTGCGTATTTTCGCCATTCTGGCTTCAGTTGCCATCGTATGCGTGTTCCTTCTGGCTCGCCTGGCGGAAGAAGACGTACGGTCTCAGACACACTCGCGTATCCTTGATACTGGCGCCAGCGCAGGTGGCGACATGCTGCCTTCGCCTGGCGGCGCTTCCGAAACCGCCATGGAGCCACGATCGGAGGGACCAGTCCGCAAAGGTGGCGAAAGTGACACATTGCCCGCGTCAGTTTCGGATCAGTCTGGTAAGTCTGGCGAGTCGCTTGCTGTGCACACTACGGACTCGGCAAATCGCACCATAACTGTGGAAAACGTCGGGCTATACTTTCTGGCAGAGACTGATAAAGCACGAGCCGACTTAAACGATGCGATCGAGTCGCAATCGCATGATTTATCGGCGTCGAATCAAACTGTAGCGAGCATTAATTCGGTTCTTATGCAATTTGATATTGGTGATTTAGCGAGCGATTGGCAGATCGATTGCCGCGTCACAATATGTATCGCCGCAATCGAGGGAACTTCGTTACAAGATCTCGATGAACAGCCTGTGCACGCTATGTTCGAAGCGCTCGGTTTCGAGAAAATACTTTGGTATCGAGATTACAGACAAGAGACTACGACTGTTTTTATGCTGCGTCCTGGGTTCGAGTACGATAGGAGCGCTTCACAGGACGATCAACCAGAGTAGTGAACCTAGAACAGGTGTATGCAGAAAAGAATTGATAATCGATGACTAACCGATTGCTACGGGCTAAATTGCTTCGCTGATGCATGCCTACACTTGAAAGGCAACAAGTGGAAACTTGGGACTTTTGATTCGTACGCTCGCGTGATTATTGGGATACCTCACGACGGAGCCTACGGCTCGTTGCCGGGCGTCGACAGGTGGTATCTTGTCACGTCGCCCATGAAACCTCTATTTTGGTTGCATTTGACATTCGCGTCGCCGTCTTCCACGCCGCAGCGGGTATTAACGTTGGAGCGTTGCTTAATTGGTGATCGACGGCGGCGTCAGCCGCCTGCGACTGCACGGCCGGCTGGTGCGTGACTGAGATGGCCGGGCGCATCCTGACACCGCTGCCGCTGACGGCCGAGCGCTTCGCGCCCTACGGCGACGTGATCGCGGCCGGCGGCGGCGAGCGCGGCGCGATGAACGCCGCGCGCTTCGAGCGCTGGGACGACCTCGCCGGCATCGACGTCGATCCGCGCGACGGCGGCCACGTGGCCCTGAGCGTCGCGCGCTGCCGCACGCCGACCCGGCTGCCGTACCGCGTCGACATGATCGAACGCCATCCGCTCGGCAGCCAGGCCTTCGTGCCGCTCGGCGGGTTCCGGTTCATCGTCGTGGTCGCAGCGCCCGCGCCCTCGGCCGAGGCCGAGGACCTCGCCGCGTTCGTGACCAATGGCCGGCAGGGCATCAACTACCGGCGCGGCACCTGGCACATGCCGCTGATCGCGCTCGAGGCCGGCCAGGAATTCCTGGTCGTGGACCGCGCCGGCGGCGGCGCCAACTGCGACGAGCACGTGCTGGCTGAGCCGGTCGTGCTCGAGGCGCCGTGAGCGCGGCCCGCACGGCCGCCTACCGCGGCACGCTCTTGCACTGCCTCGACGAGCCGGGTCCCGGCAGGGACGCGGCGGTCGAGTGTTTCGACGACGGCATCCTGGTCGTCGCCGACGGCCGCGTCGCCGAGGTCGGCCCGGCCGGGGCCGTGCTCGAACGCCTGTCCGCCGACGTGCCGCTGGTCGACTACCGCGGCCGGCTGCTGGTGCCGGGGCTGATCGACTGCCACGTGCACTTCCCGCAGATCGACATGATCGCGTCCTACGGCGAGCGCCTGCTCGACTGGCTCGAGCGCTACGCGTTCCCGGCCGAGCGCCGCTTCGCGGACCCGGAGTACGCGGCGGACGCAGCGGGGTTCTTCGTCGAACAGCTGCTCGCGAACGGCACGACCAGCGCGCTGGTGTTCGCGACCGTGCACCCGCAATCGGTCGACGCGATCTTCACGGCGGCCGCGAAACGCAACATGCGTCTGGTCTCCGGCAAGACGCTGATGGACCACGGCTGCCCGCAGGACCTGCGCGACGACGCGGACTCGGCGATCGCCGAGAGCCGCGCGCTGATCGAGCGCTGGCACGGGCGAGGGCGCCTCGGCTACGCGATCACGCCGCGCTTCGCCGTGACCTCGAGCGCGGCACAGCTCGCGGCCGCCGGGCAGCTCGCCGCCGAGTACCCGGACGTGCACGTGCACACGCACCTGGCCGAAAACGAGGAGGAGATCGCCGAGGTCGCGCGGCGCTTCCCGGACCATGCGAGCTACCTCGATGTCTACCGGGCGCACGGGCTGCTGCGCGAGCGCGCCGTGTTCGCCCACTGCCTGCACCTCGACGACGCCGACCGGCGCATGCTCGCCGCGGGCGGCGGCGCGATCGCGTTCTGCCCGACGTCCAACCTGTTCCTCGGCAGCGGGCTGTTCGACTACGACGCCGCGCGCGCCGCCGGCATCGAGGTCGGCATCGGCAGCGACGTCGGCGGCGGCACCAGCCTGAACCTGCTGCGCACGCTGGCCGAGGGCTACAAGGTGCTGCAACTCAAGCGGCAGGCGCTGCCGCCGTACCGGGCGCTGTACCTGGCGACGCTGGGCGCGGCACGCGCGCTCGGGCTCGACGACCGGATCGGCAGCTTTCGGCCGGGGCGCGAGGCGGACTTCGTCGTGCTCGACGAGGGCGCGACGCCGCTGACGGCACGGCGCGCGGCCGCGGCAACGTCGCTCGAAGAGCGGCTGTTCGCGCTGACGATGCTGGGCGACGACCGCGCGGTCGCCGCGACTTACGTCGCCGGCGAGCCGGCCTGGGCGCGGGTGGGCTGAGCCGGGGTCTCCCTAGAGCCGGTCGGCCGGCACCAGCTCGCGCAGCCGGTCGATCACCGGCTCCAGCTCCGGCTTGTGCAGGCGCAGCTCGTCGATCGTGAGCCCCGACAGCTCGTAGGGCAGCACGAGCCAGTCCTGCGTCTCGTGCACGTAGTAGTCAGGCGTGCGCACGGTCTTCTCGCTCGGCCGGTACCAGACGCTCGCGATGCGGATGTCGTGCGGCAGGTTGCGCCGGGTCTTGCGCGCGAGCTGGTCGATCACGGCGCGCACGCTGTTGCCGGTCGAATAGACGTCGTCGACGATCAGCATCGAGTGATGCGCGCAGACCTTCTCGAGCAGGTACTGCAGGCCGTGCACGCGGATCGACTCGGCCTTGTCGACCATCTGCGAGTAACTGGCCTGGCCGGCGTAGGAGGTGCGGATCGCGATGTGGTCGGTCGGCACGCCGAAATGGTCGAGACCTTCCTGCACCGCGATACCGACGGCGCTGCCGCCGCGCCACAGCCCGACCAGGAAGTCCGGCCGGAAGTCGGCCTCGGCGATCTGCCGGGCCAGCCGGAACGAGTCGAGCAGCAGGTCGTCGGCGGAGATGAAGGTCTTCTGCATCGGGTTTCCGGTCCGGCGCGCAGGCGCTAAGATGAGGCGCGCCATTATAACGACAAGCGCCGCGACGGCGAGCGCGCAGGGAGACCCGATGGACAAGACCGTGCTGACGGCCGGGGAGCTGCTCCGGGATTCGTTCCGCCTCGGCGTGAAAATCCTGGAAAGCGGCTTCGAGCCGACCCTGATCATCGCGATCTGGCGCGGCGGCACGCCGGTCGGCATGGCGGTACAGGAGATCCTCGCCTACTGCGGAGTCGATTCCGACCATATCGCGATCCGCACCTCGTCCTATACCGGGGTCGACCAGCGCAGCGCGGTCGCCGTGCACGGCCTGAACTACATCATCAAGAAGGTCTGCCACGACGACCGGGTGCTGATCGTCGACGACGTCTTCGACACCGGCAATACCTTCCGCGCCGTCATCGACGAGCTGCAGGAGCGTGCGCGCGGCAACACGCCCGAGGACATCCGCATGGCCGTGCCCTGGTACAAGCCGAGCCGCAACGAGACGGACCTCGTGCCCGACTACTACCTGCACGAGACGGCCGAATGGCTCGTGTTCCCGCACGAGCTGGACGCGCTGACGCCCGAGGAGATGCGCGCGCGGCGGCCGGAGCTTGCCGAGATCGTCGCCGGGGTACCCAAGCCCGCCGCATGAAGGCGGTCTGCGTCTACTGCGGCTCCGCGCCGGGCGACTCCCCCGACTATGCCGCCGCCGCGGTCGCGCTGGCCCGCGAGATCGCCGGCCGCGGGCTCGATCTCATCTACGGCGGCGCACACAAGGGCCTGATGGGCGAGATCGCGGATGCGGCGCTCGCGGCCGGCGGACGCGTGGTCGGCGTGATCCCGCAGGCACTGCTCGACCGCGAGGTCGCGCACGAGAACCTCAGTGAGCTGATCGTCGTCAGCTCGATGCACGAGCGCAAGGCGCTGATGGCGCAGCGCGCGGACGCGTTCGTCGCGCTGCCCGGCGGCTTCGGCACGCTCGAGGAACTGGTCGAGACGTTGACCTGGGGCCAGCTCGGCATGCACGAGAAACCCTGCGCGCTCATGAACGTCCGCGGCTACTACGACCCGTTGCTCGGCTTCTTCGACGCGGCCGTGCAGGAGGGCTTCCTGCGCCGCGCGCACCGTGACATGCTGATCGTCGAGAGCGAGCCCGCGCGCCTGCTCGAGCGCTGCACGGAGTACCGCGCGCCGTCGGTCAGCAAGTGGCGCCGCTGAGCTCGCGCGCGGGCTCGGCGAAGCGTATCCGGAGCTTGCCCTTCGCGGGCAGGCGCAGGTTCGAGGCCGTCAGCGTGTAGCGCAGGGCCAGGCGCCGCTTCGCGAGCGCGCTCCCGGCCGCGACGCGCAGCGGCGACCCGAAGACCGGCGTCGGCACGCCCGGCGGCAGATCGCCCAGGGGCACCGCGACGCGCACCGCGTTGTCGCAGACGCTGACGGCCGGGTAACTGTCCGCCTCGAGCATCCCGCGTTCGACGAATTCGCCGTCGCGCAGCAGCGGCGGCAGGCGCTCGGCGACGAACAGCTCGCGGTGCCGCGGCATCCGGATCGATAGCGATACGTCGCGCAGCGGCTCGCTGCCATGGTTGACGACGACGAGCTGCACCGGTCCCGCGTTCTCCTCGTGAAGGAAATGCTCGTCGCGTTCGCGGTAGGTTTCGGCGGCGGCCTCGACGCCCTTCAGCAGGTCGGTCGGCGAGTCGTCGTCATAAGCCGAGTCGCTGCCGAACAGGCGCGCGTGCGTCAGTCGCGCGAGCATCGTCGTCGCACCCGTGCCGCGCGACTTGCGCTTGACGTCGGCGACGTGGCCCAGTTTCGCGCGCGCGAGCTCCGAGGGCCGCTGCGCCAGGTCGACCGTGGCCAGCTCGCAGTCCTTGTGGATCAGTTCCCCGGGAAAGCCGAGTTCCAGCTGCTCGGGCGAGACGGCGTCGCGGAAGTGCGCCTCGAACATCGCCTGCAGCTGGCTGCGGCCGAGCCTGACCGGCTCGCCCCCGGCCAGCGCCCACGCGTCACCGCGCCGCAGCCGCTCCGAGTGGTCGATCCGCACCATGTAGGGCCGGTCCGTGCAGGCGGAGATCTCGAATACCCCCACCCGCTTGCCGTCCACCGTGGCCGACTCGTGGCGCACGCGCAGGGCGGGCTCGACGAACTCGGCGACCAGCTTCGCGTAGGGCGGATTGCCGGAGAAGTCCGCGGCCGGCACGTCGTGGCAGGCCTTGCCGCCGGCCTCGTCGATCGTGACCCCGACCAGCAGGTAGCGCGGCCCGTCGCCCGCGGCGTTCGCCAGCGCGATCACGTCACGCAGGAAGGACGCCGTACCGCGCGCCCCGTAGGCTTTTTCCCGGAAAAGCGTGTCCGGGCCCGCCGCGGCCTGGCGGATGATCGATAGGTAGTGGCTCATGGGCAACGCAATCGACAGACTCCGTCACGGCGTATCGGCCGAACCCGGCCGCACTTGAGACGGACCCGCCGCCCACGAAAAAGGCCGCGCCGGGCGGAGCCGGCGCGGCCTCGATTCCGGGTCAGGCCAGGCTGCCTACCAGCGCAGGCGCCAGCCGCTGCCCGCCGACGTCGCGCGCCGGCGCTTGCGCATGCGTGCGTGCAAGGTCGCGCGCTTGTCGGCGAGCCATGCCTCGCGGTTGACGTACGGGTCTTCGCCCTGTTCGCGGCGGCGCCGCTCCTCGGCGATGCGGAAGTTGCAGAATTCCTCGTAGGAGCTGATCTCGGCCTTCAGCTCGCGCAGGACCAGCTCGACGTAGATCGCGTCGTCGAGGAACCCGAGCCCCGGGACGTGGTCGGGGATGATGTCCTCCGGGTCCGTGAAGTAGACCAGTGCCCCCAGGACGCGCTTGCGGTCCTCCTCGCCGAGGTTCCACTCTTCGTCGCCGAGCATGTTGATGACGATCTCGAGCTTGACCAGCCGCTCGGAGATGAACTCCGGCAGCTCGGCGTCGCGCGCCTCGTCGATCATCTTGCGGGCCGCTTCTTCGATCTGCTGCGCGCTGCTGTCGCTGGCCATGGCCTTGCGGGCCTTGTCGACGATCTCCTGGAAATGGTCGAGGTCCTGGTCGCTCAGCGTAAATGTGATATCGAGAGGCATAGGTAACCGTCCTTATTGAGTGTTCTGGGTGTCGGACCGGGTCGGCGTGCCGGACCGCGGCAGGCGCGGGCTCCCCTGCGGCCCGCGCGCAATCCGTTCCGGGCGGTCGCCGGCGCGCCCATGGATTGTATACGCTCGGGCGGGCCGCGGCCATTGGCCGGCTTGCCGGCCCCGTGGCCGCCGACCATACTCGCGGGCTTTCGTCCCCGGGCCGCCCAGCCGTGAACACAGAGCACCTCGACGTCATCGCCAGCGAGCCGCCGGCGATCCCCGCCGACGCGGTTCGCGGCCTGCTGCGCCGGGAGTACGGCATCGACGCAGAGCGCCTGCGGCCGCTCGTCAGCGAGCGCGACCAGAACCTGCGGGTCACGAGCGCCGCCGGCGAGTTCGTCTTCAAGATCGCCAACGCGGCGGAGGACCCGGCCGTCACCGACTTCCAGATCCGGGCGCTGCGCCACGTAGAGGCGGGCGGCCTCGAGGTTCCGGCCGTGCCACGCCTCCGGCTGACGCTCGACGGCACCGACCGGGTACACGTGACCGACGGCTCGCAGCGGCACGTCGCGCGGCTGGTCAGCTGGGTGCCCGGCGTGCCGCTCGATGCGGCGCGGCTGGATGCGCCGCTCAGCCGCGAACTGGGCAGCGGCCTCGGCCGGCTTGCGCGCGCGCTCGCCGACTTCGACCACCCGGGCACCGGCCAGGGCCTGCTCTGGGACCTGCAGCGGGCGCCGGCGCTGCGCCACGTGCTGCCGTCGCTCGGAGACCCGGACGAGCGCGCGCTGGTCGCCGCCTGCCTCGACGAGTTCGAGTCCGACGCGGCACCGGTGCTGGCCGGCTTGCCCACCCAGGTCATCCACAACGACGGTCACGCGGGCAACCTGCTGCTGGACGGCGGCTCGCCGCCCAGGCTCGCGGGCGTCATCGACTTCGGCGACATGCAGCGCGCGCCGCTGGTCGTCGACGTGGCGGTCGCGGCGGCCTACCTGCGCTCGCAGGACGACGAGCTCGCGTTCATTGCGCCGTTCCTGGCCGGCTACCACGCCGAGGCGCCGCTGTCCGCTGAGGCGCTCGGCATACTCCCGGTCCTTATTTGCATGCGGCTCGCGACGACGATCGCGGTGCTCGGCTGGCGGCAGAGCCTGCGCCGCGACGGCGACGCCTACCTCGCGGAGGCCGTGGCAAGCGAGGCCGACGCGCGACCGTTTCTCGAGCGCCTGCGGGCCCGGCCGCGCGCGGAACTCGCGGAGCGGCTCGCGGCCGCGCTGGGGGGCAGTCCGCACGGCGGCGAGGGCGGGAGAGCGCAGCGCAGGGCAAGGGCGGAGATCTCGGCG
>CALALV010000147.1 GCA_937925605.1 uncultured Woeseia sp.
GGCCGGTGCCCTGCTGATGGCCGCGGCCGGCATCGCCTGGGGCATCTACACGCTGCGCGGCCGCAACGCGGGCGCGCCGCTGCCGGCGACGGCGGCCAACTTCGCGCTGGCGCTGGTCGCGCTGCCGCTGTTGCTGCCGTTCATGGCCGCGCCGCAGGCGAGTACGCGCGGCATCGTCCTCGCGCTGACTTCCGGCGCGCTGACCTCGGGGCTCGGCTACGTCATCTGGTACGCGGCGCTCGCCGGGCTCGGCGGGCTGCAGGCCGCGCTGGTGCAACTCGCCGTGCCGCCGCTGACCGCGCTGGGCGGCGTGCTGCTGCTCGGCGAGCTGCTGCACGGACGGCTGCTCGGCGCCGGCGCGCTGATCCTGGGCGGCATCGCGGTAGCGCTGCACGCAGCCGCGCGGCCCGCGGCGCGCTGAGGCGCGGCGGCGGGCACGACGGTACACTGTGACCTGGCGCACGGCGCATGGGGCGCCGGGAGGCCACAGTGAAACCGGGGATCGCTCCCGGGGAGGCCGATGCTGACGTCACCGAATCGCCACAACCTGAACAAGATCGTCGTCCTCAACCCGAAGGGGGGCTGCGGCAAGACGACGCTGGTGACGAATCTCGCGGCGAACTTTGCCGCGGACGGCGAGATGCCGGCGGTCATGGACTACGACCCGCAGGGCTCGACGATGCGCTGGCTCGAGAAGCGGCCCGCGGATTGCGCGCCGGTCTACGGCATCGCAGCGTTCAAGCAGAAGATGCACGTGACGCGCAGCTGGCAGCTGCGAGTGCCCGCCGAGACCTCCACGCTGATCATCGACTCGCCGGCCGGCGTCTCGCACGACGACCTGCGCAACCTGACCCAGGACGCGACCAGCATCCTCGTGCCGGTCCTGCCGTCCGCGATCGACATCCACGCGGCATCGCGCTGCATCGCCGACCTGCTGCTGGTCGCAAAGGTCGATCGCCGCGACGGCAAGCTCGGCGTGATCGCCAACCGTACGCGGCGCAACACGCGCAGCTTCGCGAGCCTGATGCGTTTCCTCGACTCGCTCGGCATACCGGTCGTCGGCATCCTGCGCGACAGCCAGCACTACGTGCGCGCCGCGGAGGAAGGCCTCGGGGTTTGCGAGCTGCCGGGCAAGCGCGCGGAGCAGGATACCGAGCAGGTCGCGCGTATCGTCTCCTGGCTGCGCGACTGGCAGAGCCGCAGCCGCAGCGCCCGGCTGGAGCAGCAGATCCGCGCCGCGCCGAACGTCACCGAGCTGCACAGGCGGCGCGACGAGAGCGCCTGAGCCTCAGCCTTCTTCGCGCTGGATTTCCGCGTACAGCGCGGGGTCGACGTTGCCGCCGCTCAGCACGACCACCGTCAGCCGGTCGCGGCAGTCGATGCGGCCAGCCAGCACGGCCGCGAGCGCGACGGCGCCGCCGGGCTCGACGACCAGCTTCAGCTCGCGAAAGGCGAAGCGCATCGCCGCGCGCACCTCGGCCTCGCTGACGACCAGCCCACCCGCCAGCAGCTCGCGGTTGATCTCGAACGTCAGCGCGCCGGGCGTCAGCACCTGCAACGCATCGCAGATGCCGCGCGCGGACTCGTCGTTGCGGACCCGCGCACCGGCCGCGAGCGAGCGGGCCGTGTCGTCGAAGCCCTCGGGCTCGACGGCCCAGACGGCGCAGTCCGGGTGCAGCCCGCGGAGCGCGATCGCGCAGCCCGCGATCAGCCCGCCGCCACTGCAGCAGACGAGCACCTGGTCGGGTGGCGTCGCCTCGAGATCGCGGGCGATCTCGAGGCCGACGGTGCCCTGCCCGGCGATGATGTGCGCATGGTCGTAGGACGGCACCAGCGCCGCGCCGCGCTCGGCCGCGAGCGCGCGCGCAATCTGCTCGCGGTCGCCGCTGTAGCGGTCATAGAGCACGGTCTCGCCGCCCAGCCGGCGAGTGTTCTCGATCTTCGCACTCGGCGCGTCCTCCGGCATGACGATCGCGGCGTGCAGGCCGAGCAGGCGCGCGGCCGCGGCGACGCCCTGCGCATGGTTGCCGGACGAGAACGCGACGACACCGGCGGCGCGCTCGGCATCCGACAGCCGGCTCATCAGGTTGTAGGCGCCGCGAATCTTGAAAGAGCCCGTGCGCTGCAGGCATTCGGGCTTCAGCAGCACGCGACCGCCGGCAATCTCGTCGAGCGCCGGGCAGGCCAGGAGCGGCGTCGCGACGGCGATGCCCTCGAGCCGTGCCGCCGCGTCCTCGACGTCCGCGAGTCCGGGCCTCGCGCTCACGGCTCCTCGCTGATGCGGTCGATCTTCGCCGCGCAGATGAAGTCGTTGTCGGACAGGCCGTCGATCGCGTTGGTCGTGTAGCGCACGCGGCAGCTGCCGTAGGTGACGTGCAGCTCGGGATGGTGGCCCTCGACGGTCGCGATGTAGGCCACCGCGTTGACGAACGCGATTGTCCGGCTGAACGCCGGGAAGCGGAACTCCCGTTCGATCGCCTTGCCGTCCGCGGACAGGGCCCAGCCGTCCTCGAGTTCGCGCAGCAGCTCTGCCGCGCGGGCGCGGTCGAGCGGCTCCACGCCGCCCTCGCAGGGCTCGCAGCGTCGGTCACCGAGTCGGGTCATGGCGGCATGATAGGGCGCGCCGCGGTCGCTGTCACAGGCAAAAAAAGCCGGCCCCTCGCGGGGCCGGCCAGGCGGACTCGGGCGAGTCCTGGCGGGGGATCAGGGGTTCTGCGCCGTGAGCGCGTTGGGCGGCAGCGTCAGCGTCAGGCTGACCTTGCGGGCCAGCGCGTAGCTGTCGATGCTCGCGTCGGCGGCGGGCCGCTCGCCGTGCGCGCTGACCTGGATGCGATCGGGCGCCACGCCGCTGTCGACCAGCAGTTCGCGTATGGCGGCCGCGCGCTTCTCCGACAGGACCTGGTTGTAGGCCTCGTCGCCGCGCTCGTCGGCGTAGCCGTCGAGCTGCACGCGCACGTCGGGCATTCCGGCGAGCGTGCCGGCGAGCTGCCGCAGGCGCTCCGCGGTCTCGTCGGCGAGTACGTGCTCGTCGGTGCGGAACAGCAGGTCCATCTCGATGCCCGCCTGCAGGAGCGCCAGCAGTTCCGGCCGCGCTTCGGCCTGCAGGCGGCGCAGCTCGCCGTCGATGCGGGCGACGTCGCGGTTGCGCTCGGCGACCGTCGACTCCAGCGAGGCGACGCGTGCCGACTCCCGGTCCAGCGATGCCGTCAGGGTTTCGATCTCGTCGTTCTTGCGGGCGTAGTTGTCGCCGAGCTTCGCGCCGATCGCGGCGCCGAGCAGCGCGCCGACCGGGCCGCCGGCCACGGCGCCGACCGTCGCGCCGATGCCGACGCCGACCCGCTCCTCGGTGGGGCTGGTGGCCGCCTGCGCGGCGCCGGCCGTGGTGATCAACAGGGTGCCCAGTAGCAGTGTGCTTGCTCGCATGTTCGTGTCCTCCGTCGGGGCGGCCGTTCTGGCCGCTGTCGGAGTCCATTACAGGCGAGCGCGGAGCGGGGCCGGGGTCCCGGGTGTGGCGGGCCGGCGATCAATTGTGGCGAACTGTGGCGCCAGCGCGCCGGCGGCCGGCTAGCGGTCGGCCATCGTCAGCGCGACGAAGGTGCCGCCGTTGCGCTCGCACAGGAGGCGCATCAGGCCGGCGAAGCGCTGCGAGCTCTGCGGGATGGAGCTGCCGCTGAAGGAATACGGGAAGCCGACGGCATGGATGCGCACGAGCCGGTTGCCGTCCTCGTCCTCGACATTGATCTGGTCGATGTCACGCAGCACCGCTTCCATCGACTGCCCCTGGAACTCGTCGCCGAACACGTACAGCGAGATTTTCTTGTCCGGCGACCAGAAGGTCTGAATCGCGTAGGCGATGCCGTCCGACGGGTCGGAATCGGAGAACGGCGCCCACTGGCGCATCGTGTTCTTGATCGTCTGCCTGAGTTGCGGCGTGTCCGGCATCCAGGTGCGCCCGTACTGCTCGAACATGAAGCGGCCGTTGTCGTTCATGATCTGCAGGCCCTTGACCGTCGGGTACACGTCCAGCACCTCGTCGAGCTTCTGCACGGCCCAGTCCCACTTCGCCTGCATGCTGCCCGAGGTATCGACGATGAAGATGATGTACTCGCTGTCGACCGGGATGCCGCCGATCGAGTCGTCCGGCGCGCGGCGGAAATTCGGCCGCAGGCGCCGCATCTCCGCGGTCAGGCGCTGGCGCGCGGCCTCGAGCTCGCCGACGTCGACCTCCTCGGCCGGGTTCTCCTGCATGATCAGCTCATACTGGCCCTGCACCTCGTCGAGTTCGCGCTGCAGCTTCGCGAGCGTCATTTTCGTCTCGGTCGTCTCCTGCGTGCGCGACTTGAGCTCGCGGTTGATCACGGTGGTGTCGCCGCGAATATCGAACAGCTCCTCGGTCAGCATCGCGATCAGCTTGTCGAGATCCTCCTGGGACTTCTCGATCACGGTCGGTTCGTAAATCTTCGACAGCACGAGCAACAGCAGGATCGCGCCGCAACCGCGGCGAATGGAGCCGAGGAACGACAGGCTGAAGGCTTCTATGTCGCGGCGCCGGCGCTTCATGGCCAGTCCTTGCTGATGCTCATGAACGAGCCCCCGGTGCGGTAGGCCGTCAGCCAGTAGGCGATCGCGGCGTTGTAGTCGCCTTCCATCGGGTACAGCAGCACGTTCACGGGTATGCCGCTCGGGATCAGCGCTTCCGCCTCGTAGTGGAAGCGCAGCCGCTCCTGGCCGGTGACCATGCCGCGATCGGTCTCCGGCGCGTTCATCGTCGGCAGGCTGTCGACCAGCAGGATCACGTTGTCCGGCCGCGGGTTCAGCTGCTTGATGACATCGTAGGCGTCGTACATGTTCGTGCCGCCCTGCGGCACGGTGCGGCGCAGGATGCGGATCGCCTCGTCGAGCTGCTTGCCGTCCCCGACTTCGAGCCAGATGCCGTCGCTGCCCTTCAGCACCGGCTTCGCGGTCGTGTTGAAGGTGTAAATCTGGAACTTCGACTCGGGCGGGAACTGCGCCGACAGCCAGTCGACGCTGGCCACGGCCTGGCGCCATTTCATCGAGCGCAGCTTGACCGCGTCGGACATGTTGCGGCGGCGGATGATGTTGATGATGCGCCGGTCGAGCATGCTCGCCGACGTGTCGACTAGCACGAGGATGCGCTCGCCGCCGACCTTGAGGCCGGTCAGGTACTGCCTGTCGCCGTCGCCGGTGAAGCGGCGCACGTTCTCGCCGGACTCGCGCTGCGCGGCCTCGGCGAGCAGGCGCCTCTTTTCTTCCTCGAGGCGCTCGATGTCGGACTTCAGCTTGTCGACGTGCTGGACCTTGGCCAGCGTCTCCTTGTCGTGCTTCGCAAGCTCGATCTTGAGCTTCTCGATCAGCGCCGTGATCTGCGCGATGCGGCTCTGCGCGTTCGCGCGCTGCTCGTCGAGCTCCTCCATCGTGTTCTTCGCCAGCACGAGGTTCTTGCGCGCCTCAAGCACTTCGAACTCGAGCCGCGTCGTCTCGCCGACCAGTTCCTCCGGCGGCGCGTCGGTCGTGCGCACGACCTGCGAGTTGATGATCATGAAGAACAGGACCACGGCGCCGAAGCCACAGCTCATGATGTCGAGGAACGACATGCTGATGACCTGCCCTGCCCTACGCTTGCGTGCCATGGCTCTCGTCCGTCGTGATCAGCAGGAACTCGTAGCCGGGCGTGCCGACCCGGAGCGAATCCCCGACCTGCAGTATCGTAGACCCGTCGATGCGGTGTCCGTTCAGGAAGGTACCGAAACGGCTGTAGTCCTCGACGACGCACTGGCCGTTTTCGCGCTTCAGCGCGCAATGGCGGCGCGAGACGCCGGGCATTTCGCCGTCGAGCGCGAGCTGGCGCCCGCCGCCGTCGCCGCGGGCGCCGATCACCAGCGGCTCGCCGTCGATGCGCCAGGCCACATCGCCGAACAACCGGTGCGGCGGCACGCCGGCGTGCGCGCTTTCCAGCGCGTCGGCGCCGACCTCCAGCGTCGCCTGGTCCCAGGGCAGGCGGCGCTGCAGGCGCACGCCGTCGGGGCCGGCCGCGGCCCGGCAACGGGCGAGCGTGCCGCGCGCGGTGGCGCCCGGCTCCAGCGCGAAAACCTCTCCGCCGACGCGCGCCTTGAGCATGTCGGGCAGGCCCGGCAGGCGCGCGACGCGGTCGGTGAGCTGGATCGCCGGCGTCTCGTGCGCGCGCAGCAGCGCACGCAGGCGGTTCGCGATCTGCTGGTAGCAGGGCGCGGCGGCCCCGATCAGTGTCAGTGACTCGATCTCGGCGCGGTGCGCCATGCCGCCGGCGAACAGCTCCAGCACGACCCTGTCGCCGCGGCCGGCCTGCTGCAGCCAGGCGCCGAGCTGGTCGAGCAACGCCTGCTCCGTGTCGGCGGCGTGCAACGGGTCGTAGCGGGACTGGCGCACGAAGGCCTCGGCGATCGTGCGCAGCCAGGCGTCGTAGAGCGCGTGCAGGCCGCAGGCATCCAGCGTCTCGGCGCGCTCGACCTGCACGCCGTCGTCCTGCGCCATGCGCGTCAGCGTCGTCGCGTGCAGGCCCATGTCGACGTGCACCGGGACCGCGCCACGGTACTCGCGCCGGGTCGCCGCGGCGGCCGCGTCGGCCAGCGCGACGACCGGCAGGCCGAGCTCGCGCGCGATGCCGAGGAACAGCCCCAGCTGCTCCGGGCCCATCCAGGCGGGTACCGCGACGACCAGTTCGTCGACGCCCGGCGGCAACGCGCGCGCGAGTTCCTCGAGCTGCCGGCTGGCGAGGTCCGCGGCCGACAGGTGTCGGAAGAAGCGGTCGGGCAGCAGTTCGCCGTCCAGCGCGTACCAGTAGCGGTGCTGCACGTGCCGCGGGTGCACGCGGGAGCTGGCGAAGGCCTCGTCGCCCGTGACGAGTTCATCGTCGCGGAGCAGCGCGAAACCCGGCTGCCGGTACAGCACGCGCTCGCCATCGAGCAGCGTGATGCCGGCGTCGTTCAGGTGCAGGGCCGCGCGCGCCATCTCCGCCTGCTCAGTCCGCCTTCATGTGCCGGATCAGCTTGTTGTTCGTGTAGTTCTCGCCGTCGAACACGAGCCGCTCCTGCAGCAATTGCAGCTGGTGGACCAGGAACATCAGGAAAATGCTGATCAGCAGGGCGATGAAGGTCGAGTTGAACGCGACGCCGAGGCTCTGTGTCACGCCCGCGATATCGCCCTGCACGGCCTTGTCGGCCTGCGCGAGCGCTTCGCCGATGCCGCGCACGGTGCCGATGAAGCCGATCGACGGGATGGCCCACGAGATGTAGCGGATCATCGACAGCTCGGACTCGAGCTGCTCGGCCTCCGACTCGAACAGCGTGTGCGTGCTCGACGCGACGTCCTGGATATTGCGCGTCGAACTGAAGCGCTGCAGCGCGTTGGTCAGTGCGCGTGGCAGCATCATGTCCTGCTCGTCCTCGGGCAACGCCTGCACCTGGCGCGCAAATTCCCGGGTGTCCTCGGGCAGTATTCGCATGCCCTCCGCAACGGCGACCAGGTCGGTCTCGAGCAGCCGGCGTTCCTTGAGGATCACGCGCGCCTTGTAGCCCATGATCGCCAGCGCCCAGAACATCAGGATGAAGCAGGCTTCCTGCTCGAAGTCCTTGACCAGCACCCAGACGGAGCGCTCGCGCACGTAGTCCGGGTCCTGCTCTGCCAGCTGGTTCTGCTCGGCGATGACCTCGGCCGCGTTTGGCCGCACCACCGACACGTAGAACGCGTGCACGACGATGATCGCGATGATCAGCGCGAACAGCTGGTAGACGAATTCGACGGGAATGCTTTTCTTGTTCATCCGCTTGGGCTTCCTTGCACGGCGACTCGCCGCATCAGATGTCGGTTGGGAACGGGATCGGCTCGTCCGCCGGGATCTCCTCGGTCGGCACGAAGACGTCCTCGTCCTCCTCGTAGGTCTGTTCGTCGAGCGCCTCGTCCTCGAACAGCTCGGGGTCGATCTGTTCCTCGACCGAGACCGGTGCTTCGGCGTCGTCGTCGGCCGGCGGCGCGACCTCGGCCTCGCCCGCGGCGGCCGGCTCCCCGGCGGGCGGCGGCGCCTGCTGTGCGAAGACCGACGCGACCAGCGCGAGCGCCAGCGCGCTTACCAGGTATCTGTGCATGGCGGTGTCTCCCCGAATACGGGCTCAACCGGCGTATTGGACCGCAGGCTGGCCGAAAAGTCCCGTGGCCGCTCTACTCCGCATTGCGCGCGATGCGGAAACCGAGGTCGATGCGACCGTCGCTGCCGAAGTCACGGTAGCTCAGGCGCAGCTCCGTCACGCCCGCGTGCCGCCAGCTCGAGCCGCGAATCACGTGGTTGGCGCCGCGCCGCGGGCCGGTCGGGTCCTCGAGCGCGGTGGTCTGGCCGGGCGTCGGCACCGCGTAGAAATCCTGCACCCATTCCGCCACGTTGCCGCCGCCGTCGTAGATGCCGAGCGCGTTGGCCGCGAAGCTGCCGACCGGCGCGGTGGACGCGAAGCCGTCGTTGTAGCCGGGCAGGACGGTCGGTACCAGCTCGCGCGCGGACTCGTCGGCGAAGTTGCCGCTGTCGCGGCGCGGCGGCAGGCGGTTGCCCCACGGGAATACCTTCGCGTCCGGCGTGCCTTCGTAGCGGATCGCCCAGGCCCACTCGGCCTCGGTCGGCAGCCGGTAGCCGTCCGGCGTCGGGAATACCGCCTGCCATTTCTCGAAGCGCTTCTCGTAGGCCGGCGTCAGCCCTTCCTGCGCCGATAGCCAGTTCAGGTACTCGACCGCCTCGTCCCAGCTCACGCTGGTCACCGGGTTGTTGGCCCCGGCCAGCGACGCGTGCACGTCGCCGCCCGAGTCGTGGGACCCGCGGAAGCGCTGGAACTCGGCGTTCGTGACTTCCTTCGTGCCGAGGTAGAAAGCTTTCGTGAGCGTCACCGGCAGCAGTACCTCGTTCGCGCGCCGGCCCTGCTGGCTGCGCGAGGCGCCCATGACAAAGGAGCCGGGCTCGACGCGGCGCAGCACCTGGCCCTGCGAGTTCGTGACCGTGGTCGCGATGCTGCGCCGGCGCACCTCCTCCTCGGTCAGCAGCCGGACCTGGACGGTCTGCGGGTAGCCGGGCCGCGGCGTCACGCTGCGCCGGAACGTCTGGTAGCCGTCCTTGCGTACCTCCAGCGCCTGCGGCGCCGACGGCAGCGTCAGCGTGACCGTGCCGCTGCCGCGCGGCCGGCCGTCGACGTAGATCACGGCGTCCTCCGGCTGCGCGTCGATCGTCACCTCGCCGGTGCGCGCGCTCAGGTCGACCGTGATCGACTCCGAGGCGGCCGCCTGCAGCCGGACGCGGCGCTCGGTCGCGCCGTAGCCGGCCTTCGACAGGCCGATGCGGTAGTCGACCTCCGGCGCAAGCGCGAGCCGCACCGGCGACTGGCCGCGGTAGCGGCCGTTGACCGTGACGTTGGCGCCGCGCGGGATCGAGTTGACCAGCAGTTCCGCGTTCGCGGGTTCCAGGCGTATCGGGTCGAGCGCGCGCTGCTCGTTCGCGCTCGCGACGACGACGCCGTCCCAGGGCCGGAAGCCCTCGCGCACGACGGTCAGGTCGTGGCGGCCCTCGTCGAGCCGCAGGACGGCCGGCGTCTCGCCCAGTTTCTCCTCGCCGCGGTAGATCGCCGCCCCCGCCGGCTCCGAGGCAACCGCAATCTCGGCCCAGCCCGGCACGAGCTGCACGTCGAGCTCGAGGTGCCGGCCGAGCCCGGGCATCTCGAGGCGGTGTTCGTAGGGCAGGTAGTCGTCGGCGGTCACGCGCACCGTGTGCGTGCCCGGCTCAAGCTCCAGCGGTCCGTACGGCGCCCGGCCGACCTGCGTACGGTCGACGCTGACGACGGCGTCGACCGGCGGCGTCGTCGCGATCGACAGCTGGCCCGGCAGCCGGCGCAGCTCGACCGTCACGGTGCGGCTCGGCGCCTCGTCGACCGTGAAGCTGCGGTTCGCCTCGTAGTAGCCCGCCTTCTGGACCCGCACGCTGTAGTCGCCCTCGCGCAGCAGCACGCGGTCGGCCAGCGGCAGGCGGAACCAGCCGCCCGAGATCTCGAGCTCGTCGGGCGGGCCGGGCTGCACCTCGAACTGGATCGAGCGCGACGTGAACAGCAGGAACGACACGCCGAGCAGCGCGACGATGCCGAGCGCAACGGCAGTCTGCCAGATGTACAGCTTGCGCGGCGGCGCGGCGGCGCGCACCTCCGCGGCGCGGCGGAACGCGGTCGGCGCGATCGTCTCCTCCGCGGCGCCTGCGCCCGCCGCGTCGTCTTCGGGCGGCCGGGTCACGTAGGCGGAATCCTCGAGCTCGACGGCGAGCGCGAGCTCGTCGCCGGCCAGCCGGATCCGGACCCGCGTGCCGTAGAAGCCGAGCACGTCGCCGTCCGCGAGGCGCCGCGAGGCCGCCAGCGGCTCGCCGTTGACCGTCAGTGGCGTGCCGCGGGTCGCCGGCTGCACGAACGGCGCGTCGTCCAGCCGGTCCAGCGAGGCGACGATGCTGCTGCCCGGGCCCGGCAGGCGCAGTTCGCAGTCCGCGCTCGTGCCGATGCGCAGCGGCAGGCGCCCGGCCGGCAGCCGGCGCTCGCCCTCGGCGTCGCGGATGACGAGCGTCTCGAAGCTCAAATTCGTTCCTCGCACTTGACGACGATCGGCTGCATGTCGAGTTCCGGCGCGACGCGAAACTCGAGGCGCACGTCACGGTAACCGGGCCGGCTGCCGACCGCGACGTACGAGCCCGGCCGCAACTCGACCTGGCGCGCGTCGAAGCTGCCGAGGCTGCCGACCCTGTAAATCGACACCTCGGTCGCGTTGTCGGAGCGCAACTCGACCGCAAGCGGCGTTGCCGCGCGTTTCAGCAGCCGCGCCAGCGTCTCCTTCTGGTCGTCGAGCCGCGGGCCGGCCGGCTCGATCCGCGACATCGACAGCAGCAGGTTGGTCGCCGCCTGCATGACCGGCGGCGCGCTGAGGCTGTCCGGATCCTCGATGTAGCCCTGTATTTGCCGATGCAGCGCCGCGCGACGGCTGGCCCGCGCGAGACCCTCCTTGGCGAACGCGAGATCCGGGTCCACGGCGAGCGCCTCCTCGTAGGCCTCGACCGCGGCCTCCCAGCGCTCGTCCGCCTCGTGTGCCGCGGCCGACTCCTCGAGCGCGCGTATGCGCGCGAGCCGTGCCGCCTGGTCGACCTGCAACAACCCGTCGGCCGGCTGCGGCGAGGACGGACGCATCGCTTTCGCGGCCTCGAAGGCCGCGCGCGCGCCGTCCAGCCGCTCGGCCGCGAGCGCATCGAAGCCCTCGGTCATCAGCTGCTCGAAGCGCAGCTGCTCGAGCGCCGCGTTCACGCGCGCGAGGCCGTCCTCGGCCGGCTGCCAGAGCGGGTCGAGATCGAGCGCGTTCCGGTACGCCTGGCGCGCGGCCTCGTACTCGAGGTTGTCCTCGAAACCGTCCGCGCGCCGCATCAGCGCGAGCACGTCTTCCAGCACGCGGGCGCGCTCGAGGCCGCGTTCCGCCTCCGGGTTGCCGGGCGTGATCGCGACCGCGAGGTCGTACAGCCGGATCGCCTCGCGGTGATCGCGCCGCTCGTAGGCCGCGCGCGCCTCGCGCAGCGTGTCGCGGAACACGCGGTCGATGCGGTCGAAGAACGGGTCGATCAGGTCGATCGTCTCGCGATAACGCTCGCCCGCG
Source organism: uncultured Woeseia sp. (assembly GCA_937925605.1). Taxonomy (GTDB): domain Bacteria; phylum Pseudomonadota; class Gammaproteobacteria; order Steroidobacterales; family Woeseiaceae; genus Woeseia. The sequence continues at coordinate 11,701 of CALALV010000147.1, forward strand.
GTCGCGAAGTCCTTGTCGATGTAGGCACGGTCGCCCTCGGCGTAGCGCGCGAGTGCCGCCTCGTAATCCGCGCCGCCCCAGCGCTCGATACCGCGGTAGCGCAGCCGCTCGAGCCGCGACAGCAGGTCGCCCAGCGCCTCGTCGGTTGCCGCCTTGATGCGTCCGGCGCGGCTCGCGTCACTCGGCCCCAGGTTCTCGCTGAAAGCGGCCGGTGCCTCGTCCTCGACGAGTCCGCGCGCCGCGGCCGGGGCATCGGGCACACCGGCGGCCGGCGAGACACCGCCGCGTTCGCCAGTGGCAGCGGGTGCCGCGTCGGCGCCGGCCGTGTCGGCCGTCGGCTGCTCGCTGGACGGCGCGCCCGC
>CALALV010000148.1 GCA_937925605.1 uncultured Woeseia sp.
TCGGCAACGGCGCCGTCGACCCCTACGACTTCTGCCATCGCCCGCTCATCGTGCGCGACGACAACGTCAAACTCGGCGACATCCTCTCGCGCTTCTCCGTCGACCCCGAGCACCCCGGCGACGACGTAATCGACGACGACATCGTGCTCGTATGGACCCCCGAGCAGCGCCGCCTTCTCACCGGTGCCGACGTGCTCGGCCGCCTGCCGCTCGGCTGCCTCGCCTGGCCGGAGCGGCTGCTCGCGTCGTTCTCGGGCATGGGGCTCGAGACGGTCGGCGACCTGCTGCGGCTGCCGCGCGACGGCTTCGCGAAGCGCTTCGGCGCCGGCCGCCTGCTCGCGCTCGACCGCGCGCTGGGTCGCCTGCCGGACCCGCGGCCCCACTACCGTGCGCCGCCGCCGTTCCGCGAGGACATCGACCTGGACGGCGAGCAGGACGACAGCGAGCAGCTGCTCGCCGTCTGCGCGCGCCTGCTGGAACGGCTCGAGCGTTTCCTGCTGACCCGGCAGCTCGCGGCGCAGCGATTGCAGTTCAGCTTCTATCACCTGCAGCAGCCGGCGACGGAGTTGCCGCTCGGCGCGCTCGCGGCCGGCCGCGCGGCCGAGCGCTGGCTGGCGCTGCTGCGCATCCGTTTCGAGAGCGTGAGCCTGCCGGCGCCGGTCATCGCGATCCGGCTTACAGCCGGCGACGGCCAGCCGCTGGTCGCGGAGACCGCGGCGCTCGATCTCGGCGAGCGCGCGGGGCGGGCGCTGCCGATCGCGCCGCTGGTCGAGCGCCTGGCCGCCCGTATCGGCGAGCAGGCCGTCAGCGGCATGGACACGGTTGCCGAACACCGGCCCGACTACGCCTACCGCATGCCGCCCGCGCTCGCGACGGACCGGCACTGCCCCGCGGTAGCGGCCGGCAACCCGCAGCTGCCGGCGCTGCTCGACGACATGCGGCGCACGGACCGGCTGCTGCTGCGCCGCCCGCTGTGGATGCTGCCGGCGCCCGAGGCGCTCGCCTGCCGCGAGGGGCGGCCCTGTTACCGCGGCCCGCTGGAGCTCGAGGGCGGCCCGGAGCGCATCGAGACCGGCTGGTGGGACGCGCGCGGCGTCGCGCGTGACTACTACGTCGCGAAAACGACGGACGGGGTCCGGGTCTGGGTGTTTCGCGAGCGCGGCGGCGAGGGCGGCTGGTACCTGCACGGCATGTTCGGCTGAACATGCCTGCCTACGCCGAACTGCACGCGCTCTCGAACTTCACGTTCCTGCGCGGCGCCTCGCATCCCGAGGAACTCGTCGCGACCGCCGCGGCACTCGGCTACCGCGCGCTCGCGCTCACCGACGAGTGTTCCGTGTCCGGCATCGTGCGCGCGCACGTCGCGGCGAAGGAGCACGGCCTGAAGCTGATCGTCGGGGCGGAGCTGTGCCTCGACGACGGCCTGCGGCTGGTCGCGCTGGCCGCGAACCGCCGCGGCTACGCGAACCTGTGCCGGCTGCTCACCCGCGGCCGCCGTGCGGCGGAGAAGGGCAGCTACCGCCTGACGCGCAACGACTTCGCCGACGGCCTGCCGGACTGCCTGCTGCTATGGCTGCCGGACAGCCGGCTCGCGCTCGGCCCGGGGCAGCGCTGGATTCCGGAGGCCTTTGTCGGCCGCCTGTGGGTCGCGGTCGAGCTGCACGCCGACGGGCTCGAGCATGCGCGCATGGCACGCCTGCGCGCGCTCGGCGACGAGTTCGGGCTGCCGCTCGTCGCGAGCGGCGACGTGCACATGCACGTGCGCGCACGGCGCGCGCTGCAGGACACGCTGACCGCGATCCGCTACGGCGTGCCGCTCGAGCGCGCCGGCTTCGCGCTGTACCCGAACGGCGAACGCTACCTGCGGCCGCTCGACGTGCTAGGCCGGGTCTACCCGCGGCCGCTGCTCGACGAGACGCTGGCGATCAGCGAGCGCATCGACTTCTCGCTCGACGAGCTGCGCTACGAGTACCCGCGGGAACTCGTGCCGCCCGGCGAGACACCGACGAGCCACCTGCGCGCGCTGACCGAGGCCGGCATGCGGACGCGCTGGCCGGACGGCGTGCCGGGCAAGGTGATCCCGCTGGTCGAGCACGAGCTCGCGCTGATCCGCGACCTCGGCTACGAATCCTATTTCCTGACCGTGCACGACATCGTCGGCTTCGCACGCTCGCAGGGCATCCTGTGCCAGGGCCGGGGCTCGGCCGCGAACTCGGCGGTCTGCTTCTGCCTCGGCATCACCGAGGTCGATCCCGGGCGCATGGCCACGCTGGTCGAGCGCTTCATCTCGAAGGAGCGCAACGAACCGCCGGACATCGACGTGGACTTCGAACACGAGCGCCGCGAGGAGGTCATCCAGTACATCTACGCGAAGTACGGCCGCGACCGGGCGGCGCTGGCCGCGACGGTCATCACCTACCGGGCGCGCAGCGCGCTGCGCGACATCGGCAAGGCGCTCGGCCTGTCCGGGTTGCAGGTCGAGAAGCTCGCGCGCTCGATGCAGTGGTGGGACGGCGAGGGCGTCGACGCGAGCCGCGTGCGCGAGGCGGGGCTCGACCCGGACAGCCCGGTGATCCGCCGGCTGCTGTGGCTCACCCGGCAGCTGATCGGCTTCCCGCGGCACCTGTCGCAGCACGTCGGCGGCTTCGTGATTTCCCGGGGGCCGCTGCACGAGCTGGTGCCGGTCGAGAACGCGTCGATGCCGGAGCGCACGGTGATCCAGTGGGAGAAGAACGACCTCGAGGATCTCGGCCTGCTGAAGGTCGACGTGCTCGGCCTCGGCATGCTGACGGCGATCCGCCGCAGCTTCGAGCTGATCGAGCGCTTCGACGGCCGCCGCTACACGCTGGCGAACGTGCCGGCCGAGGACCCGGCGGTTTACGACATGATCTGCGAGGCCGACACGATGGGCGTGTTCCAGATCGAGTCCCGGGCGCAGATGGCGATGCTGCCGCGGCTGAAACCGCGCTGCTACTACGATCTCGTCATCGAGGTCGCGATCATCCGGCCCGGCCCGATCCAGGGCGACATGGTCCACCCCTACCTGCGGCGGCGCAACGGCGAGGAGCCCGTCGAGTATCCCAGCGAGGAGGTCCGCGCGGTGCTGGAACGCACGCTCGGCGTGCCGATCTTCCAGGAGCAGGTCATGGCGCTGGCCGTGGCCGCGGCCGGCTTCTCGCCGGGCGAGGCGGACCAGCTGCGGCGCGCGATGGCGGCCTGGAAGCGGCGCGGCGGCCTCGGCCCGTTCGAGGACAAGCTGAAGGCCGGCATGCGCGCGCGCGGCTACGACGCGGAGTTCGCCGGGAAGATCTTCAACCAGATCCAGGGCTTCGGCGAGTACGGTTTCCCCGAGTCGCACTCGGCGAGCTTCGCGCTGCTCGTCTACGTGTCCTGCTGGCTCAAGTGTCACGAGCCGGCGGCCTTCTGCTGCGCGCTGCTGAACAGCCAGCCGATGGGTTTCTACTCCGCTTCGCAGCTGGTCCAGGACCTGCGCCGCCACGGTGTCGAGGTGCGCCCGGTCGACGCGAACGCGAGTGACCGGGACACCACGCTGGAA
>CALALV010000149.1 GCA_937925605.1 uncultured Woeseia sp.
CGGACGGCCGGGTCGGATTCCAGCTCGATGCTGCCGCCGTAGCTGTCTGCCAAACGCTTCAGGATGGCGAGCCCCATGCCGCTGCCTTCGACCCGGTCGCGCGGCTGCAGGGTCTGGAACATGCCGAAGACGCGCTCGTGATGCTCGGCGGCTATGCCGGGCCCCGCGTCGGCGACGACGAGCCGGACCCGGTCGCCGACGACGTCGCAGGTGACCGTGACCGTGCCGCCCTCGCCGCCGTGCTTGAACGCGTTGTCGACCAGGTTCCTGACGACCTGCTCGAGCGGCGTGAGGCACAGCGAGACACGCCCGAAGCCGCCGCGGTAGGCCACCCTGCCGCCGGCCGGGCAGACGACGGCGGCCGCCTCCCCGATCGCTGCGCGCAGGTCGACGACCTCGACCGGCTGCCGCGTGCGGCCCGCGCGCGAATATTCGAGCAATGAGTCGAGCAGGGCGTTCAGCCGCTCGATGCGTCCCTCCATCATGCCGAGGTGCGCGTCGGCCTCCTCGTTCATGACGTCCTCGAGGTCTTCGCGAACGAAACCGATCAGGCTGCTGACCGCGCGCAGGGGCGCCTTCAGATCGTGCGATGCCACGTAGGCGAAGCGATCGAGCTCCAGGTTCAGCTGCTCCAGTTCCTCGGTGCGCGCCGCCAGCACGTTTCGATTCACATGCAGTTCGCGCATCGCCTGCCGTGCGGCTTCGAGCGCGCCCGCCAGTTCCCCCAGTTCGTCATCGGCCTGCTGCTCCACCGGCTCGTCCAGCTCGCCGCGCCGGATCCGTCGCGTTGCCACGATCAGCGCACGCAGGCGGCGCAGCACGTTGCGGCGCACGAACAGGAAAACGAACGCCAGGGCGCCTGCCGTACCGAGACCGATGCTGGCCGCGAGGGCCTCGTAGCCTTGCTTCAGCTGTGCCGCCGAGGCCCGCAGCAGCTCACTGGCAGCCGCGTCGTTCGCCTCGTCAATGGCAACGAGGCTCTCGATCAGGCCTACCACGTCACTGCGCAGGGCCAGCCGGTCCGACAACTCCCGCTCGCCGAGCCGGGCAAGGTCGCCGAGCGATGCGAAGAGCCCGGTGTCGACCGTGACCAGGCTCGCCATCTCGTCGAGGCGCGCGCTGACATCGGCGTTGAGCTCGCCGGGCAGCAGGCGTGCATGCGCGGACGCCGTCGTGAGCGCCCGCTCGAATTCGAGACGCAGGGCCTCGAGCTCGCCTGCCGCTTTCGGCCTGCGTGCCTGCCGGCCGAGATCGGCGAGATTGATAAGCTGCGTACGCAGCCGGTCGAAGCCGCCCGGCAGAACGGCGAGGACCGCGCGGGCGCTGGCGACGACCGCATCCGACTGCGCGTGCAGGCGCTCCTCGGCGGCGAGTTTGCGTTCGACCAGCTCGAGATAGCGCCCGGTGAAGTCGTCGATCCGCGCCTGCGCCTGGCGGAAATCCGCGCCGGCCGCGACGACATTGCTCGCCGCCAGCTCGGCGACGGCGCCGCGCATGGCATCGAGATGCCCGCGGATCTTGCCACGCGTCTGCTCGAAGGTTTCGCGATCCGCGAAGTTCCGCGTCACGAACAGCGCGGCATAGAGCCCGCGAACGTTGGCCCGGAATGCCCGGTCGTGGCGGCCGAACTCGGTGACCACCGTCGCGACGCGTTCCAGCGGCGCCTGGATGTCGCGCGCGGCCAGCCAGCCGGGCAGGCCGGTCAGCGCCGGCAGCAGCGCGAGCAGCACGAAGGCCGCCAGCAGCCACGTGCCGAGGCTGCGGCGGGACTCGTTTGCCGCGGGCGACGCCGGGCCGCTGCTCACTGGAAACCTGCGCGTGCCATGCGCAGGTAATCGGCCGATCGCGGCAAACCTTCAGTCGGATGCGGCCGCGGCCGGCAGGGCTGGCCGGGGTCCAAGCGAGGGGCCCGCCAGCCGGGCGGGCCGGCCGGCCCGGCGCGATGCCGGTACGAAAAAGAAAGCCCCGCACGGGGCGGGGCTTCCGGTCTTGCAGGATCGCTGGAACGGCGATTTACATCATGCCGCCCATGCCGCCCATGCCGCCCATGTCCGGCATTGCAGGCGCATCCTCGTCCTTCGGCGCTTCCGCCACCATCGCTTCGGTGGTCAGCAGCAGGCCGGAGACCGAGGCCGCGTTCTGCAGCGCGAACCGGGTGACCTTGGTCGGGTCCAGGATGCCCAGCTCGATCATGTCGCCGTACTCGCCGGTGGCGGCGTTGTAACCGTAGTTACCCTTGCCCTCGGCGACGGCGTTCAGGACCACGCTGGCGTCGCCGCCGGCGTTCTTGACGATCTGCCGGAGCGGTTCCTCGACGGCGCGACGCAGGATGTTAATGCCCACGTTCTGGTCGTCGTTGGCGCCCTGCAGGTCCTTGATGCCCGCGACGGCGCGGATCAGCGCGACGCCACCGCCGGCCACTACGCCTTCCTCGACGGCGGCACGGGTCGCGTGCAGCGCGTCCTCGACGCGGGCCTTCTTCTCCTTCATCTCGACCTCGGTCGCAGCACCGACCTTGATCACGGCGACGCCGCCGGAGAGCTTCGCAACGCGCTCCTGCAGCTTCTCCTTGTCGTAGTCGGAGGTCGACTCGGCGATCTCGGCGTTGATCTGGTCGACGCGACCCTTGATGTCGGCCGCCTTGCCGGCGCCGTCGATGATCGTCGTGTTTTCCTTCGTGATCTGGACCTTCTTGGCCTCGCCCAGGTCGTCCAGCGTCGCCTTCTCGAGCGACAGGCCGACTTCCTCGGAGATCACCTGGCCGCCGGTCAGGATCGCGATGTCCTGCAGCATGGCCTTGCGGCGGTCACCGAAGCCCGGAGCCTTGACGGCCGCGACCTTGACGATGCCGCGGATGTTGTTGACGACCAGCGTGGCGAGTGCCTCGCCTTCGACGTCCTCGGCGATTATCATCAGCGGGCGGCCCGACTTGGCAACGCCCTCGAGCACCGGCAGCAGGTCGCGGATGTTCGAGATCTTCTTGTCGTGCAGCAGGATCAGCGGATTCTCGAGCTCCGCGCTCTGGCTCTGCTGGTTGTTGATGAAGTACGGCGACAGGTAGCCGCGGTCGAACTGCATGCCCTCGACCACGTCCAGCTCGTTCGCGAGACCCTGGCCTTCCTCGACCGTGATCACGCCTTCCTTGCCGACCTTCTTCATGGCCTCGGAGATGATCTCGCCGATCTCGGTGTCCGAGTTCGCGGAGATCGCGCCGACCTGGGCGATCGCCTTGTCGTCGTCACAGGGCTTCGACAGCTTGCGCAGCTCCTCGACGACGGCCACGGTGGCCTTGTCGATGCCGCGCTTCAGGTCCATCGGGTTCATGCCCGCGGCGACCGACTTCAGGCCCTCGCGGATGATGGCCTGGGCCAGGACCGTCGCGGTCGTCGTGCCGTCGCCGGCGACGTCCGAGGTCTGGGAAGCGACTTCCTTGACCATCTGGGCGCCCATGTTCTCGAACTTGTTGTCGAGCTCGATTTCCTTGGCAACGGAGACACCGTCCTTGGTGACGGTCGGTGCGCCGAAGCTCTTGTCGAGTACGACGTTGCGGCCCTTCGGGCCGAGCGTGACTTTCACGGCATTGGCCAGGATGTTCACGCCCGCGAACATCTTCTGGCGCGCGTCGTCACTGAAACGAACTTCTTTAGCAGCCATTTAACTTTCCTCTTATTTCCGTGCTACGCCGCCAGAAAGCGGCGTTTTGTAAGCAAAAACCGTGTAAACGAAGGATCGGGAGCGTCTCAGCCCTCGATGACGGCCATGATGTCGTCTTCCTTCATGACCAGGAGCTCCTCGCCGTCGACCTTGACCTCGGTGCCGGAGTACTTGCCGAACAGCACCTTGTCGCCGGCCTTGATGTCGAGGGCCCGGGTCTCGCCGTTCTCGAGGATCTTGCCGTTGCCGACGGCAATGACTTCGCCCTTGATCGGCTTCTCGGTGGCGGCATCCGGAATCACGATGCCCCCCGGCGTCTTACGCTCTTCTTCCATGCGCTTTACGATGACTCGATCATGGAGCGGACGAATCTTCATCGATGTGTTCTCCTGTAAACGATTGAATTCTTACCGATTTTTCGGTGGCCAGCGCCGATTTGTTAGCACTCGGCGCGAGCGAGTGCCAATCATAGGGGCCTGCCTCGAAATTTCAAGGCCCGCGGCGCCGGCGGGGCGCGGGATAAACTGAGCGCTCCGTCCATGACAGGGCCCGCGGCGGCGGTTATCCTGCGCTGCCGCTGGCCGTGTAACAAAGCGGCCCCGGCCCGGTCTACTGGACCTCTGCCGACCGTTGCACCGTACTGACCGAGCCCCGTTACGCCGATGTCACGACCGATCGCCATTACGCTGCTGCTGGCCCTGTCCGGGCTCACCGCTGCCTCGCCCGCCGGCGCTGCCGACGAGGAGATCCTGCGCGCGGAGGAGGCGTTCCGCTACGTCGTCAGCGACACGGGCGGCGCACTCGAGGTCGACTGGGCGATCGAGGACGGCTACTACCTGTACAAGCGCAAACTGGGCTTCGCGAGCGCGACGCCGGGCGTGACGCTGGCCGAGCCCGAGCTGCCGGAGGGTCGCCGCCACGAGGACGAGTTCTTCGGCGTGCAGCAGGTGTATCGCGAGCGCTTTTTCGTCACGATCCCTTACACGGTCGAGGGCGAGCGCCCGGAACGGCTCGACCTCGTCATCCGCTCGCAGGGCTGCGCCGACCTCGGCATCTGCTACCCACCGCAGGCCTGGAGCGAATCGGTGCAACTGGTCACCGCGCGCGGCGAGCGGGAACTGCCGCTGTCGCCTTTCGCGCCGGTCGTCACCGGCCTCGGCGATTTCCTGCCGGTCGACGAGGCCTTCGTGCCGCAGCTGATCGCGCTCGACGGCAACACCGTGGAGGTCTCCTGGCAGGTCGCCGACGGCTACTACCTGTACCGCGACAAGCTGTCCGCGCGCACCGACTCCGACCGCGTCCAGCTCGGCCGGCTGGCCCTGCCGCCCGGCAAGCTGAAAACCGACGAATATTTCGGCGAGACCGAGGTGTACCTCGAGGACGTGTTCGCCGAGCTGCCGCTGGCGCGCGCGACGCCCGAGCCGATGACGCTGGAGCTCGAGGTCGGCTTCCAGGGCTGCGCCGAGGACGGCATCTGCTACCCGCCGGTCACGCGCACGCTCTCGGTCGCGCTGCCGCAGGCGACCTCGACGGCCGCGCTGGCCGCCGCCGGCGCGCCGCCGATGGTGTCCGAGCAGGACCGCCTGGCCGGCCTGATCGCGTCGGCGAATCTCGGCGTCGTCATCCTGACTTTCTTCGGCGCAGGCCTGCTGCTCGCGTTCACGCCCTGCGTGCTGCCGATGATCCCGATCCTGTCCGGCATCATCGCCGGCGACGGCGACGAGGTCAGCCCGGCACGCGGCTTCTCGCTCGCGGCGAGCTACGTCATGGGCATGGCGCTGGTCTACACGGCCGCCGGCATCGGCGCGGCCGCCATCGGCGTGCAGCTGCAGGCCGTGTTCAACGCGCCCTGGGTACTCGCGCTGTTCGCCGGCCTGTTCGTCGTGCTGGCGCTCGGCATGTTCGGGCTCTACGACCTGCAGATGCCCTCGGGCATCCAGAGCCGGATCGCGGCCGTTTCGGGTCGCCAGCGGAGCGGCACCGTGATCGGCGCGTTCGTCATGGGCGCGCTGTCCTCGCTGATCGTCACCGCCTGCGTCGCCCCGCCGCTGGTCGCGACGCTGACCGTGATCGGCCAGACCGGCGACCTGCTGCGCGGCGGCACCGCGCTGTTCGCGATGAGCCTCGGCATGGGCGCGCCGCTGCTCGCGGTCGGCGCCTCCGCCGGTCGCCTGCTGCCGAAGGCCGGGCCGTGGATGGTCGCCGTCAAGAACGCGTTCGGCTTCATGATGCTCGGCCTCGCGATCTGGATGTTGTCGCGCGTCCTGCCGGGCCCGGTAACGCTGGCGCTGTGGGGCGTGCTGGTGTTCATGGCCGGCGTCTGGCTCGGCGGACTGACCAGCCTCGCGCCCGAGGCCAGCGACACGCAGAAGCTCGCCAAGGGCAGCGGCCTGCTGGCCGTGATCTACGGTGCCGCGCTGTTCATCGGCGCACTGGCCGGCGGCCAGGATCCGCTGAAACCGCTGGCCGGCCTGCAGCTGGCCGCGGGCGGTGCCGCGACGGAGGAGCACGGGCTGGAGTTCCGCCGCATCAAGACGGTTGCCGACCTCGAGGCCGCGCTCGACGAGGCCGCGGCGGCGAAGCGCAGTGCGATGCTCGATTTCTACGCCGACTGGTGCGTATCCTGTATCGAGATGGAGAAATACACCTTTACCGACCCGGCGGTGCAGGCGGCGCTCGCCGACACGCTCAAGCTGCAGGCCGACGTCACCGCCAACGACGCGGAGGACCAGGCGCTGCTGCAGCACTTCGGCGTGTTCGGGCCGCCGACGATCATCTTCTTCGACGACAACGGCGTGCAGCGTCGCGGCTACGAGGTCGTCGGCTACATGAAGGCCGGGGAATTCGCCGACCACGTAGAGCGCGCCGTCGGCGGCGCGGCCTCGCTCACTGCACGAACGGAAACTCCCTGACATGCAACGTTACCTGGTCATCGCCGCGGTCGTGATCGTGGCCCTGGGCGCCGGCATGCTGCTGCGCCACGAACTGAATGAAAACCGGCTCGAGGCCGTCAACAGCGCCGAGGTCAGCGCGGAACGGCTCGCGTTCACGCTGCCCGACCTGTCCGGCCGGCCGCGCGACTTCGCGGAGTGGGACGGCAAGAGCCGGATCGTGAATTTCTGGGCAACCTGGTGCGCCCCCTGCCGGCGCGAAATCCCCCTGCTGAAGGACACGCAGGAAGCGCACGGCGACGACCTGCAGGTCATCGGCATCGCCGTCGATTTCGTCGAGGACGTGATCACCTACGCCCAGGAAGCACAGTTCAACTACCCGGTGCTGGTCGGCCAGGAGGACGCGATGGCCGTCGCCGAGGCCTCGGGCGTGCCGTTCATCGGCCTGCCCTTCACGCTGGTCGTGACCCGCGACGGCGAGCTCCTCGCCGCGCACATGGGCGAAATCCACGCACCGCAGATCGACACGATCGTCACGTCCTCGAACAGCTCGACGCCGGCCTGACCGACACGGCCGGCGCGCGCGCGGCGCTCGCGGAGCTGTAAGCCGCCCCGGCGCGTCCCGGCGCCGAATCGTTTGCTTTATCTACCCTGAAAAGGGTTAGAATTGCCGCCATCTTCGGCAATCTGGCGAAAAAGCAGATGGCAAAGCTGCTGCTGCTCAACGGTCCGAACCTCAACCTGCTCGGCGCGCGCGAACCGGTCATCTACGGCAGCACCGATCTCGCCGAGGTCGAGGCGACGCTGACGATCCAGGCGGAGCGGCTCGGGCACAGCCTCACGAGCCTGCAGAGCAATGCCGAGCACGTGCTGGTCGAGCGCGTACAGTGCGCCCGCGACGACGGCATCTCGTTCATCCTGCTCAATCCAGGCGCGTTCACGCACACCAGCATCGCGCTGCGCGATGCCCTGCTCGCCGTCTCGGTACCGTTCATCGAGATTCACCTGAGCAACACCTTCGCGCGCGAGGAATTCCGCCGCCACAGTTATTTCAGCGACATTGCCGCCGGCCTGATCGTGGGCCTGGGGGCACAGGGTTACGAACTGGCACTGCAGGCTGCCCACCGGCAGCTGGCAAGGACCGAGGGGGACTGATGGACATACGCAAGGTCAAGAAACTGATCGAACTTCTCGACGAGTCCGGCATCGCCGAGATCGAGATCACCGAGGGCGAGGAATCCGTGCGCATCTCCCGCTATCCGCAGGGCGCGCCGGTCGTGGGGGTGTACTGGTGGCGGGCCAGCGGGTGGACGTCGAGGATCGGCTGGGCCGGCGCGCCGCCAGCGCGCCGGTAGACGAGGTGGCCGGCGCTCAGAGGCTCGC
>CALALV010000150.1 GCA_937925605.1 uncultured Woeseia sp.
GACAGGAGCAGCGACGGGATCTGCGCGACGAGGCCGTCGCCGATCGTCAGCAGCGTGTAGTTGTGCACGGCGGCGGACAGCGTCAGGTCGTGCTGCGCGGTGCCGATGATCAGGCCGCCCACAATGTTGATGAACAGGATCAGGATGCCGGCCACGGCGTCCCCGCGGACGAACTTCGACGCACCGTCCATAGAGCCGTAAAAGTCCGCTTCCTCGCCGATCTCCTGGCGCCGGAGCTTCGCCTGCTCCTGGTCGATGATGCCGGCATTCAGATCCGCGTCGATCGCCATCTGCTTGCCCGGCATCGCGTCGAGGGTGAAGCGCGCCGTGACCTCGGAGACGCGGCCCGCGCCCTTCGTGACGACGACGAAGTTGATGATGACGAGGATGCCGAAGATCACGAGGCCGACCGCGTAGTTGCCGCCGACCACGAACTCGCCGAAAGCCTCGATGACCTTGCCGGCCGCCGCCGTGCCGGTGTGACCCTCGAGCAGCACGACGCGGGTCGAGGCGATGTTCAGCACCAGCCTGAGCAGCGTGACGACCAGCAGGATCGTCGGGAACACGCCGAAGTCGAGCGGCCGGCCGACGTAGATCGCGGTCAGCAGGATCGCGACGGCCAGCGCGATGTTGAAAGTGAACAGCACGTCGAGCGCGAGCGGCGGCAGCGGCACCATGACCATCGCCAGCATCGTCAGCAGCATCAGCGGCACGCCCAGTCCCTTGGCGATGTCGGCGAGCAATCCTTTGTGAGCTTCCATGGAGATATTCTTTGTAAGTTTATGAATTAAAACTGACTTTCATCGACGTCCGGTGTCGGCCGATCCGGCCAGAGGTGGCGCGGCAGCGCCGCGTCCCGGACCTGGAAGATCCACGCGAGCACCTGCGCCACGGCCGTGTACAGCGCGGCCGGGATCTCCTGGCCGAGCTTCGTCGAGCGATACAGCGCGCGCGCCAGCGGCGGTGCCGAGAACAGCGGGACGCCGGACGCGGTCGCGATCTCGCGGATCTTCGCGGCGACCAGGTCCTGCCCCCTGGCGACGACCTTCGGCGCGCCGCTGCCGTCGCGGTCGTACTTGAGCGCGACCGCGAAATGCGTCGGGTTGGTGATGACGACGTCGGCCGTCGGCACGTCCTCCATCATCCGCCGCTGCGCGGCCTGCTGCTGCAGCTGGCGGATGCGACCCTTGACCTCGGGACGGCCCTCGGTCTCCTTGAATTCGTCACGCACCTCGGTGCGTGTCATCTTCAGTTTCTTGTTGTAGCTGTAGAGCTGGAACGGGACGTCGACGGCGGCGATCAGGATCAGCCCGGTGCTGACGACCAGCAGCGACACGGCGCAGAGCTCCAGCGCGCGGCGGATCCCCTCGCCGACCGGCAGCCGGCCGAGGCCGAGCAGCTCGTCCACCGACCACCAGAGCCAGGCAATCGCGATCACGGCGACGACGAGGAACTTCGCTATCGCCATCAGGAGCTCGTGAAGGGCCAGCATGCCGAAGATGCGCTTGATCCCCTTGAGCGGGCTCAGGCGCTCGGCCTTGAACGCGAATGCCTTGGCGCTGAACGACCAGCCGCCGAGCAGCGTTGCGCTGAAGCCGGCCGCGAGCAACAGGACCACGGCCAGCGGGGCCAGCCCGCCGAGCGCGTCGAGCACCGCGGAGGCCAGCGCCTCCGGCAGGTAGCGCGGGTCCATCAGCCGCCCCCGCTCGATCTCGAAGCCCCCGGCGAAGCCACCGACCAGCGAGCGCGACAGGGGCCCGGCGAGCAGCAGCAGTGCCGCGCTGCCGGCGAGCATGACGCCGGTCATCGTGAGCTCGCGCGAGCGCGGGACGTCGCCTTTCTTGCGCGCGTCCTCGCGACGCTTCGGCGTCGCTTGCTCGGTACGGTCCTGGAATTGCTCGTCGGCCATCGTGGCGTCCCGGCGCTAACGGGCGCTAAGCAGTGCGGGGAGAAAGTCCAGCGCGGCGCCGGACAAGCGGGACACGTTCTCCGTCAGGCTGCCCATGCTGAGAAAAATGACCACGAATCCCAACAACATCGCGACCGGAAAGCCCACGGCGAACAGGTTGAGCGTCGGGGCGGCCCGGCTCATGACCCCGAAGGCGAGGTTCACGACCAGGAGCGCCGTAATCGCCGGCAGCGCTATCTTCATCGCCACGACGAAGACCTGCGAGGACCAGGCGAGCAGTTCCGAGACGCCCGCACGCGTCAATCCGCCGCCGCCGATCGGCAGCAGCGTGAAGCTCTCGGCCAGCATCGAGATCAGCGCCAGGTGCCCGTCGAGGGACAGGAACACCAGCATCCCGAGCATCAGGAAGAACTGGCCGAGCACCGGGATGTTGACCCCGCGCGCCCGGTCCAGGAAAACCGCGAAGCCGAGCCCCATGCTCATCGCCACTACCTGCCCGCCCAGCGCGATCGCGTCGAACAGTAGCTGCACCGCGAAGCCCATCGCGATGCCGATCGCCAGTTCCTGGAAGATCGTGAGCACGCCGGCCACGCTCAGGAACTCGACCGGTACTTCCGGCCTCAGCGCCGAGCCGATCGTCAGCGTCAGCGCGAGCGCGAGCATCAGCCGCACCCGGGCCGGGACGAACGAGCCGCCGATCACCGGCATCACCATGACGAAGGCCGCCACGCGCACGAACGGCCATAACCAGTTCGCGGTCGATTCCAGCAACGGTCCAATACTCAGGTCGACGTTCACTTGTCAGTCTCGATAGCATGTGCCACCTCCAGCGCGCCCTGCGCGCTCAGGAAATAAGTGACGGAATCTGCTCCATCAGGTTGCTGGTGTAGTTGACGATCACACCGAGCATCCAGGGCCCGGCAACGACGAGTGCAAGCACCAGTACCAGCAGCTTCGGTATGAAGCTCATCGTCATTTCGTTGATCTGGGTGGCCGCCTGGAACATGCCGACCAGGAGGCCGACCGCCAGCGCGGAAAGCAGCAGCGGCGCGCTGATCAGCATCGTGACCCAGAGCGCCTGCTGGCCGATCGTCGTTACGGTTTCCGGCGTCATCGCGGCACCTCAGACGTAGAAGCTCGAGGCCAGCGTGCCGAGCACCATCGCCCAGCCGTCCACCAGCACGAACAGCATGATCTTGAAGGGCAGCGAGATGAGCATCGGCGACAGCATCATCATGCCCATCGACATCAACACGCTGGATACCACCAGGTCGATGACCAGGAACGGAATGAAGACCAGGAAGCCGATCTGGAACGCGGTCTTCAACTCGCTGACGATGAATCCCGAGACGACGATCGACAGCGGCAGCTCGTCGACCGACGCGACATCGCCGTGGCGGCCGATGCGCGCGAACAGCGCGAGGTCGGACTCGCGGGTCTGGTCGAGCATGAACGCCCGGATCGGCGCGACCGCCTGCGTGAAAGCCTCCTCGGCGGACAGCTGCTCTTCCATGTAGGGCTGGACCGCGTCGGCGTAGACCGTGTCGATCACCGGCGTCATGACGAAAAACGTCAGGAACAGGGCGACGCCGAGCAGCACCTGGTTCGGCGGCGTCTGCGCCGTGCCGAGCGCCTGGCGCAGGATCGAGAGCACGATGATGATGCGGACGAACGCGCTGGTGGACAGGATCGCCGCCGGCAACAGCGTCAGCAGCGTCATCATCACCAGGATCTGGATGCTGAGCGCGAACGACTGGCCCTCGCCGGCCTGGATCGTCACGGTCTCCGCCTGCGCCGACGCCCGCGCCGGCAGGCAGAGCAACGCGAGCGGCAGCAGCCGGATCACGACGAACTGCTCCGGACCGCGGCGCGCAGGCGCTCGGCGAAGCCCTGCCCGCCCGGCACGGCCGGCTCGGCGACCGGCTCGTCGAAGACGTGCAGTGTCTGCACGCTGCTCGAGGTCATGCCGACCAGCAGTTGCTTGTCGGCGACCTGCAGCAGCAGCACGCGCTCGCGGGTGCCGAGCGGCTGGCTCGCGACGATGCGGATCAGGTCGCTGGCGCCGCCGCGCAGCTTCTGCGTGCGCGAGTAGACCCAGCCGGTCAGCAGGATCGCGCCGACGACGAGCACGAGCCCGGTGCCTAGGCCCAGCACGTCGGCCGGGCCGACCGGCCCGGCCGGCGCGGCGACGGCGCTGGCCGGCAGCGCGGCAAAGACGGGGAGCATGCGCTTCATTGCGACGACTCCGTTCAGTTGATCGTCTGGATGCGTTCGGCGGGGCTGACGACGTCGGTCAGCCGCACGCCGAACTTGTCGTCGACGACGACGATTTCACCGTGCGCCACCAGCGTGCCGTTCACCAGCACGTCCATCGCCTGGCTCGCATCGCGGTCGAGCGCGATCACCGATCCCTCGACGAGCCGCACCAGTTCGCGGATCGGGATCTCGGTGGAGCCGACGCGCAGCGAAACCGTCACCGGCACGTCGAGCACGAGGTCGAGATTCACGTCGGCGCCCTTGGCCGCGCCGGAGCCGAGTTCCTCGGGCTCGAACTGGCCGCCCGCGTTGTCGCTGTTCACCTGGTCATTCATGTTCCTGTCCTCTGCAAATTCATTCGCGGCCGGGCCCGGACTCGAGCCAGCTCACGGTTTCCACGGCGTTGCGGCCGGCCTGCACGCCGAAACGACCCTCCAGCAGCGGCACGCCCGCGGCCAGCAGCGTGGCCACGCGCGGCGTGTCGATGCCGATGACGTCGCCGGGCTTCAGCGCGACGACCTCGCCGAGCGTCATGCGCGCATGGCCGACGTTCGAGGCCAGCGCCACGACGACTTCCGGCAGCCGCGCGCGCAGCACCTTGTGCCAGCGCGCGTCCTCGGCCGCGTCGCGCTCGCGCCGCTTGCCCTCCAGGCCCGCGCGCACCGGCGAGAGCATCTGCTCCGGCCAGACGACGGCGAACGAGCCGCGCTGCGCGCCGTCCTCGCCCAGCGCGAGTTCGAATTCGCAGGCGATGACCGGGTCGCCGTCGCCCGTCGATTCGATGAGATCCAGCCCGACGTGGGTCGCGACCCGCTCGGGCACGATCTCCTTCAGCGGCGCGAACACCTCGCGCTGCACGCCGAGCAGCTGGCCGGCGAACAGCTGCACGGTGGACAGCGCGCCGGCGGAGTGCGCCGCATCGTGGTGCGCCGTCGATTCCGGGCTGTTGCCGCCGAAGAAGGCCTCGACCAGCGGCCCGACCAGCACCGGGTCGATGACCAGCAGGGCCTCGCCGGCCAGCGGCGTCGCCGTGAACGCGACGGCGATCGCGCCCGTGGGCCAGCTGTCGCGGAAATCGGCGAAGGCCTGCCGCTTCGGGCTGCCGGCCGTCAGCGCGGCCGGCGCCTGCAGCAGGTCTTCGCAGGCCCCCGCGAAGCGCTCGGCGAACTGCTCGTTCATCGCCGCGAGCCGCGGCAGGCCGCCGCTCGTCAGTCGCGCACGCGCGCCTATGACAAAGGTCCTGACGTCCGCGTACTGCGGACCGCCGGCGGCGGAGACCTCGACGGCGCCGGACTCCACGCCTTCGAGCAGCGCGCTCTTCTCGTCGTCGGAGAGGACCGGTTCTTCCTGTTCGCTCATCGCGTCGCCGCCCCCGTCACTGGATGATCAGGCTCGTGAAATACAGTGCCTCGACGTTCGGCTCGCCGACCCGCTCGGCCATGACGGCCTGGATCTCGGCAAGACCGTCGGCGAGCATGCGTTCCTTGCCCGCGCGCGTCGTCACCTCTTCGTACTTCACGTTGCCGTACAGCAGGATCAGGTTGTTGCGGATCAGCGGCGTGTGTTCGCGCACGGCGTTGATGACGTCCTGGTCGCGCGCCATGACTTCCATCTCGACCTGCATGTAATGCGGGTCGCCGAGTTCGTCGCGGAAATTCACGACCAGCGCCGGGTGCAGCCCCTGGTAGAGCTCCGGCGCATTGCTCGGCGCCTCGGCCGCTGCCTCTTCGTCGGCCGCTTCGTCGGCCGGCGGCGAGATCATGTTCTGGATGGCCGGGCCGGCGAAGACGCCGACGACCAGCAGCACGACGGCCGCGCCGCCGAGCATGATCATTTTCATCATGCCGCCCTTCTTTTCCGGGGCGGCGCCCTCTTCCGTGTCAGCCATGTCGAGCTCCAGTAAACGGTCAGCACGGCTGATGCAAGCCCTGTGCCATCAACACGGAGCTATGGATTTCATATATTTTTCAGAGGGATAGAGAGCCCCGGCAGGGGCGGTCAGCGTCGGGAATCCGGCGCCGGCAGGGGTGGCGGCGCGGGTCCGGGCGTCGGATTTCCGTCAGTGGCGCGGCGCGCCGCTCAGGCGAAGGTATCGACCAGCCCGTCAGCCACGCGCTGCGGCAGCGCCTCCGCCGGGCAGTCGTCGCCGGCGGCTTCGTCGTCGGCGGCCGCCTGCGGGTCACGCGGCGCATGCTGGCCGCGCTGCTCGCGCACGTCCTGCTCGCCGACCTGGCTGCCGGTCAGTGCCAGGCCCTCCGCGGCGAACAGCTCGCGCAGGCGCGGCAGCGCCTGTTCCAGCGCCTCGCGGGTCGTCGCGTGCTGGGCCTGCAGGTGGACCTGTGCCGTGCCGTCCTCGACGCGGATCTCGACTCGCAACGGGCCGAGTTCGGCGGGGTTCA
>CALALV010000151.1 GCA_937925605.1 uncultured Woeseia sp.
CCGCCGGCGCCGAAGTGCTGATGCTCGCCGACGCAGACGGCCGGGTGCCGCTGGCGGCGCTGCTCGCCGAGCTCGCCCGGCGCGAGGTCAACGAGCTGCTGGTCGAGGCCGGACCGCGCCTGTCGGGTGCATTGCTCGAGGCCGGGCTGGTCGACGAACTTGTGATTTATCAGGCGCCCCATATCATGGGCAGCGCGACACGGCGGCTCGCCGACACGCCGGCGTGGCTGGCGCTCGCCGACCGGCTGGAACTCGAGATCACGGACCGGCGGCAGGTCGGCGGCGATACACGCATAACGGCGCGGCCCGCGGCGCCCGAGGAAACCCCGTAAAGACCATGTTTACCGGCATCATCAAGGCCACCGGCGTGCTCGGCGCCGTCGAACAGAAGGGCGGCGACCGCCGCCTGTGCGTGCGCGCGACCGGTCTGCCCTGGGCGGAATACGCGCTGGGCGACAGCATCGCGGTCAACGGCGTCTGCCTGACGGCCGTGGCCCTGCACGACGACGGTTTCGACACGGACGTCTCGAACGAGACGCTCGCGGTCACGACGCTCGGCGATCTCGGGCGCGGCAGCCGGGTCAACCTCGAGCCGGCGCTGGCGCTCGGCGAGCGCCTGGGCGGCCACCTGGTCAGCGGGCACGTCGACGGCATCGCGACCGTCGAGTCCCGCCGCAACAACGGCCGGGCGATCGACTACGGCTTCCGCGTGCCGCCCGAACTCGCGCGCTACATCGCGCGCAAGGGCTCGGTGGCGATCGACGGCGTCAGCCTTACCATTAACGCAGTATCCGCCGACGGCTTCGGCGTCACTATCATTCCGCACACTCAGGAAGAGACGATCTTCGGCACCTACCGGCAGGGCACGCGGGTCAACGTCGAGGTCGACATGCTCGCTCGCTACCTCGAACGCCTGCTCGGCGCGGACGGCAAGGACGGGCTCACCCGCGAGACACTCGAGGCACACGGTTATGTCTGACACCACCCCTCATCCCCGCGCCGCGGGCCAGACCTTCTCGCCGATCGAGGAGATCATCGCCGACATCCGCGACGGCAAGATGGTCATCATGGTCGACGACGAGAACCGCGAGAACGAGGGCGACCTGATCATGGCCGCCGAGAAAGTCAGGCCCGAGGACATCAACTACATGGCGCGCTACGGGCGCGGGCTGATCTGCCTGACGCTCAGCCGCGAGCGCTGCCGGCAGCTGCGCCTGCCGCTGATGGTCGACGACACGGACCGCCATCACGCGACCAATTTCACGCTGTCGATCGAGGCCGCCGAGGGCATCACCACCGGCATCTCGGCGCACGACCGGGCGCGCACAGTGCGCGCGGCCGTGGCACCCGGCGCCAAGCCGGAGGACCTGCGCCAGCCAGGCCATATCTTCCCGGTCATGGCACAGCCGGGCGGCGTGCTGACCCGCGCCGGGCACACGGAAGCCGGCTGCGACCTGGCGCGGCTTGCCGGCCTCGAACCCGCCGCGACGATCGTCGAAATCCTGAACGAGGACGGCACGATGGCGCGCCGGCCCGACCTCGAAAACTTCGCCCGCCAGCACGGCGTGAAGATCGGCACGATCGCCGACCTGATCCGCTACCGGCTTGCGAAGGAGCAGTTCATCGACCGCATCGCCGAGCAGCCGGTGACCACGCAACACGGCGAGTTCCGGATGTTCTGCTATGACGACCTCGTCAACCGCACCGTGCACATCGCGCTGGTCAAGGGCGATCTCGACGGCGCCGACGCGCCGCTCGTGCGCGTCCAGCTGCAGGACACGCTCGGCGACGTGATCGGCGTTGCGAGCAAGAGGCTCGGCTGGCCGGTATCGGGCGCGATCGCGCGCATCGCCCGCGAGGATGCGGGCGTACTGATCGTGCTGCGCGACCAGGAGAGTTCGCGCGAACTGATGGAGGCCGTGCGCGATCTCGCGCGGCCGGACGACGAGCTCAAGCTGCGCCGCAGCGGCGACGCGGTACTTCGCACCTACGGCATCGGCGCGCAGATACTGCGCGATCTCGGCGTGCACCGCATGCGCGTGCTGTCGGCGCCGAAGCAGATGCAGGCAATCTCGGGCTTCGACCTCGAGGTCACCGAGTGGGTCGAGCAATGACGACGGGGCAGGGCATGGACAACATCCGCACGATCGAGGGCGAACTGTCGGCGCGCGACCTGCGCATCGCGCTGGTCGCCTCGCGCTTCAACGAGTTCATCGTCGAGTCGCTGATCCGCGGCGCGGTCGGCTGCCTGCGCCGGCACGGCGCGGCCGACGCCGACATCGAGCTCGTGTGGGTGCCCGGTGCCTTCGAGCTGCCGCTCGCGGTCGAGGCCGTGGCCGCGTCGCGCCGCGCCGACGGCATCGTCGCGCTCGGCGCCGTGATCCGCGGCGGCACGCCGCACTTCGATTACGTCGCCGGCGAGTGCGTGAGCGGCATCGCCGCGGCCGGGCAGAAGCACGGCATCCCGGTCGGCTTCGGCGTCCTGACCGTCGACACGATCGAGCAGGCGATCGAGCGCGCCGGCACCAAGGCCGGCAACAAGGGCGAGGAGGCCGCGCTCGCGGTGATCGAGACCGTCAGCGTCCTGCGCAAGCTCGGCTGAGCGCGGCAGGCGAGCAGGTCGCGATGAGCATCCCACGATGAGCAAGGCGCCCGGACGCCGCGGGCGCGCGCGCGAACTCGTCGTGCAGGCCCTCTACCAGATGCACATCGCCGGGCACGGCCGCGGCGAGCTGCTTCGCCAGTTCAAGGAGCGACCCGAGTACGCCCGCGTCGAGCAGTCCTTCTTCGACGAGGCCATCACCGGCATCTGCGACAAGCGCGCCGAGCTCGACGCGATCATTGCCAGCCACGCGGACCGTCCGCTCGAACAGCTCGACCCGGTCGAGCACGGCATCCTGCTGCTCGGCACCTGGGAGTTGTCCGAGCGCATCGACGTGCCGTACCGCGTCGTCATCAACGAGGCCGTCAACCTGTCGAAGCGCTTCGGCGCGGCGGACGGGCACAAGTTCATCAACGCGCTGCTCGACCGGGCGGCGCCGGCGCTGCGCGCGGCGGAGTGCGGCCGTAGCTGAGGCCGCAGCGATGGACGAGTTCGCGCTGATCGACCGCTACTTCCGGCGCGCGGGCGGCAGCGGCGTAGCGCTCGGCGTCGGCGACGACGGCGCCGTCCTCGAGCCGCCCGCCGGCCGCAACCTGGTCGCGGTCGTGGATACCCTGGTCGCCGGCGTGCACTACCCGGACGACCTGCCGGCCGCCGACGTCGGATTTCGCGCCGTCGCCGTCAATCTCTCCGACCTTGCCGCCATGGGCGCCGAGCCTGCCTGGATGACCCTCGCGCTGACGCTGCCGGCGGCCGACGCCGACTGGCTCGATGCATTCGCCGCCGGGCTGTTCGCGGCGGCCGACGAGCACGGCGTCGCGCTGGTCGGCGGCGATACGACCCGCGGACCTGCGACCGTCGTCAGCGTCCAGCTGCTCGGCCACACGGAGCCGGGGCGCGAGCTGCGCCGCGCGGGCGCCCGGCCGGGCGACCTCATGTATCTCAGCGGTCATCCCGGCGACGCGGCCGCGGGGCTCGCCGCCTGGCAGTCCGGTCAGCGCGACGGCCCGCTGGTCGGAAAATTCCGGCGCCCGGCTGCGCGCGTCGCGCTGGGGCAGGCGGCGGCCGGTCTCGCGAGCGCCGCGATCGACGTCTCCGACGGCCTCGCCGCCGATCTCGGCCACGTCCTCGCCGCGTCCGGCTGCGCGGCCGTCATCGACGTCGAGGACCTGCCACTGTCGGACGCACTGCTCGCGGCCGTCGGCGCCGAACGGGCGCTCGACCTCGCGCTCGGCGGCGGCGACGACTACGAGCTGTGTATTGCCGTGCCGGCGGGCGCGGAGGCCGCGTTCCGCGAGGCCGCCGCGGCGACGGCGACGCCGGTCACGGCGATCGGCCGGTTCCGCGAGGGCGCCGGGCTGCAATTCAAGCGCGGCGGCCGGCGGTTCGAGCCGGGCGTGCGCGGCTACCGGCATTTCGCCGCCCCCGGAGAGCCGACGTGAAGGGCGCCGAGCTGCGCCGCACGGTGCTGCGCAGCCCGGTGTGCCTGCTGGCCTTCGGCTTCGGCACGGGGCTCGCGCCGAAGGCACCCGGAACGGTCGGCACGCTGGTCGGGGTCGCCTTCGCGGCGCTCGCGCTGCCGCTCGAGCTGCCGCTCCGCTTCGCGCTCGGCGTGCTGCTGGTCGCGGGCGGCTTCTGGCTCTGCGGGGCGGCCGCGCGGCGGGTCGGCGTGCACGATCACCCGGGCATCGTCTGGGACGAAATCGCGGCCGTCTACTGGGTCCTGCAGGTGGCCCCGGCGGAGCCGGCCTGGTGGCTGGCAGGCTTTGTTTTATTTAGGTTTTTTGACATCGCCAAGCCGTGGCCGATTCGCGACCTGGATCACAGACTGCACGGCGGGGCCGGCATTATGCTGGACGACCTCGCAGCCGGTCTCTACGCGGCAGTTTTGCTCGCCCTGGGAGTCCGGTTTTGGTCATGATGCAGACGGATCTCTATGACTGGCAATGTCACCCCGATCAAGCGCGCAAGCGACGTCCCCGCGAAGATCGGCAAGTACGTCATCATCAACAAGGTCGGGCAGGGAAGCACCGGTACGGTGTACCTGTCGCATGACCCGTATTATCGCCGCGACGTAGCGATCAAGGTCTACAACATCGAGGAAGACGCCGACCCGGACCGGGCCCGCGTCTCCCGCAAGATGTTCTTCAACGAAGCCCACATGGTGGGCATGCTGCAGCACCCGAACATCCTGCCGATCTACGACGCCGGCGAAGAAGACGGCAGCTACTACGTCGTCACCGAGCACATCCAGGGCGCCCGCACGCTGGCCGCCTACTGCCGGCCCGACAACCTGCTGCGCATCGACGACGTCGTCGAGATCATCTACAAGTGCGCGAAGGCGCTGCACTACGCGCACGGCCGCGGCGTCATCCACCGCGACATCAAGCCCTCGAACATCATGCTGACGATCGACAACGACGTCCGCATCATCGATTTCGGGATCGCGATCTGCAACGACTCCGAGGTGTCGCGCATCGAGGGCATCGCCGGCAGCCCGAGCTACATGTCGCCGGAGCAGGTGCAATCGGAAGAACTGACGCCGCGTTCCGACATCTATTCGCTCGGTGCCGTGCTCTACGAACTGCTGACCGGTTTCCGGCCGTTCCGGGCCGACAACCTGTCGAAGCTCCTGCACCAGATCGTCTACGCGACGCCGCCGCCGATCCATACCTACCGCGACGACGTCCCCGAGGAACTGGAAAACGTCGTCGCCGCGACCATGCACAAGGACCCGGGCAAGCGCTGCGCGTCCGGCAACGTCCTCGCCGCGGACCTGACCCGCGTCTACCAGGACCTGCGCGCGAAATACGACAGCCTGGACAACCAGGAGCATTTCGACCTGCTGCGTACGTTGACCTTCTTCCACGAGTTCTCGCACGCCGAGATCTGGGAAGTGCTGCGCGCGAGCGACTGGCACGAGTACCGGGACGAAGAGGACATCGTGCGCGAAGGCGAGATGGATGACCGCTTCTACATCATCGTGTCGGGCAAGGCCTCGGTCGAGGCCAACGGTAAAAAGCTCGGCGTGCTCGAGCCCGGCTCCTGCTTCGGCGAGACCAGCTACGTGCGCGGCGCCAAGCGCACGGCTTCGATCCGCGCGCTCGGCCCGGTGACGATACTCAGGGTCAGCTCGACGCTGATGGAGCAGGTCTCGTCGTCCTGCCAGCTGCGCTTCAACAAGGTCTTCCTGCGCTCGCTGATCACGCGCCTGCAGGGCGACGGCCGCGCCGAGACGTCCTGAGCCGCCGGCGCGTCATGCGCTAGTCGTCAGCGTCCTCGCCGAAGGCCTCGAGGTCTTCCCCGCCGCCGGCCGACT
This sequence comes from uncultured Woeseia sp., assembly GCA_937925605.1. Taxonomy (GTDB): domain Bacteria; phylum Pseudomonadota; class Gammaproteobacteria; order Steroidobacterales; family Woeseiaceae; genus Woeseia. Next base: position 5,922 of record CALALV010000151.1, read on the forward strand.
TCGTCAGCACCTCGACGCGCTGTTCCGCGTCCTTAAGCGCCGCCTGGCATTCGCGCGTGAGCTTTATGCCCTGCTCGAATTTCTGCATGGCCTTCTCGAGCGGCAGCTCGCCGTTTTCGAGTTCCTCGACCAGCTGCTCCAGCTGGCTCAGCGATTTCTCGAGATCAATGTCTTTTTTCCGCGTGGGCATCGGCGCGTCCGTACTGTCCGGTTCCGGTAACGGAGCGCTACGCTAACCGTGCAGCCGGGTGCCGGTCAACGCAGGCCGCGTCGCGTTGACAACACCGGGCGCCCGGCATACTCTCCGGCTTCGGTTAGACTTGGTCTAAATGGCTTGAAAAGTCTGAGGAGAGAGGGGAATACGATGTCACTGAAGGGCAGCAAGACCGAGAACAATCTCAAGGAAGCCTTCGCCGGCGAATCGCAGGCGAATCGCCGCTACCTGTACTTCGCGGCGAAGGCCGACGTCGAGGGCTACAACGACGTGGCCGCGGTGTTCCGCTCCACGGCCGAGGGCGAGACCGGCCACGCGCACGGCCACCTCGAGTACCTCGAGGAAGTCGGCGACCCGGCGACCGGGCTGCCGATCGGCGGCACGGCCGAGAACCTGAAGTCCGCGATTGCCGGCGAGACCCACGAGTACACCGACATGTACCCGGGCATGGCCAAGACCGCGCGCGACGAGGATTTCGACGAGATCGCCGACTGGTTCGAGACGCTGGCGAAGGCGGAGCGCTCGCACGCGAACCGCTTCCAGAAGGCGCTGGACGCTCTTGACGACTGATCCGGACGCACGGCTGCCGGGCACGGGCCCGGCAGCCGCGCACGCGATCACCCCGGAATGACGCGATGAGCCCGCCGGGCGACAAGCGCGAGGGCAGCCTCGAGGCGCCGACGCGCCACCCCATCGACTGGCAGAACGAGGCGTTCTACGACGAGGCGCCGTTGTTCGCCGAGCTCGAGCGCGTGTTCGACATCTGCCACGGCTGCCGGCGCTGCTTCAACCTCTGCAACGCGTTCCCGACGCTGTTCGACGCGGTCGACGAGTCCGAAACGATGGAAGTCGACGGCGTGCCGAAAGAGGTCTACTGGGACGTCGTCGACCACTGCTACCTGTGCGACATGTGCTACATGACCAAGTGTCCGTACGTGCCGCCGCACGAGTGGAACGTCGACTTCCCGCACCTGATGCTGCGCGCCAAGGCAGCGCGCTTCCGCAAGGAGGGCGCGAGCCGGCGCGACCGCATCCTGAGTTCGACCGACCGGGTCGGGCGCCTGGCCGGCATCCCGGTCGTCGTGCAGGCGGTCAACGCGACCAACCGCTCGAAATCCGGCCGCAAGCTGCTCGAGAAGACCCTCGGCGTCCACCCGGAGGCGCCGGTGCCCGAGTACCACGCACGCACCGCGCGCAAGCGGCTGGCTTCGCACCGCCGCGAGTCCGGCGAGCAGGCGGAGGCGGCGGGCGCAACGCGCGGCCGGGTCGTCCTGTTCACGACCTGCTACGGCAACCGCAACCTGCCGTCGCTCGCCGAGGACCTGGTGGCCGTCTACGAGCACAACGCCATACCGGTCGCGCTCGCCGAGCGCGAGGTGTGCTGCGGCATGCCGAAGCTCGAGCTCGGTGACCTCGAGTCGGTGGCGAAGGCGCGCGACGCGAACATCCCGGTGCTGGCGGAGTGGGTCGACCGCGGCTGGGACATCGTCACGCCGATCCCGTCCTGCACGCTGATGTTCAAGCAGGAGCTGCCGCTCATGTATCCCGGCGACGCCGCGGTCGAGAAGGTCCGCGACGCCACCTACGACCCGTTCGAGTACCTGCTGCTGCGCCACAAGCACGGCAAGCTGAACACGGACTTCCGGCACTCGCTGGGCAAGGTCGCCTACCAGGTGCCCTGCCACCTGCGCGTGCAGAACCTGGGCCTCAAGACCCGCGACCTGCTGTCGATGGCGCCGGACACGGAAGTGCAGGTGCACGAGCGCTGTTCCGGCCACGACGGCACCTACGCCGTCAAGAGCGAGTTCCACGACATCGCCCGCAAGATCGCGCGGCCGATCGTCAACAAGGTGAAGAAGAGCGACGCGGAGCATTTCGTCAGCGACTGCCCGATGGCGGCCGAGCAGATCGCCCGCGACCTCGACGGCCACGACGCCAACCACCCGCTGAACCTGCTGCGCAGGGCCTACGGATTGTGACCATGCAGAAACTGACGAAGAGCGACCTCTATTCCCTCGAGAAGTACTCGGAGATTCGCGGCGACTACCGCGAAGAGGTGATGCGCCACAAGCGTGATCGCCGCCTCGAGCTCGGCACGAACGCGACGCTGTACTTCGAGGATCGCATCACGATCCAGTACCAGGTACAGGAAATGCTGCGGATCGAACGCATCTTCGAGGCCGACGGCATCAACGAGGAACTCGAGGCCTACAACCCGCTGATACCGGACGGGCAGAACTGGAAGGCGACCTTCATGGTCGAGTTCCCGGACCCGGAGGAGCGCCGCGCGATGCTGAAGCGGCTCGTCGGCATCGAGAACCGCGTGTGGCTCAAGGTCGGAGGCGGCGAGCAGATCCGGCCGATCGCCGATGAGGACCTCGAACGCTCGGACCGCGACAAGATAGTGGTCCT
>CALALV010000152.1 GCA_937925605.1 uncultured Woeseia sp.
CAAGCGCAACGAGCGGCAGCGCCGGCGGCGCGACGTTCGAGCCCTCGCCGGGCGTGCCACCGCGGCGCTCGGCCAGCGCTTCGGCACGGAACAGCGCGACCTGCCGGCCGCCCGCGGCATCGTCCCTGATGCGGCGCATCGGCGCTCCCTGCGCGTGACGCCCGCAGCCGCGGGCGGAAGGCGGCCGAGTGTGGCGCGGCGGCGGGCGGGACGCGAGCGGCGAAACTCGAGTGCGCAGCCGCTTTTGCCGGCCCGCCTCAGTCCGTCAGGCGCCTGAGCAGGCGGTACCAGTAGCGGACGGAGTCGTCGAAGGACTCGATCAGGATGCGCTCGTCCTGGCCGTGCGCGCGCAGCTCGTCCGGCACCTCGGCGATCGCCGACACGCCGTAGACCGGGATGCCGGCGCTGCGCACGAACAGCCCGTCGGTCGCGCCGGTGCTCATCTCCGGCACGAGCCGGATGCCCGGCCACAGTTCCTCCGCGACCGCTTCGACCGCGCCGACGATGGCGGGCGTCAGCGGCGACGGTGGCGACGGCCGCGCGGCGTAGACGACGTCGAGCGTCACGTCGTTGACCTCGGCCAGCGCGCGCAGCCTGGCCTCGACGTCGGCCGGGTCGGCCTGCGGCAGCACGCGGCAGTTGATGACCGCCGTCGCCGTCTGCGGCAGCGCGTTCTCGGCGTGGCCGCCGGCGATCTGCGTGGCGACGCAGGTCGTGCGCGCCTGGGCATTGTAGTAGCTGTAGTCCGGCAGGCGTTCGAGCACCGGGTCGTCGAGGTCGCCGGCGAGCAGCGCCTCGAGCAGCTCGCGTTCCTCGCCACTCGTTTCTGGCGCGCGGCTCGCGAAGAACGCCCGCGTCGTCTCGCTCAGGTCGATCGGAAACGGCTGCCGCTGCTGGGCGACGAGCGTACGCGCGATCCGGTACACCGGGTTGTCCGGCCGCGGCAGCGAGCTGTGCCCGCCGGGATCGAGCGCCTGCAGCCGGTAGCTGACGTAGACCTTCTCGCTGGTCTGCATGACGAAGGTCGTGCGCTCGTCGCCCTCGAGAATCACGAAGCCGCCGTCGGAGTTCAGCGCAAACTCGGCGTCGATCAGGTGGCGGCCCTCGGTAGCGAGCCAGTCCGCGCCCGCGCCGCTCGTTTCCTCGTCGCCGGTCAGCATCGCGATGAGATCGCGATCGCCGTCGTAGCCCTCGCGTTTCAGGCGCACGAGGTTGGCGACGATGACGGCGGCGCCGGCCTTGTTGTCGACGGTGCCGCGCCCGTAGAAGTAGCCGTCCTGCTCGACGAGCTCGTAGGGCGGCACGCTCCAGTCTTCCGGCAACGCCTCGACGACGTCGAGGTGGGCCATCAGCAGTATCGGCCGTTCGGTCGGCTTCGGGCTCGCGAGACGAACGACGAGGTTCTCCGCTCCGCCGCCCGGAGCGACGACGGTCATGTCGTCGTCCTCGAACCCGGCCTCGGCGAGATGCCCGACCAGGATGCCGATGGCTTCCGACATGTCGTTGCCGCCGGAAGGCGCGGTATTGCTCGCGACGAGCTCGGCGAGGATCTGCTGCGCCAGGTCCACGTCGGCGCGGGCCGGCGGAGCGGAAACCAGCAGAACGAACAGGCAGGCGGCGGCAGTGAGGCGATGCATCGGCGGCTCCGGTCGGCGTCGGGACGGGAGAGTTTATGCCGCCCCCGGCAACGCGTCCAAGCACGCCCTGGTCATTCCCGGCGGCCGCGGTGCGCATAGGTCCGGCGTATCTATCGACATTGCCTTACCATCCTCTATTCTCGGCGTTTTCCCGTACACGGACCCCTTTTTGTTGAACCCGCTGCCACGCTTTGCAAGTGTCGACGAACTGATCGACGGGCTGGACCCGGCCGGTCCCGTCTACTGCCTCTACACGGCGCGCCTCGAGGCCGACGTGCGCGCCTTCCTGGACGGCTTCCCGGGGCGCGTCATGTACGCGGTGAAGGCGAACCCGGACCCGAACGTCGTCGCGCGCGTGCTCGATGCGGGCGTGACGAACGTGGATACGGCCTCGGTCGAGGAAATGGAACTCGTGCATGCGCTACGCCCGGGCACGCGCTGCTGGTTCATGGCGCCGGTCCGCATGCGCGGCGCAGCCAGGGAAGCCTACGAGCGCTTCCGCGTCCGCGACTTCGTCGTCGACCACCGCGACGAGCTCGAGCGCGTCGCCCGGGAAACCGGGGCGACGGACATCACGGTCTTCGTGCGCATGGCCGCGCTCAACAAGGACGCGACCTACAACCTGTCGGAGAAATTCGGCGCCGGCCACGACGAGACGGTCGAGCTGCTCGCCGACGTCGCGGCGCGCGGCATGCAGCCTGCGCTCGCGTTCAACACGGGCTCGCTGTTGCGCCGCCCGGGCGCGTTCGTCGCGGCGCTCGAGCGCTGCGAGCAGGTGCTGGCCGCGTCGGGTATCGAGGTCTCGCTTGTCGACGTCGGCGGCGGGTTCCCGAGCGACTACCCGGGCATGAAGAGCGAGCCGCTCGCGTCCTTCTTCGAGGCGATCGAGCAGACGCGCCGCCGTCTGCCGCGGCTGGCCCGTACCGAGCTCATCGCCGAACCGGGCCGTGCGCTGATCGCGAACGGCCTGTCGGTGCTGACCCAGGTCCTGCACCGCAAGGACTCGAAGCTGTACCTGACGGACGGCGCGTGGGGCAGCTTCATCGAGCCGGTGCTCGCGAAGGGTGAGCTGCGCTACCCCTGCCGCGTCTACCGCGACGGCGAGATCCTGGCCGGCGAGACGGAGCACCTCGAGGTGTTCGGGCCCACCTGCGACTCGATGGACCGGCTGCCGGTGCCGCTGCCCTTCCCGGCGGGCCTCCGCGCCGGCGACTGGATCGAGTTCGGCACGATGGGCGCCTACAGCGTCTCGAATCGCACGCACTTCAACGGCTTCTTCCCGAACACCTTCGTCGAGATCGACGGCGCGGACAGCGCGCCGCCGGCGGAATGATGTCCGCTTTGCGCTTCGCCCTCGCCGCGCTCGCCGCGCTTCTCGCCACCCGGGCCGACGCGGCGCTCGATCTTGCCAACGCGACCCGCCACGAGCTCGACAACGGCCTGACCGTGCTCCTGCTCGAGGATCGCAGTTTCCCGCTCGTCAGCGTGCAGATGCTCTACCGGGTCGGCGCGCGGCACGAGCTGCCGGGGAAGACCGGGCTCGCGCACTTCGTCGAGCACATCGCGTTCCGCGGCAGCGAGCGCTTCCCGGGGACAGGACTGACCGACGCCATCTACGCCGTCGGCGGCGAGTGGCACGGCTACACCTGGATCGACCAGACGACCTACTTCGCGACCGCGCCGGCGGCAGAGCTCGGCCTGCTGCTCGACATCGAGGCCGAGCGGATGGCCAAGCTCGAGATCCTCGAGCGCGACGTCGAGGCCGAAAAAGGCGCCGTGCTCGCGGAGATGCAGGGCTACGAGAACGACCCGGCGGCCGTGCTGTTCGACGCGACGCTTTACGCCTCTCTGGTCGCGCACCCCTACCGCAACAATACGATCGGCTTCGCGAGCGACATCCGCGGCATCACGCACGGCGACGTGACGGCGTTCTGGCGGCGCTACTACCGGCCGGCGAACGCGGTGCTCGCGATCGTCGGCGATATCGACACGGCCGCCGTGCTCGGAGAAGTCGAACGGCGCTTCGGCGAACTGCCCGGTGCCGACAGCACGACGGACCAGCAGGTCGTCGAGCCCCCGCAGCAGGGCGAGCGGCGCGTGCGCGTGCGCCTGCCGGCCTCGCGGCAGCACTTCCAGATCGCCTGGCACGCGCCGGCCGCCGACGACGCGGCCTTCCCGGCCTTCCTGCTGCTGCAGGAACTGCTGGGCGGCAGCGGCGGCGTGAACTTCCTGCAGAACGAGTTCGGCACCGCCGTGCGTGCCGGCTCGCGGCTCGCCGGGATCAGCGACGACCTGGCGACCTGGATCATCCCGACTGCGGATCCCTACGTATTCCTCGTCAAGGGCAGCATCGCGGAGGATGCAGACCCCCACGCGCTGGAGGACGCGGTGCAGCGCGCGATCGCGTCGCTCGGCAACCTGCCGACCGCGGAGGTCGAGCGGGCCCGCGAGCGCCTGCTGGACCGGCTCGTCCTCGACCTGCAGACGACCGAGGACGCCGCGCACCAGCTCGCCTACTACGAAGGCATCGACGCGCTGGACGCCCTGCTCGATTTGCCGGCGCGGATCCGCGCGCTCGAGGCCGGCGACGTCAGCCAGGTCGCGCGCGAGCGCCTGCGGCCGGAACTCCGGACCGTCGGCTGGCTCGTCGACGGGCGCGTCGCGGAACCGGCGAGCCGGCCCGCGCCGGGCGCCGTTCCCCGGGAGGCACCGCTCGCGCCGAGCCGCGAACCGGCGCCGCCGGCGGCGACCGGGCGACTGTCGAACGGGATTCCCGTACTGATTCAGCGCTCCGAACTGTCGCCGACCGCCCACCTGCTCGTCGCACTGCCGGGTGGCTACCGGGACGACGCGGGGCGGCTCGCTCGCGGCCTGCCCGTCCTCGGCACGACCGCGTTCTCGGAAACAACCGCGGCGGCGGATTTCGACGGCCTGGTCGCGCGGGCCCTCGCCGCCGTGACGGACGCGCGCCCCGCCGGGCCGGCGCCGGAACCGGCGTCGTTCGATCCGTACACGCGCTTCGAGGAAATCGTCGCGCGCATCGCCGTGGAGCAGGACCCGCCGGACGTCGCCCGGCCCGCACTGATCGCCGTCGCCGGCGACGTCGCTTCGGACGCCGCGATGGCGCGGCTGGAGGCAGCGTTCGGCAGCCTGCCCGCGGTGAACCGCGACGCAACGCCGGGGCCGGCCTGGGCGACGGCCGGCGCCATCGACGCCCACATCCCGCGACGGCTCGCGCAGGCGCGAGTGGGCTACGCGGTGCCGGCGCCGCCGCCGGACGATCCCGCGGCGGATGCCTGGCGCGCGCTCCTTTACATCCTGAGCCACGACTACGGCGGGCGCCTCGGCAATGCGGCGATCTCCGAGCGCGGCCTCGTCTACTACATCGACGCGCGTTACCGCTCCGACGGCGAACGCGCGCTGGTCACGCTCTCGGCGGGCGTCGATCCGGAAAAACTGGCCGCGATGCGCAAACTGCTGATTGCCGAGATCGCCCGGCTGACATCGGAACCGCCGAGCCCGGAGGAGGTCGCCGAGGCTCTGCGCTGGCGCGTCGGCCGCGCCCGGAGTGCGGCCCAGTCGAACGCGGAACTCGCCGCCTCGCTCGCCACCGACCGGCTCTGGTACGGCGAACTGCTGTCGGCAGACGAACTCGAGGCACGGCTCGTGCGCGTCTCCCGCGCCGACGTGCTGGCGGCCATCGACGCCTTCGCCGCCGGCAGCGTCGTCACGATTACCGTCGACGCAAACTGAGCGACCGTCAGCGGCGTGCCGCGAACACCGCGCGGGCGGCGTCGATGTTCTCGAGCACCTTGCGCCGCTCTTCCGGCGTGTTGAAGTCCGGGTGCGCGGCGGCTCCCTCGCGCACGCGCTCGAGCCAGGCGAGGAAGTAGTCCGCGCTCGCGCCGCAGCCGCGCTCGCTGCCGGCGACGTCGACGGTGATCGCGTTCGTCGTCGCGTAGGGGTAGAGATCGAATACCCGGGGCGAGGACGTCTCGGCATGGGCGCGCAGCAACAGCCAGCCGTCGCCGGCGACCGGCAGCTCGCCTTCAAAATCGGCGGACATCCCCCCGGGCCCGGCCTCGAAGCGCCTCACCACCTCGCCGTTCATGACGAGCTCGACGTGGTCGACCGGCACCGCCGAACGCAGGAATCCGCGGTAGCGCAGTGTGCCTGCCGAGGACAGCCCGAGCTCCGCGCCCGGCTCCGCGCCGTTCACGCTGAGCCCGAGCAGGGGCCCGTTCGTCGCGAGCGTGCGACCCGCGCGCAGGCCCTCGAGCCAGGCCTCGCGGCGCTCGGCGGGACTACCCGGCCTGCCGTCCACGCGGACGTAAGTGCGGTTCTGGCCGACCGGCCCGCGCAGCGAGGCGTAATTCGCCATCGCGTCCGTACCCCCGGCGGCGGCGAGCTTCATGCCGCAGTCGAGCAGCCGGTACCAGACCTCGGCCGAGGCGCGGTGGTCGGCGAAGCCGACGACCTCGTAGAAGTCGGCAGTGCCGAGCGCGGCGTCGACCGGCAGCGCGTTGCTGATCGCGCCCGCGCCCGGGTCGGGCACGTCGAGGAAGGGATGCACGTAGCCGACCAGCGCGCCCTGCTGCTGGGCGAGCCGCCCCGCGGTGGCGTTGTCCGGGTAGGGACTGGCGAGGCCGGTATTCGCGTAGGTCGAGTAATCGGGAATCAGCAGGTGCGACTCGAGCCCCAGCATCCCGAGGTGTCCCCAGTAGCTCGTGTGGAACTCCTGCCCGTGCAGCACCGTGGCGCTCGGCGTGGACGCGGCATCCGGCGCCGTCGTGAACGCGCGAATGTCCGGAATGCGCTGTTCCTTGTTGACGACGAGGTTCCATGCGATGTCGAGGTCCTCCGCCTCTGCCTGGCGCGCGAGGCGCGCCGGCGTGTTGCGATAGTGGCCACCGTAGTTCATGTGCACGTGAACGTCGGCGCTCAGGTGGCGTCGCTGCCAGCCCTCCGGCAGTTCGAGGCGCTCGAGGGGCAGCTCCAGGACCGTCGTCTCGCCGGCGCGCACGTCGGCCGTGGCGCTGTCGATGCGGTATTCCGGTCCGCGCCAGGCCGTGATCCGCGCCTCGCCGGCCGGCAGCGACAGCGTCGCCGCGCCGCGCGAGTGGAAATACTGGGGCTCGTAGCGCGAATACGCCCTGTCGAAGCCGTCGTCAGCGTGGAACCAGGCGTCCGCGGGCGCGTAACGCCGCCCGTCGCTGCCCTCCACCATGAGCCGCGCAGGCAGCGCGCGGCCGCGCCGGTCGACGACCCGGATCTCGAGGCGCCCGTGGGGCGCGAGCGTCTGCCGCTCCTCGATGACGAGCGGCGTGACCTTGCCGCCGACGAAATCCTGGATGCGGATCGCGAGGCCTCCGTCCTCGTTGACGACGTAGGCGATGCGGCTGCCGTCGGGCGACCAGCGCGCGGCGGTCACGTCGTAGTCGCCGTAGGTGAGCGGCAGCGGGTCACCGCCGCCCGCCGCCGTCGTCAGCCAGAGCTGGTGCCATTGCCGGCCCAGGTAGGACGAATAGGCGACGCGCTTGCCGTCCGGCGACACGTCAGGCCGCGCCCGCCAGGTCGTTTCCTCGATGCGCAGCGGCACGGCCTCGCCGCCGTCCACCGACCGCCGCCAGATCGCGCCGCTGCCGTAAATGATCTCCGGGTTGCTGACGTAGACGAGCGCCTCGCCGTCAGGTGTCCATGCGGGCGACAGCTCGTGATCGTATGCACCGTAGTAGTAGCGGGAAACGCGGCTCCGTCTTTCCGGCAGCAGCGGCGCGCTCTCCATGCCGGTCGCGCCGGGGGTGCCGACGAAAACGTGGAAGCGGCCGGTACCGCGCGTCGAGACAAAGGCGAGGCGCGCGCCGTCCGGCGACCAGCGCGGCTCGAGGTTCACGTCGTCGCCGGTCGTGAGCGGCCGGGTCTCGCCGGTCGCGAGTTCGAGGACGTACAGGTTCAGCGAATCGCCATCGTAGCGCGCGAACACGACCTGCCGGCCGTCCGGCGAGACGTCCGGCTGGTAGTCGTAGCCCGGGCCGGCGGTGAGCTGCACGGCCGTCGTGCCGTCCAGCGCCTGTCGCCACAGGCTGCCCTGCATCGAGTACACGAGCTCCGAACCGTCCGGCAGCCAGGCCAGCGACGACGGACCGCTGGTCAGCTGCGGCAAGTACATCTCGCGGTAGTAGTAGTCGTGCGGCGTGTCGATCTGCGGCAGCACGGGGCGCCGCTCGGCCGCCGCGACGGCGCAGGCCAGCAGCAGGGGCAGCAACGTAAGTCGGAGCATCGCGCGCTCTCCTCGCATCAGAAGTTCACGGCGTCGGCGCCTTTCAGGCCGAGCCGGCGTCTTGCTTCGCCCGGCGTCGCGATCGTATAGCCGAGCTCCTCGAGTATCCGGCGGACCTTGCGGACCTGCGCGGCATTGCTGGTCGCGAGTTCGCCCTTCGCAATCGTCAGGCTGTCCTCGAGGCCGACGCGCACGTTGCCGCCGAGGATCGCGCCGGCGGTCGCGAGCCGCATCTGCGCGCCGCCCGCGCCGAGCACCGAGAACTCGAAGGCGTCGCCAAGCAGCCGCTCGGCGGTTGCCTGCATGTGCACGAGGTGCTGCGGCGCCGCGCCGATGCCGCCGAGCACGCCGAGCACGAACTGCACGTACAGCGGCGGTTGGACCCTGCCCTGCTTCAGGTACCAGGCGAGCGTCTCGATGTGCCCGACGTCGTAGCACTCGAACTCGAAGCGCGCGCCGAGGCGGCCGCCGAGGTCGTCGAAGATCATCTCGATGTCCTCGAAGGTATTGCTGAAGATGCGCCGCCGGGTCGCCTCGAGCAGTTCGGGCTCCCAGTCGTGCTGCCAGTCGCTGTAGTGATCGCGCAGCGGGAAGATGCCGAAGTTCATCGAGCCCATGTTCAGCGAACACATTTCCGGGGCGAGATCGCGCGCCGGCGCGAGCCGCTGGTCGATACTCATCAGCGAGCTGCCGCCGGTCGAGATGTTCAGTACCGCGTCGCAGTGTCGGCGAATGGTCGGCAGGAACGCGCGGAAATGCGCGGGGTCGGCACTCGGGTAACCGTTGTCCGGATCGCGCGCGTGCAGGTGGATGATCGCGGCGCCCTCGCGCGCGGCGTCGATCGACGCGCGCGCGATCTCGTCCGGCGTCACGGGCAGGTAGGGGCTCATCGTCGGCGTGTGGATGGAGCCGGTGACGGCGCAGGTGATGATGACCGATTTGCTCATGGCCGGCCGGGCCCTCCGGGTGACGCCGCCGCTACTGTAGCCGGGAACCGGTCGCCGGTCAGCAGGCCGCAGGCGGCTGTAGCAACGATGATCGGCGCCGGAGTATGATTCCGCAACTCGATGTTAATGGCGGCATAGATAGAAATGCAGAATGACATGATAGAGCCCTACCCCGAAATCCAGGCCACCGCGGCGGATCCCGAGCAGGTCGTCTGGCAGCTCGACTGGAACCTGCTGCGCACGTTCGTCGTCATCGTCCAGGAGGAAGGGATCACCGCCGCCGCGAAGCGCCTGCGACTAAAGCAACCGACCGTCAGCAACGCGCTGCGCCGGCTCGAAGGCAGTCTCGGCCAGTGCCTGGTCGAGCGCGGGCCGCGGGCGTTCCGCGTCACCCGCCAGGGCCAGGCGCTGTACAGGGAATGCGTCGAGATCTTCGGCTCCGTCAGCCGGCTGTCGGTCGCCATGCGGGAGATCCACGACGACGTCGAGGGCCGGGTCGCGATCAACATGGCGAGCCATATCACCTGCCCGCTGGTCGACCAGTCGCTCGCGGCGTTCCACGAGCAGCACCCGCGCGCGACGATTTCCGTCACGATCGGCGCGAGCCGCCTCGCGGTAGAGTCGGTGCTCGAGAAGCGCAGCACGCTGGCCATCTGCCTCGCCAACGAGCCGCTCGACGGCCTCGAATACACGCAGCTGTACCGGGAGCATTTCGGCTTTTTCTGCGGGCCGCGGCACCGCCTGTTCGGCCGCGAAGATCTCACCCTCGCGGACCTGCGCGGCGAACGCAGCGTGTCGTTCTGCGCCGACCAGCTGCACGACGTGCTGCGCCCGGTGGCGCTGCTGCGCGAGCAGGCGGAACTCGACGCTCATATCACCGGGCTCAGCAGCAACCTCGAGGAAGTCAGGCGGATGATCATCGCCAACCTCGGGATCGGCCCGCTGCCGATCCACGTCGTGCAGCGCGACGTCGAGGACGGCCTGCTGTGGCGCTTGCCACCGTACGAGGATCCACCGATGATCGAGATCTTCGTGGTCCGCAACCCGAAGGCCCGACTGAACCGCGCCGAGGAACGCTTCACAGAGATGTTGCTCGAACGGATCTCGTCGACGCCGCTGGAGGACCGGACCTACGGCCTGGAGTGAGTCCATGCTCGCACCGCATCCGCTGCCGCCGGGACACAAGCAGTCGAAGCTGTTTTTCCAGACGCGGCTCGCGCGGCCGCGGCTCGCGCTGGCCGAGGGCGTCTACCTCTGGGACGTCGAAGGCAAGCGCTACCTCGACGGCTCGAGCGGCGCGATGGTCTCGAATATCGGCCACAGCAATCCGCGCGTGCTGGCCGCGATGCAGCGGCAGATGCAGCGCGCGACCTTCGGCTACCGGCTGCACTTCGAGGTCGAGGTCGCCGAAAAACTCGCCGAGCGCGTCGCCGCTCATTGCCCGCCCGGCCTCGAGCGACTGTTCCTGTCCTCGGGCGGTTCCGAGGCGGTCGAGAGCAGCCTGAAGCTCGCGCGCCAGTATGCGCTGGCGCGCGGCGAGGGCAGCCGTCACCTCGTCATCTCGCGGTTCCCGTCGTATCACGGATCGACCCTCGGCGCGCTCGCCGTGACCGGCTACGATCCGCTGACCGAGCCGTTCGCGCCAATGCTGCAGGCCATACCGAAAATCCCGGCGCCGACCTGCTACCTCGACCGCGACTCGCTGTCGCCGGCAGAGCGCGGGCTGCGCTATGCGAACATGCTCGGCGAGCGCATCGAGGAACTCGGCGCCGGCAACGTGCTCGCCTTCATCGTCGAGCCGGTCGGTGGCGCCTCGACCGGTGCACTGGTGCCGCCGGACAGTTACCTGCCGCGCATCCGCGAGATCTGCGACGAGTACGGCGTGCTGCTGATCGCGGACGAGGTGATGACCGGCGCGGGCCGCACCGGCGCCTTCCTGGGCTGCGACCACTGGCAGGTCGTGCCGGACATCATCGCGCTGGCGAAAGGCTTCGGCGCGGGCTACGCACCGCTCGGCGCGACGGTCGCGCGCGCCGACATCGCGGACGCGGTGCTCGATGCCGGCGGCTTCCAGCACGGCTTCACCTCCGCCGGCAATCCGCTCGCGGCGGCCGCGGGTCTCGCCGTGCTCGACGAGATCGAGCAGCAGGGCCTCGTGCGGAACGCGGCGACGATAGGCGCGCTGCTCAAGGCCTCGCTCGAGAAACTGATGAACGAATTCCCGCTGATAGGCGACGTGCGCGGCAAGGGCCTGCTGCTGGCTTTCGAACTGGTTGCCGACCGGGACACGATGGAGCCGCTGCCGGCGGCGCTGAATGCCGGCGCCCGGCTGACCGAAATTGCCTACGGCGAAGGCCTGATCGTGTACACGCGACGCACGCGCGGTGGCCGCGCCGGCGAACACATCATGGTCTGCCCGCCGCTGATCGCGACGGTCGAGCACGTCGACGAGATCGTCACGAGGTTGAGAGCGAGCCTGGCGCGGCTCAGCGCCGAGCTCGCAGGATAAGGACCACAGCGTGCGCGCACGGGCAGCGCCCGGGCCGCGGAGACTACGCATGAGCAGACGAGTATCGTTCATGCTGCTGGCAGCCCTGCTGGCAGCCGGGTGCGGGCGGCCGCCTGCGTCGCCCCCCGCCCCCGTCGTCGTGACCGAGCCGCCCTACGCGGCCGACAGCGGCTCGCTGCTGGTCCGCTGCGGGGCGCTGATAGACGGCCTGTCCGATGCCGCGCGCACGGGCGAGGACGTCCTGATCGAGGGCGGCCGAATCACCGCGGTCGGCCCGCAGCTCGAGGCGCCGGTCGGCGTGCCGGTCCTCGACCTGCCGGAACACACCTGCCTGCCAGGGCTGATCGACATGCATACGCACATCGTCGAGCAGCAGCAGGACACGCACGACCTGTTCGTCTACCTCGAGCGGGGCGAGGCGGAAACCCTCGAGTACGGCCGGCCGCTGGCCGCGAAGACCTTGCTGGCCGGCTTCACGACCGCCCGCAACGTCGGCGTCTACTACGGCTGGACCAGCCGCACGCTGCGCGACGAGATCGCCGCCGGGCGGACGATCGGGCCGCGCATGGAAGTCGCGGGCTTCTACCTGACCGTGCCGGGCGGCGGCGGCGACCTGCTGCTTCCCGGTCTCACCGAGGCCGACATCCCGGCGCACCTGCGGCTCGGCGTCGCGCGCGGGCCGGACGCATTCCGCGCGAAGGCCGAGGCCGCGGTCGCCGGCGGCGCGGACGTGATCAAGCTCATCGCCTCCGGCGCGGTACTGGCCTACGGCGGCGTGCCCGGCGCGCCGGAAATGACGCCGGAGGAGATTGCCGCCGCGGTCGAGGTTGCGCACGCGGCCGGCATCCCCGTCACCGCGCACGCGCACGGCGCGCAGTCGATCCGCGACGCGATTCTCGCGGGCGTCGATACGATCGAGCACGCCTCGCTGTTCGACGACGAGGGCATCCGGCTGGCGAAGGAACACGGCGTCGCGCTGTCGATGGACATCTGGAACGGTGACTGGATCGCGACCGAGGGGCGGCGCATGAACTGGCCCGAGGAGTTCATCCGCAAGAACGACGAGACGACGCTCGTGCAGAGGCAGAACTTCCGGCGCGCGCACGAGGCGGGCGTAACGATCGTGTTCGGTTCCGACTCGGGCGTCTATCCTCATGGCATGAACGCACGCCAGTTCGCCTACATGGTCGAATGGGGCATGACGCCGATGGAAGCCATCCGCGCCGCGACCTCCGTCGCCGCGCACTACCTGAAGGACGGCGACGACCTCGGCGCGCTCGCGGCCGGACGGCACGGGGACCTCGTCGCAGTGTCCGGCGACCCGCTGGCCGACATCGGCGTGCTCGAAAAGATCGATACGGTGGTCAAGGGCGGCCTGCTGTTCCGCGCCGATACGCTCGGGGAGACGACACCATGATCCGACCATTCCTGTGCCTGCTGCTCGCCGTCGCGACGGCCGGCAATTCCCGCGCCGACGACGGGCTCGGCGACATCAGCTTTCCAACGAGCGGCGCGCCGGCCGCGCAGCCGGCATTCCTCGAGGGCGTGAAGGCGCTGCACAGCTTTCAGTTCGACGAGGCGCGTGTCGCGTTCCAGCGGGCGCGCCAGACGGACCCGGACTTCGCGATGGCGCACTGGGGCGAGGCGATGAGCCTGAACAAGCCGCTCTGGCGGCTGCAGGACACGGACGAGGCACGGCGCGTCCTCGCGAGCCTCGCGCCGACGCTCGAGGGCCGCCTCGCGCGGGCCGGCGACGACCGGGAGCGCGCTTGGCTCGCCGCGGTGGACCTGCTGTTCCACGGCCCGGCGGACAAGCTCGAGCGCGACCTCGCGTACTCGGCCGCGATGGGCGCGATGCACGAGCGCTGGCCGGACGACGACGAGATCGCGGTGTTCTACGCGTTGTCGATCCTCGGCACGATGCGGCCCGGCGACACGGGCTACCGACGCCAGGCGCGGGCCGCGGCCGTCTGCCTCGACGTGTTCGCGAGGAACCCGCGGCACCCGGGCGCCGCGCATTTCATCATTCATTCCTTCGACGACCCGGAGCACGCGGTGCTCGCGCTGCCCGCCGCGCGCGTCTATGCCGGCATCGCGCCGGCCGCCGCGCATGCGCTGCACATGCCGTCGCATATTTTCCTGCAGCTCGGCCTGTGGCAGGACGTCGTTGCGTCGAACACAGAGGCCTATGCCGCCGCGGTCGAGCTGAACCGTCGCATGAACCTGCCGGAGGGGCGCGAGGACTTCCACACGCTCTCCTGGCTGGCGTACGGCAACCTGATGCTCGGCCGGGTCGAGGCGGCGGCAGACAACCTCGGGCTGGCGCGCGCCGCGGTCGCCCGCAACCCCGGCGAGCGGCGCACCGAGGCGCGCTACTTCGACATCGAGGCGCGGCATTACATCGAGACCGGCCGCTGGCCCGAACTCGGGCTGGCGAGCATCGACAGCGTGGCCGGCAGCCACCCCAACCGCGTCGCGCTGGTCGGCATGAGCGCCGCCCGGCGCGGCGATTTCGCGACCGCCGCGGCCGCGCGCGAGCGGCTGCTGGCACTGGGCGCTGCGGCTGCCGAGGACTACGAGCGCCGGCGAGTCGGCGTGCTGGAACGGCAGGTCGCCGCGCTGGCGGCGATGGGGCGCGGCGACGAGTCGGCGGCGCTCGAATTCGCCGCGGCCGCGGTCGCAGGCGAAAACACGCTGGGCATTCCCTCCGGACCGCCCGACCCGATCAAGCCGGCCGGCGAGCTCTACGGCGAGCTGCTGTTCGAGGCCGGCCGGGCCGCCGAGGCGGCGGCGGCATTCGAACAGGCGCTGGAAAGGATGCCACGGCGCACGCCGTCACTGGCCGGGCTGGCGCGCGCCGCGGAACGTGCGGGAGATTCGGAAACGGCGGAGGCGGCCTATGCGAGCCTGGCGACAATGCCGGGGCTGCAACCGGACTCCGCGTTGCAGAGAGAGGCGCGCGAACGCCTGGACTAACCGGTGGCGGTATCCGCGTCGCTCGTGGCGGCCGGCGCGGCTTCGTTCCCGACATGCGCGCGGGTACGCAACTGGCTGCGAACGTAGTAGACGATCAGTCCGGCGATGATCGAGACGACCCCGACCGCGAAATAGAATCCCGAACCGAAGTCCCCGTTGTCGAGATACCAGACGCCCGATACGAACAGCAGTCCGATCAGGACGTAGGCCCAGGGCAGGGCTTCGTAGAGCTTGTCGGGTAACCACATGATGCTGAGTCCGGTACTGGGGTCGATTCGTGCTGTGAACTGTGACATTTCTTCCGGGTCCCGCGCCATGCGCTGCGTCACAACATGGCGTATTGGCAGATCGTATTCCCAACAACCAGTGTAGACGTTCCTGCGCGGATTGCCGGGCCGCAATGTAATATAAACTTGACTTCGTCCGCCATGTAATGTTTATATTACTTCTCATCAAGTTTACATTACACGGTGAAACCCATGTCCGGCATTCCCCTGGCTCCCCTGCTCCTCGCCTCCGCCTGCCTCGCCGCGTGCCTGCTGGCGGCGCTGCACGCGTACCGCCGGCGGCTGCCCGAGCGCGGCTACTGGCTGGGCGCCCTCGCCTTCGCCGCCGCGGCCGCCGCGGTCTGGATCGGACTCGCCGTCGCTGCCGGCGGAGCGCCCTCGCTGCTGCCGTCCGCGATCTACATGGGCCTCGCCGCGCTACTCGCGGTCGCGGGCCGGCGCGCGCGCCGGCTCAGGCTCGCTACCGGGGAGCCGCCCGCAACCCGGAGCTTTCGCGAAAACAGCGCGCTCGTCATGCTGGCCGCGCTGCTCCTGGTCTTCGGCAACTACTTTCGCGGTGCCTGGGATGCCTCGCCCGAGACGGCTATCGGCGCTTTTGTCGGGGCCGTCGTGTCATTGGTCGTGTTGCTGATCGCGGCCCACGTCGCGCTGGCGGTGCTGCATCTGCCGGTCGGCGACCTCGATGCGCCCGGCGACGAACGTGACCGCGCCGTGGACCTCAAGAGCCAGCGCAACGCCTACTGGGTGCTGACGGCGGCTTTCTGGACCTTCCCGTTCATGCTGATCGCGGCGGTGCCGCTCGCCCATGCGCTCAATATCTGGCTCGCCGAGCTGGTGCTGGCCGAACTGGTCTATTTCGGCTCGATGGTCGCCTACTACCGCCTCGGAGCGGACTGATGGCCAGGAAGAAAAGCCGCGTCAGCAACCGCGTTCGCGAGCTGCGTTTCCGGCACGGCGAGATGACCCAGCAGGAACTCGCCGAGCGCATCGGCGTCGCCCGCCAGACGATCATCGCGATCGAGCAGGGCCGCTTCTGCCCGTCGCTGGAAAGCGCGCTGCGCATGGCGGCCGCCTTCGAAACCAGCGTCGACGAGATCTTCTCGCTCGACGACACCGGCTGAAAAAATGCGTGAACTGCGTCACGAAAAACGTGGCTTTTCGCCGGCCGGAGGGCCGGATATGGGTCGATTTGCCGAATTTGAGGAATTCGTCCGCGCAGCCTGCCGCCCGGCCGTGCAGCATCGACCCGATTCAAAGGATGGAAGCCTTTTACCGATGCGTTCCGAAGGGACCATTACGACATTGACGCAGTCACTCGCGAGCACGGCCACCGTGCGGCTCGCGAGCCTGCACAAGATGGCGGTGTTCTACACTCCGCTCGAGGAGCGGTTCGAGCGCATCACGCGTCTCGGCAAGCGCGCCATGGGCACGCGCGTCGCCGCCGTGTCGCTGGTCACGCAGGACAAGCAGTGGTTCAAGTCGGTGCTCGGCTGGCGGGTCACCGAGATTCCGCTCGCCGACAGCTTGTGCCGGCACGTGGTCGAGAGCGGCGAAGCCCTGATCGTACCCGACATGGCCGAAGACGAACGCTACGCCGGTAAGCGCTTCGTCGCCGACGGCCCGAAATTCCGCTTCTATGCCGGCTACCCGCTGAAGGACGCGGACGGCCGCCTGATCGGCACGTTCTGCGCACTCGATCCGAAGCCACGCAAGGCAGGGCCGGCAATCGAGACCTGCCTGCGCGACGTCGGCCAGCTCGCGGAGCGCGAACTCGTCACCGCGGACCTGTGGGACGCGCAGAGCCAGCTCGTCGCGAAACTGGGCGAGGCGCGGCGGCAGGCGCTGCTGGATACGCTGACCCGTGTCTGGAATCGTCGCGGCGGCATGGAGCTCCTGCACATGATGCTCGAGCGCTCGCGCAAGAGCTACGAGCAATTCGCCGTCTGCATGGTCGACATCGACGACTTCAAGGGCATCAACGATCGCCACGGTCACCAGGTCGGCGACCAGGTGCTGCGGCAGGTCGCCGCCGGTATCGTCAGCTCCGTCCGACCGGACGACGTCGTCTGCCGCTTCGGCGGCGACGAGTTCCTCGTCGTGCTGCGCGACGCGAGCCCGGCAATCGCCCGTAACGTCAGCGAGCGCATCCGCAGCAACCTGCGCCGCGCGCCGCTGGCGCTGCGCAGTGGCAACGTTGCCGCCACGCTGAGCATCGGCTTCGCGGTCAACGACCCGTCGGAAGAAGCGGCCAGCGAGGCGCTGATCGAGCGCGCCGACCAGGCGCTCTACCACACGAAGGCACGCGGCCGCGATGGCGTCACGGCCTGGCCGGACGACATCCGCTAGCTGACGTCCTGCCCCTGCGCCGCGGCGGCGGCGCGCTCCTCAGCGCGGCGTCGGGATCACCGGCGTCTTCAGGGCCGGCAAGTCCTGCCGCACGCAGGCGCACCGGTCGTTGGCCCGCGCGAACGTACCGTGCCGGATTCGCCCGATGCTCCGCGCCTCGCAGATCATCGTCTGCCCGGCCGGGCACTTGAGGCTCGCGCGCGAGGCGAGTTCCGGACCGGCGCTGGTGCGTTCCGGCTGTTGCGCGCAGGCGGCGAGCAGGGCGACGAGCGCCAGGGGGTAAAGGCGGGCTGGCATACGGTTCATGGCGGTCACCGGGAAGTGACGGGACGCCAGTATAGCCCAGCGCCGGGCGCGCCGCGGCCGCCCGCGCCCGGAAACAAACCGCAACAACCGCATACAGCGCGAAAACCGGTCGCCCGGGCGCCGTTGCTACAGTGCGGCGCATGGAAATCGATGCCAGTTACCTGCGCGCCCTGCTGCCGCTCATCGCCCTGCTGCCTGCCGCGACGGCGCAGGGCTACGAAGAACCTGCCTACACGGTGCTCGAGCAGCGCGACTTCTACGAGCTGCGCCGCTACGAGCCGTACATCGTTGCCCAGACGATCGTGACCGGCGAGTTCGATGACGCGGGCAACGAGGCGTTCCGGCGGCTCGCCGGCTACATCTTTGGCAGGAACAGCCGCCGCGAAGAGATGCAGATGACCGTCCCGGTCGAGTCGCGCGAAGCCGGCGACAGCGTCGAGATGAACATGACGGTGCCGGTCGCTTCGGCAGAGCCGGCGCCCGGGCGTTTCGTCTATAGCTTCTTCATGGAAAGCCGCTACACGATGGAGACCCTGCCCGTGCCCGACGATCCGCGCGTCGAACTGCGCCGGGTGCCCGCGCGCACGATGGCCGTGCGCCGCTTCAGCGGCTTCTGGTCCAGGCGCAACTACGAGAAGCACGAGGCCCTGCTGCTGACGGCACTGGCCGACGATCACGTGCAGATCACCGGCGAGCCGCTGCTGGCCCGTTACAATGGTCCGCTGACGCCGTGGTTCCTGCGGCGCAACGAGATCATGGTCGAAGTCGCGCCGCGCGACCTCTGATGACTCCCGGCGCGGCCCGCGCCGTTCCACTCTTGCTTACGATCGCCCCGGCGATCGTCGCGAATCAGACAAGGAGTACCGCATGACCCGCATCCTGGGACTGTCCGGCAGCCTGCGCCGCGATTCCTTCAACACGGCGCTGCTGCGCGCGGCGGCCGAAGTCGCCGGGGACGGCGTCGAGATCGACATCGCGACCCTGCACGGGATCCCGCTCTACGATGCCGATCTCGAAGACCGCGAGGGCATCCCCGCGTCCGTGAACGACCTGCGCCGTCGCATAGCCGGATCCGACGGGTTGCTGATCGCGACGCCCGAGTACAACAACTCGATCCCGGGCGTGGTGAAAAACGGCATCGACTGGCTGTCGCGCCGTCCCGGCGAGGACCCGCACGTTTTCGTCGATCTGAAGGTCGCCATCATCGGCGCATCCCCGGGCGGCTTCGGCACGATTCTCGCTCAGAACGCCTGGCTGCCCGTCATGCGTACACTGCAGGTGCGCCAATGGTTCGGCGGGCGGCTGCAGGTGTCGCGCGCCGGCAAGCTGTTCGACGAAGACAGCCGCCTGGCGGACGACGACGTCCGCGAGCGCCTGAAGAGCTTCGTCGACGGGTTCGCCGGGTTCGTCACGGACTGACCCGGCCGGTTCGCGGCAACGCCGCTGCCTCGCGGCGCGCGCCGCCCCGGGCCCCGCGCCGGCCGGAGCTAGCCGTTGCGCGCCCGCGCCAGGTCCTGTCGCACCCGGCGCAGCCAGCGGCCGGCCCACGCAAACTCGATCGCCAGTACGACGATCCCGAGCGGCACCAGCACGATGTCGGGCCCGGGGGTCACGTGTATCGCGATGCCGATCAACAGCACCGAAGATCCCATCACCAGCGCGATCGCGCGCCGGGCCTGCCGGTAGCTGGCGAGGGCGATCCGTTCCATTTCGCTCGCGATCGGCGAGACGAGCGCTATGCTGTCGCGGCCCACCGCGAGCGACGCCAGTACGCCGACCGACAGGATGCCGCCGATGATCGCGAGCGATACCGGGTTGGGAATCGGGTAGTGGTGCACCAGCATCATCTTCACGCCGATGTACGCGAGCAGGAACACGAGGCTGACTTTCAGGTAGCGGAAGCGCTCCATCAGCCCGGCCAGCACGAAATACAGCGAGCGCAACCCCAGCAGCGCGAAAACGTTCGACGTGAAAACGAGGAACGGATCCTGGGTGACGGCGAAGATCGCGGGAATCGAGTCGATCGCGAAGGTCACGTCGCTGGCCTCGACCAGGACCAGCGCCAGGAACAGCGGCGTCGCCTTGCGCACGCCGTCCTCGACGACGAAGAAGCGGCTGCCGTGGAAGTCCGTGGTCACCGGGTAGACGCGGCGCACGAGCCTGACCAGCAGGTTCTTGTCCGGGCTCAGCGTGTCGTGGCGCGTGACCAGCATCGACGCGGCCGAGTAGATCAGCAGGCCGCCGAAAACGTAGACGATCCACGCGAAACGCTCGAGCAGCACGAGGCCGCCGGCAATCATGATGCCGCGCAGTACCAGCGCGCCGAAGATGCCCCAGAACAGCACCCGGTGCTGCTCGGAGAGCGGCACGCGGAAGTGCGCGAAGATCATTGCGATGACGAAGATGTTGTCGATCGAGAGGGACTTCTCGACGAGGTAGCCGGTGAAGAACTGCAGCGCCGCCTCGCTGCCCGTCAGTTGCCGGGTGTCGATGTCCCAGCCGGACGGGTTCAGCTCGTAGAGGTAGTAGACGCCGACGTTGAACAAGAGCGCGAGCGCGATCCAGGCGGCGGTCCAGCCGAGCGCCTCGGGCAGCGTGACGACGCGCGGGCGGCGATGAAAGACGCCGAGATCCAGCGCGACCATCGCGACGATCAGCAGGATGAAGCCGCCCCAGACGAGCGTGGCAAATGTCATGGCGTCGGAGACTAGCCAGTCTCAGTCCGTCGCGCCAGTGGTCACCCCGGCGAGCACGGGTTCGAGCTGCTCGAGCATGTCCGCCGCCGCGCGGTAGGCGGCCTCCACCCGGCCGCGGATCGCCCAGTCGCCGCAGGCGGCGAGCTGCCGCTCGCGGTCGACGAACGCCGGCCCG